>JBEKFO010000348.1:0-4573 GCA_050013275.1 Roseiarcus sp. | reverse complement strand
CCGACACCGCGTGGTTCGTGCCCGGGGTCAAGGACGAGCAGCGCATTCCGGTCGACGGCAAGCTCGTCGTCACGCGCACCCGCAACGCCGGCAAGAGTTTCGACGTGCTGCGCGCCGGCCTGCCGCAGCGGCACGCCTATGACGTCGTCTACCGCCACGCGCTCTCAGTGGACCAAACCGGCGACCGTCTCGCCTTCGGCTCCACCACCGGCGGCCTTTGGATCAGCGAGGACCAGGGCGACCATTGGCGCGAGCTCAGCCACACGCTGCCGCCGATCCATGCCGTGCGGTTCGTGGATTGAGAGCCGATCGCGGGAATTGGGAGGCGATCCGCTCGTCGCGTTCGCCGCCGCTTGACGCCGGCGCGCCGCGGGATGCTATTGTCCGGCTCCCCAGCGCCCGTCTCAAGGAGCGTCCCATGCTTCTCCCCTCCCGCATTGTTCTCGCATTGAGCGCCGCGTTCGCGGCTTCGAGCGCGCTCGTCATCCCCTCGATCGCGGCCGCGAAGGACAGCGTGACGATCGGCATGACGCTCGAGCCGCCAGGGCTCGATCCGACCGCCGGCGCGGCCGCCGCGATCGGCGAGATCACGCACTACAACATCTTCGAGGGGCTGACGAAGATCAACGAAGACTTCTCGGTCACGCCGCTGCTGGCGGAAAAATGGAGCTTTTCGCCGGACCTCAAGACGCTGACCTTCACGTTGCGCAAGGGCGTCAAGTTCCAGGACGGCGAGACGTTTTCCTCCAAGGACGTGAAGTTCTCCTTCGAGCGCGCCGCGGCCAAAGACTCGACCAACAAGGAGAAGGCCTTCTTCGCCTCGATCGAGTCGATCGACGCCAGCGACCCCGACGTCGTCACGCTGAAGTTCAAGAATCCGAGCTTCGAAGCGTTGTTCCACCTCGGCCTGAACACTGCGGTCATCATCGACGAGAAGAGCGCGGCGACCGAAGCGACCGCGCCGGTCGGCACCGGCCCTTACAAGCTCTCCGCCTGGAACAAGGGCGCCTTCGCCACGCTCGACAAATGGGACGGTTTCCGCGACGCGGCGAAGATCGGGATCGCTCACGCGAAGTTCGTCTTCATCAGCGATCCTTCGGCGGAGGTCGCGGCGATGCTCGCGGGCGAGATCGACGCCTTCCCGCGCATCGCCGGCTACCAGAACATCGCGCAATTCCAAAGCGATCCGCGCTTCCAAGTGCTGATCGGCGGCACCGAAGGCAAGACCATCCTCGGCATCAATAACAAGAAGAAGCCGCTCGACGATCTGCGCGTGCGCCAAGCGATCGCCTACGCGATCGACCGCAAGGCGATCATCGACGGCGCCATGAATGGGTTCGGCGCGCCGATCGGCAGCCACCTCACGCCCAACGATCCCGGCTACGTCGATCTGACCGGCGAATATCCGCACGACCCGGACAAGGCGAAGGCGTTGCTCAAGGAGGCCGGAGTCGCGACGCCGCTGCAACTGACGCTGACCCTGCCGCCGCCCGATTACGCGCGCAAGGGCGGCGAGATCGTCGCCGCGGAGCTCGCCCAGGTCGGCATCGAAGCGAAGATCGAGAACGTCGAATGGGCGCAATGGCTGTCGGGCGTTTACAAGGCCCACAATTTCGACCTGACGATCATCAGCCACGTCGAGCCGCTCGACATCGGCATCTACGCCAACCCCGACTACTATTTCCAATATGACAGCCCGGCCTTCCGCGAGATTTTCGCGCGGCTCGAGGCGGCGCCGGACCTCGACGCGTTCAAGAAGGCGATCGGCGAGGCGCAGCGCAGAATCGCCGACGACTGCGTCAACGCATTCCTGTTCCAGTTGCCGAACGTCGTCGTCGCCGACGCCAAGCTGGACGGCCTGTGGAAGAACGCGCCGATCTTCGTCAACGACCTCTCGGCGCTGTCGTGGAAGTAGGAGCGCCTGCGGTTAGTCCCCACGCCCCTCACCCTGCCTCTCCCCGCTCGCGGGGAGAGGAGGAGAAAGGCGCCGGCGACTCCTCTCCCCGCTTGCGGGGAGAGGTTGGGTGAGGGGCCGGGCGATTAACCGCTCCGTCAGAATGTGAACCCTGATGCGCCCCTTTGAACTGACCGCCGTCGCGCTCGTTGAAGCCTATCGCAGCGGCGCGCTTTCGCCGCTCGAGGCGATGCGCGACGTGTTGCAGCGCGTCGCTGAGTTCGAGCCGCACATTCACGCGACCTATCTCTTGGCGCCGGAGCGGGCGCTCGCGGAGGCGCGCGCCGCCGAGGAGCGCTGGCGCCGCGGCGCGCCGATGGGACCGCTCGACGGCGCGCCCGCGACCGTCAAGGACAACATCGCCACCATCGGCGAGCCGACTCCGCTGGGCACTGCGGCGAGCGTGCTCGAACCCGCCGCAGCCGACGCGCCGCCCGCGGCGCGCTTGCGCGAAGCCGGCGCTATTCTCTTCGCCAAGACAACGATGCCGGACTACGGCATGTTGTCGTCGGGCCTTTCGAGCTTTCACGCGCTCGCGCGCAACCCTTGGAACCTCGCGCGCAATCCCGGCGGCTCGTCGGCCGGCGCGGCGGCGGCGGCGGCGGCCGGCTACGGCCCGCTGCATCTGGGCACCGACATCGGCGGCTCGGTGCGCCTTCCCGCGGGCTGGTGCGGCGTCTTCGGGCTGAAGCCGAGCGCGGGGCGCGTGCCGATCGATCCGCCCTATATCGGGCGCGTCGCCGGGCCGATCACGCGCAGCGTCGCCGACGCGGCGCTGATGATGGCGACGTTGTCCCTGCCGGACTCGCGCGACACCATGAGCCTGCCGCCGCAGAATCTGGATTGGCGCGTCGAGCCGACCGACCTTCGCGGTCTGCGCATCGGCCTCCTCCTGGAGGCCGGCTGCGGCGACGCGGCGACGGCGCCGGTCCGCGCCGCCGTCGAGCGCGCGGCGCGCGATCTTGGCTCCGCCGGCGCGATCGTCGAACCGCTCAAGCCGTTCCTGACCCAGGAGATGCTCGACGGGCTCGACCGCTTCTGGCGTATGCGCTCGCTGATCGATCTGCGCGCGACGCCGCCCGAGCGGCGCGAAAAGATCCTGCCGTTCATCCGCGCCTGGGCCGAATCGGCGGCCGGCCTCAGCGGCGAAGCTTTGTTCCACGGCTTCAGCCAGATCATGGCGATGCGCAAAGCCGCGATCGTGGCGACGCTGCCCTACGATTTCGTGCTGTCGCCGACCGCGCCGATCACCGCCTACCCCGCCGAAATGGCCTCGCCGAGCGGCGACCCGCTCAATCCGTTTCCCCACATCGGCTTCACCGTCGCCTTCAACATGTCCGAGCAACCGGCCGCGACGATCAATTGCGGCTACGACGACGACGGCCTGCCGATCGGCCTGCAAATCGTCGGCCGCCGCTTCGACGATCTCGGCGTGCTCGGCCTCGCCATGGCGTTCGAAGCGATGCGCGCCGCCGAGGCGCGCGCATGGCCGGAGCCGCCGGGCGCCGCCAACGCGTGACGCGCCGTCGATCGGCCCCGCTACAGCACGAAGCCGCCGTCGACGACGTGAATCTGCCCGGTCGTGAACGCGCTTTCGTCAGAGGCGAGATAGAGCGCGAGCATCGCGACTTCGTCAGGCTTGCCGAGCCGGCCCATCGGCTGGCGATCGACGAAAGCCTGGCGCACCGCCTCGACCGGCTGATTCGTCTGTGCGCTGAGCGCGGCGATGCGCTGGTCGAGCGACGGGCTTTCCACGGTGCCGGGGCAAATCGCGTTGCAGCGCACGCCGCGACGGATGAAATCGGCGGCCACCGACTTGGTCAGGCCGATCACCGCCGCCTTCGAGGCGCCGTAGACGTAACGATTGACGACGCCGCGCACCGACGAGGCGACCGAGGCGACGTTGACGATCGAGCCGCCGCCTTTCTCCAGCATGCCCGGCAGGAACGCCCGAATCGTGCGATGCATCGATTTGACGTTGAGGTCGAACGAGAAATCCCAATCGGCGTCCAAGCAGTCGAGCACGCTGCCGTGATGCACGAAGCCGGCGCAATTGAAGAGGACGTCGATCGGTCCGACCTCCCGCGCCAGCGCTTCGACCGCCTCGCTGGAGCGCACGTCGAGCTGTCGCGGTTCGGCCTCGAGCCCGGCCAGCCCAGCGACGTTGATATCGGTCGCGATCACCCGCGCGCCTTCGGCGGCGAAGGCCTCGGCGGTCGCCCGCCCGATGCCCGCCGCCGCGGCGGTCAGCAGCGCCGTCTTGCCCTTCAGTCGCAACGCCATGTTCGGCTCCCCAATTCTCGCGCGGCGCGCCCTGTTGCGGCGCCATTCCCGCAACCGATCATCACATTGGCCGCCCCCAGGCAATAGCGGCGGCGCGAGCAAAGCGCTTTGGCGAGTTTCTCCGCTTGTGGTTATCATGTCCCGTCGCGTCCGCTTTCGCCCGGTTGGCCAGATGACCTTTTCGACCATCGTCGACACCCACCTCCATCTCATCGATCGCCGCGCGCTGAGCTATCCCTGGCTCGCCGGCGTTCCCGCGCTCAATCAAGATTTCCTGCTAGAGCGCTATTCCGTCGAGGCGTTTCGCTGCGGGATCGGCGCGTCGCTGCATATGGA
>JBEKFO010000347.1:0-4591 GCA_050013275.1 Roseiarcus sp. | reverse complement strand
GCGAGCAGGATGTGCTCGCGGGTCTGCGGCATCGGGCCGTCGGCGGCCGAGACGACGAGGATCGCGCCGTCCATCTGCGCCGCGCCGGTGATCATGTTCTTGACGTAGTCGGCGTGGCCGGGGCAGTCGACGTGCGCGTAGTGGCGCTTCTTCGTCTCGTACTCGACGTGCGCCGTCGAAATCGTGATGCCGCGCGCCTTCTCTTCCGGCGCCTTGTCGATCTGATCGTAGGCGGTGAAGGTCGCGCCGCCGGTCTCCGCGAGAACCTTAGTGATCGCGGCCGTCAGCGACGTCTTGCCGTGATCGACGTGGCCGATCGTGCCGATGTTGCAGTGCGGCTTCGTACGCGAAAACTTTTCCTTGGCCATGGCCGGGCTCCTTTACGTGATCTCTTGAATGTTTGGCTTCAACTCGTTGAGTTACTTGAATTTCGCCTGGATTTCCGTGGCGACGTTCGCGGGCACTTGTTCGTAGTGATCGAATTGCATCGTGAAGTTGGCGCGTCCCTGCGTCCCCGAGCGCAATTGGTTGACGTAGCCGAACATGTTGGCGAGCGGCACCATCGCATTGATGACGACCGCATTCGCGCGCATGTCCTGGCCCTGCACATGGCCGCGGCGGGAAAGAAGATCGCCCATCACGAAGCCGGTGTGTTCCTCCGGCGTCACGACTTCGACCTTCATGATCGGCTCGAGCAGAACCGATCCGCCCTTCTGCAGACCTTCGCGGAAGGCCGCGCGCGAGGCGATTTCGAAGGCCAGCGCCGACGAGTCGACGTCGTGGTAGGCGCCGTCGATCAGCGTCGCCTTGACGTCGACGACGGGGAAGCCGGCGAGGATGCCCGACCCCATCACGCTGTTGATGCCTTTTTCGACGCCGGGGATGTATTCCTTGGGCACTGCGCCGCCGATGATCTTGGATTCGAACGACGAGCCGGCGCCGGGCTCGGCGGGCTCGAACACGATCGTCACCTTGGCGAACTGGCCGGTGCCGCCGGTCTGCTTCTTGTGGGTATAGTTGATCTCGGTCCGCTTGGTCAGCTTCTCGCGATAAGCGACCTGCGGCGCGCCGATGCTGGCGTCGACCTTGTAGGTGCGCTTGAGAATATCGACCTTGATGTCGAGATGCAGTTCGCCCATTCCCTTGAGGATGGTCTGGCCGGATTCCTGATCAGTGGAGACGCGGAACGACGGATCTTCGGCGGCGAGCTTGGCCAGGGCGATGCCCAGCTTCTCCTGATCCGCTTTCGATTACGGCTCGATCGCGATCTCGATCACCGGCTCGGGGAATTCCATTTTTTCGAGAATGACCGGCTTGTGCACATCGCACAGCGTGTCGCCGGTGCGGGTGTCCTTGAGGCCGGCGAGCGCGACGATGTCGCCCGCATAGGCTTCCTTGATGTCTTCGCGATTGTTGGCGTGCATCAGCAGCATGCGGCCGACGCGCTCTTTCTTGTCCTTGGTCGAATTGAGCACCGTCGTGCCCGACTCGATCTTGCCCGAATAGACGCGGCAGAAGGTGATCGTGCCGACGAACGGATCGTCCATGATCTTGAAGCCGAGCATCGAGAACGGCTCGGAGTCGCTGGGGTTGCGCAGCACTTCTGCGCCGGTGTCGACGTCGATGCCTTTGATCGCGCCGCGATCGACCGGAGACGGCAGATACGCCACCACGGCGTCGAGCAACGGCTGAACGCCCTTGTTCTTGAACGCCGAGCCGCAAAGGATCGGAACGAAAGTGATCTGACGCACCGCCTTGCGGATCAGGCGTTGCAGGGTCGCGATGTCGGGCTCGTGGCCGTCGAGATAGGCGCCCATGACGTCGTCGTCGAGTTCGACCGTCGCCTCGATCAGCGCGTGGCGATATTCCTCGGCTTGCTTGAGCAGTTCGGCCGGGATCTCCTCGTCGTGATATTTTGCGCCCAGACCCTCGTCTTCCCAGACCACCGCTTTCATGCGCAGAAGGTCGATGACGCCCTTGAAGTGCGACTCGGCGCCGATCGGCAGTTGAAGACACACCGGGCGAGCGCCGACCTTGGTCTTGATTTCGTCGACGCAGCGGAAGAAATCGGCGCCGGTCTTGTCCATCTTGTTGACGAACACCACGCGCGGCACGCCGTACTTGTCGGCCTGGCGCCATACGGTTTCCGTCTGCGGCTCGACGCCCTGGTTGCCGTCGAGAACGCAAACCGCGCCGTCGAGCACGCGCAACGAACGCTCGACTTCGATGGTGAAGTCGACGTGGCCGGGGGTGTCGATGATGTTGAGGCGCTTGTCCTGCCAGAACGTGGTCGTCGCGGCGGACGTAATGGTGATGCCGCGCTCCTGCTCCTGCTCCATCCAGTCCATGGTCGCGGCGCCGTCATGGACCTCGCCGATCTTATGCGACTTGCCGGAATAATAGAGGATGCGCTCGGTCGTCGTCGTCTTTCCCGCATCGATGTGGGCCATGATGCCGAAATTGCGATAGTCCTCGATAGCGTGGCTGCGCGCCATAATCTTGATCCCGTATGGTGGTCAGCGGCCGCTTACCAGCGGTAGTGAGCGAAGGCGCGGTTGGCTTCGGCCATCCGGTGCGTGTCTTCACGCTTCTTGACGGCGGCGCCGCGATTGTTCGAGGCGTCGAGCAATTCGGCGGAAAGCCGGTCGACCATGGTCTTGTCGTTGCGGTCGCGCGCGGCGGCGATGATCCAGCGGATCGCCAACGCCTGCCGGCGCTCGGTGCGCACTTCGACGGGAACCTGATAGGTCGCGCCGCCGACGCGGCGCGAACGCACTTCCACCGCCGGCGCGACGTTCTCGAGCGCCTGCTTGAAGACGACCAGCGGGTCGGACTTGACCTTGCTCTCGACACCGTCGAGAGCGCCGTAGACGATCGCCTCCGCGACCGACTTCTTGCCTTCGTACATGATGGTGTTCATGAACTTAGCGATCACCACGTCGCCGTACTTGGCGTCCGGAATGATCTCGCGTTTTTCAGCGCTATGGCGGCGCGACATGGCCTAACTCTCTGTTTTAAGTCATGACCGGACTTGATCCGGCCATCCAGTTGAACCTCTTGGCGATCCTCAGGTCACTTCGGACGCTTGGCGCCGTACTTGGAACGGCGCTGCTTGCGGTCCTTCACGCCCTGGGTGTCGAGCACGCCGCGCAGGATGTGGTAGCGCACGCCGGGCAAGTCCTTGACGCGGCCGCCGCGGATCATCACCACCGAGTGCTCTTGCAGATTGTGGCCTTCGCCGGGGATGTAGCCGATGACCTCGAAGCCGTTGGTCAGACGAACCTTCGCGACCTTGCGCAGAGCCGAGTTCGGCTTCTTCGGCGTCGTCGTGTAGACGCGGGTGCAAACGCCGCGCTTCTGCGGGCTCGCCTCGAGGTGGCGCGCCTTCTCGCGGTAAGTCTTCGGTTGCCGCGGTTTGCGGATCAACTGGCTGATCGTCGGCATGTCTAGCCCTTCGTCCCGGTCCAAAATGGCTCGGCCGCGAAGCCGAACCGTTCGAAATTCTCAGCCCATCGACGGCGCTAGGCGCGAAACCAAACGCGCCGCGAAAACCCGCTTACGGGTTTTGGGCGCTGATGAAGCAGAGGACCACGGGAGTCCCGCGGTCTTGCATCTTCAAACCCGACCGAGGTTCGCTCGGCCGGTATGGTCTTCTCGTCGATGAGATCGTCAGCGTTTAGAGCCGATAGGTCTCGGGCGCGTCGCCCGAAACAGCAAAGCTCTACGGCCTGTCGAAAGCGCGCGGACCATATTCGCGGCGCCCGAAGGCGTCAACCCCTTTGATCCGAGAAAAAGCGTCTAAAGGAGCGAAAACCCTCGCGGCGCTACGCCGCGGGCCTTTCGAGCCTCAATTCAAGCCCGTTGCGCCGCCGAAGGTCGTCTCGCCGGGCGGCTCGAAGATCGCAACCGCGCGCAACAACTGGAACGGCTCGTCGTCCTCGATCGCGACCGGCACGATTCGCACGCCGAAATCGCCCTCCCCCGGACTGTCCCCGACGGCGACGCGCGAAGCGACGCCGTAGCGCAGCGTCGAGCGAATCGCCGCGACGAGCAATTCGTCCGCGGCCCGGTCGCGCGCCCGCATTCCCTGTCCCTCGGCGCCGTAGCCGTCCGGAATGCCTTCGGTGCGGTTCGGATCAACGTACACTGTCATGGCGGGCCTCGTCGCGGTCCCCCCGTGCGCGAAAGGCCGCTCACGGACGCTTACGGGACGCACCAAAGCGTGCGTTCCCGGCTGATTGAAGACCGGATTGAGGCGGGCGCGCGGCGCCGCGCCGACACTTCCGAGGCGAGGCGTCGGCGCATGCGAAAAGAGCCGCCCGAGGGCGGCTCTTCCTTGATCGCTTGCAAGCTCGCGCCGCTCCGGGCGCGGGCTATCACTCGGCCGCGGACGCCTTCGCGGTCTTGCGCGCGGGCGCCGGCGGGGCGCTCGGCGGGGCGAGCGGCAGCGCCAGCGCGGCCGCCGATTCCTCAGCCTTCTGAGCGAGGATCAGCGTGTCGCGCATCGTCGCGATGGAGCGCAGCTTGGTCATCGCGGCGCCGGTGCCCGCCGGGATCAGGCGGCCGACGATGACGTTCTCCTTGAGACCTT
>JBEKFO010000346.1:0-4603 GCA_050013275.1 Roseiarcus sp. | reverse complement strand
GTGGACCTCGGGCGGCGCCATCCCGGCGCGGTCGGGGTCAATATCGGTTTCGACGACGACGAGGCGCGGCGAATATTCGCCGGCAGCGATTTTCTTCTGATGCCGTCGCGGTTCGAACCCTGCGGCCTCACGCAAATGTACGCGCAAAAGAGCGGCTCGTTGCCGATCGCGCATCGCACCGGGGGATTGGCCGACACGATCGAGGACGGAAAGACCGGTTTCCTCTTCAACAACGCGGACAGCGCCGACGCGCTGACGCGCACGGTGCGACGCGCCACCGCGGCGTTCGCCTCGCGGGGCCGCCTCGACGCGATGCGGCGCCACGCGATGTCGCAGGACTTCGCCTGGACGCGCCCGGCCGGCCGTTACGGCGCGGTCTATCAGTCGCTCGCCTGAGCGGACCGGCCGCGCCGGGGGCGGGCGAACGCGCGGCCGGCGGGAAGCGCCTGCAATTGCGCCTCGACAGCGCGCCCCGAATCCTGCCAAACCTCGCCCCATGGCCAAACTGCGCTCTTCCTACGTCTGCCAGAATTGCGGCGCGATCACTCAGCGCTGGCAGGGCAAATGCGATTCCTGCGGCGAGTGGAACACCATCATCGAGGAGGCGGCGGCGCTGGGCGTCGGCGCGGCGGCGACGCGGCGCGGCGGCGCCGGGCGCCCCTTCGCCCTGGAAGACCTCAGCGGCGATTCCAAGCCGCAGCCGCGCGTCGTCACCGGCCTCGGCGAGCTCGACCGCGTCGCCGGCGGCGGTTTCGTGGCGGGTTCGGCGACCCTGATCGGCGGCGAGCCCGGCATCGGCAAGTCGACGCTGCTGATTCAGGCCTGCGCCACGCTGGCGCGGCGCGGCGGACGCGTCATCTACGTCTCGGGCGAGGAATCGACCGAGCAGGTTCGGCTGCGCGCCTCGCGCCTCGGTCTCGCCGACGCGCCGGTGCAATTGGCGGCGCAGACCCTTGTCGAGGACATCGTCGCCACGCTCGGCTCAGGCGACGCGCCCAAGTTCGTCATTATCGATTCGATCCAGACCATGTGGAGCGACGCGATCGAGTCGGCGCCGGGCACGGTCAGCCAGGTGCGCGGCTCGGCGCAGGCGCTCATCCGCTTCGCCAAGTCGAGCGGTGCGGCGCTGGTTCTGGTCGGCCACGTCACCAAGGACGGACAGATCGCCGGTCCGCGCGTCGTCGAGCACATGGTCGACGCGGTGCTGTCCTTCGAGGGCGAGGGCGCGCACGCCTTCCGGCTGCTGCGCGCCTCGAAGAACCGTTTCGGCGCCACCGACGAGATCGGCGTGTTCGAGATGACCGGCGGCGGCCTCGCCGAGGTCGCCAACCCCAGCGCGCTGTTCCTGGCCGGGCGCGACGGCGCCGCGCCGGGGGCGGCGGTGTTCGCCGGCGTCGAGGGCGCGCGGCCGTTGCTGGTGGAAATCCAGGCGCTGGTTGCGCCCTCGACCCTCGGCACGCCGCGTCGCGCGGTGGTCGGCTGGGAGCCGAGCCGGCTGGCGATGATCCTGGCGGTGCTCGAGGCTCACGGCGGCTTGAAGCTCGGCCAGCACGACGTCTATCTCAATGTCGCGGGCGGTCTCAGGATTGCCGAGCCGGCCGCCGATCTCGCCGCGGCGGCGGCGCTGGTGTCCTCGCTCATCGGCGTCAGCCTGCCGCACGACGCCGTCTATTTCGGCGAGATCGCGCTTTCCGGCGCGGTGCGCGCGGTCGGCCACAGCGGTCTGCGTCTCAAGGAAGCCGCCAAGCTCGGCTTTACGCGCGCGGTCGCGCCGCCTGCGGCCCGTAAGGACGGCGAGGGCGCGCGCCTGCCGACGACCTCGATCGCCTCGGTGGCGAGCTTGGTGGCCGAGATCGCGGCCGCGGGCGTAGCGACAAAGAAAGCGACGGCGAGGTGACGAAACGACACGGCTTGGCTATAAGGCCGGGCGACGATGCGATGGGCGGCCCTCCGGCGAGCCCGAATTCTCTTCCCCGCCGATGCGAGGCTTGGCGCAATGCCCTCTTATCTTGATCTCGGAGTTCTCGGCGTCATCCTCGTTTCGGCGTTGCTGTCGATGATGCGAGGCTTCACCCGCGAGGTTCTCGCCATCGGGTCCTGGGCGGCGGCGGCGGCGGCGGCCTATTATTTCTATCCCCTCGTCTTGCCCTACGCGACGCCCTATATACACAAGGAAATCGTCGCTCAGGCGATTTCGGCGGCGGTGGTGTTCTTCGTCACGCTGATCGTGGTCTCGCTGTTCACGGTTCGCCTGTCCGACGCCATCCTCGACAGCAAGATCGGCGCGCTCGATCGTTCGCTCGGATTTCTGTTCGGCGCGGCGCGCGGCTTTCTGCTCGGGGTCGTCGCCTTCTCGATCTTCAATTGGCTGGTGGCGGAAAGACAGCAGCCGGAATGGGTGAGGAGCGCGAAAACGCGCCCCGCGCTGATCGACACCGCGAACCGCATCATCGCGATGCTGCCGGACGACGCCGCCTCGACGATCGAAGGCTGGATCAAGACCAAGAACGCCAGCGCGACCGCTGAAGAGCCGCCGGACGAAAACAGCGCCGTCGACGCGGCGCCGACGCCATCGCCCGCGCCCGCCGCGTCGCCCGCCCCCGTCAAGAAGACGGACGCCTCGCCGCCCGCCGGCGCGACGCCCGCAGACAAACAAAAGCTCGAGTCGTTGATCAACAAGGGCGTGCCGATGCCGGCGCCGGCGGCGCCCGCGATCGTGCCGACGCCGCCCAAACCCTGAACCCCGATGGACAGCAGCCGCAGAACGCCCACCGCCAAACCGAACGCGATCGAGAATCGCCCTCTCGGCGACAGTCGCGACCTCTCGGCCGACGTCGCCGGATGCGGTCTTGACGACGATCGGTTGCGCGAGGAGTGCGGCGTTTTTGGAATTTTCGGACACCCCGACGCCGCCGCGATCACCGCGCTGGGGCTGCACGCGCTGCAACATCGCGGGCAGGAGGCGGCGGGCATCGTCGCCTTCGACGGCGAACGGTTCCATTCCGAGCGTCGCCAGGGACTGGTGGGCGACCATTTCTCCAGCGCGGCGGCGATCGAGCGGCTGCCCGGTTCTTCGGCCATCGGCCATGTCCGCTATTCCACCACCGGCGAGACGATCCTGCGCAACGTCCAACCGCTGTTCGCCGAACTCGACGCCGGCGGCCTCGCGGTCGCCCACAACGGCAACCTCACCAACGGCCTGACGATTCGGCGCGAGCTGATCCGCGAAGGAGCGATCTGCCAGTCGACATCCGACACCGAAGTCGTGCTGTTGCTGTCGGCCCGCTCGCGTCGGCCGCGCATCGTCGAGCGCTTCGTCGAGGCGCTCGGCCAGATCGAAGGGGCCTATGCGCTGGTCGCCCTCACCAACAAGAAGCTGATCGGCGCGCGCGACCCGCTCGGGATTCGCCCCTTGGTGCTCGGCGAACTCAACGGCTGCCCGATCCTGTGCTCGGAGACCTGCGCGCTCGACATCATCGGCGCCAAATTCGTCCGCGACATCGAGAACGGCGAGGTCATCGTCATCGACAGCGACGGCGTGCAGAGCCTGAAGCCGTTCCCGCCGCAACGCATGCGGCCGTGCATTTTCGAATACATTTATTTCGCGCGCCCCGACTCGATCGTGCACGGACGATCGGTCTACGCCACTCGCAAGGCGATGGGCGCGGAGCTCGCGCGCGAGGCGCCGGCGAGCGCGGACGTCGTGGTGCCGGTGCCCGATTCCGGAGTGCCGGCGGCGCTCGGCTACGCCGAGGCGTGCGGCATTCCGTTCGAGCTCGGCATTATCCGCAATCACTATGTCGGGCGCACCTTCATCCAGCCGACCCAGGCGATCCGCGAATTGGGGGTTCGCCTCAAGCACAACGCCAATCGCGCCGTGGTCGCCGGCAAACGCATCGTGCTGATCGACGATTCGATCGTGCGCGGCACGACGAGCGTGAAGATCGTGCAGATGATGCGCGAAGCGGGCGCGCGCGAGGTGCATTTCCGCATTTCCTCGCCGCCGATCACCCATCCCGACTTCTACGGCATCGACACGCCCGAGCGCGACAAGCTGCTGGCGGCGCGAATGGATCTGGAGTCGATGCGCCGTTTCATGGGCGCGGACAGCCTCGCCTTCCTGTCCATCAACGGCATCTATCGCGCCATGGGCTACGAAAAGCGCGACGATCGGCGCCCGCAATTCACCGACCATTGCTTCACCGGCGATTATCCCACGCGCTTGACCGATCACGACGGCGAGCCGGACAAGCTGCAAATGTCGCTGCTCGCCGAAGTCGGCTGAACGCAAATATCGGACAATCCCCACTCGGCGTCACGAACCTGTCATGCGCCCTGGCGATAGAAGCCGGGTCCTTTCGCTGCTGGGGAGCACCGACGCCATGACCGCTTTCGCCGACGCAACGACGTCCGCGCCGATTACGGCGCCGGCGCGCGTCCAACTGGATCAGCCGACCGACCTCCGCGCCTTGCTGGTCTTCCTCGCCGTCCTCGCGGGCGGCCTGTTCTTCATGGCCTATTCGATCTATTCCGACGTCGCCGAGAGCGGCGCCGCGCCGACCACGATCCTGCCGTTCCTGCTGCTCGGCGTGGCGATGGTGAT
>JBEKFO010000345.1:0-4638 GCA_050013275.1 Roseiarcus sp. | reverse complement strand
CGCGCGCGGTAGTCGTCATTCGGCCGAGCGAACTTGGGTCAGGCAGCACTTACCTGATCCCGCGACCCTCGGACGTTCTATTGTGGAGATGACCCATGAAGCCGGTGAGGATGCATATCGCACAAAACGTCCAAGAACTCTTAGAACTATTGACTTCTATGCTATTATCGGCTCCAAAATTTCTAGACAAGACTGGTTATTTGCCGTTCATAAACTTAGATTATGTCTTCCGACAATTGCACGAGGGGCTCGCCCACAACCGGCCGACGCTTGGAGAGGAGCGCTACCATCAACTAACGCAAATGTCCGACCAGATGCGGGCGCTCTTCGAGGCCGACCCGGACGACAAGACGGGCGAAACGTTGAAGGGCTGCAAGATCATCCATGAGATGGAAGACATCCTGAGACAGGTCCGGCGAAAAACCTGACGCGGATTGCAAAGATTATCGTGACGGCTCGCCGATTCCCCGTTTGATCGCCCGCCCAACGCAAAGTGGGATCATTTCGGGCCTTTGGATTTCGTCGCTTCCACCAGAACAACCCACCCCGCAAGTGGTCGTCTTCGGCCTCTCCGGCGCGGCGTCCCCTATCGCGACCCGCGCTCGCCCAGAATGCTCGCCAGCGCCGACAGCAGTCGCGCGATCTCGGTCTCCGATCCGACGCTGATGCGCAGGTAGGGCGCGATGCGCGCCGGCTTGGCGAAATGGCGCACCAGCACCGCCCGCTCGCGCAACGCCGCGGCCATTTCGGCGCCTTCGTGCTTCGCATGGCGGGCGAAGACGAAATTCGCCGACGACGGCAAGACCGAAAAGCCGAGGCCGGCGAGGCCCTCGCTGAGCTTGTCGCGATTGCGCATCACCATCGCGCGGCTCGCCTGGAAATAGGCTTCGTCTTCGATCGCGGCGCGAGCGCCCGCCTGCGCCACGCGGTCGAGCGGATAGGAATTGAAGCTGTCCTTCACCCTTCGCAACGCCGTGATCAGCCCCGCGTCGCCGAGCGCGTAGCCGACGCGCAGGCCAGCCAGGGCGCGCGACTTCGACATCGTGTGCACGACGAGCAGGTTCGGATGCTCGGCGATCAGCGGGATCGCGGATTCGGCGCCGAAATCGACATAGGCCTCGTCGATCACCACCGGCTTGTCCTGATGATCGGCGAGCAGCCACTCGATATCGGCGCGCGGCAGCGCAATGCCGGTCGGCGCGTTCGGGTTGGCCAGAATGATCGCCCCGCCGGGCCGGCGATAATCGACGACGTTGAGCCGCATCGCTTCGTCGAGCGGGACGGTCTCGTAGCGGATGTCGAACAGCCGGCAATAGACGGGATAGAAGCTGTAGGTGATGTCAGGAAAAAGCAGCGGCGCCTCATGCTTCAACAGCGCCGCGAAAACGAACGCGAGCACTTCGTCGGAACCATTGCCGACAAAGACCTGATCCGGCGTCACGCCGTGATAGGCGGCCAGCGTCTCGCGCAGCGCAGTCGCCGTGGAATCGGGGTAGAGCCGCAGGGCGTCCGTCGCCGCGGCGCGAATGGCCTCCAGCACACGCGGCGAGGGGCCGACCGGGCTCTCGTTGGTGTTGAGCTTGACGAGGTCGGCGACGCGCGGCTGCTCGCCGGGCTCGTAGGGGGTAAGCTCGCTCGCCAGCGCGCTCCAGAAGCGGTTCATCGGTTGGTCTCGGGCTTTGCCGGTCTCGTCAAGTCGCGCGGCCGCGGCGGACGGGTTATCGCACGACGACGGGGGCCAGGAAAGCGCCTGCGCCGCAGGATTCGTCTCAATACCCCACCGCCAGCGTTCCCCTTTGCCGCGGGTCGGAGGCGCCGGTCAGCACGCCGTCGGCCGATCGCGCGATGGTGTTGGCCGAACCCATCGCCTCGCGCACGACGACCTTGTAGCCCATCCCTTCGAGCAGCCGGATCGTGTCGGGCGAAAGGCCGCGCTCGATGCGCAATTCGTCGGGCGCTCCCTGGTCGTGGACGCGCGGCGCCTCTTCCGCCTCGGCGACGTTGAGGCCGAAGTCGATCAGATCGAGGATGATCTGCAGCACCGTGGTGATGATGCGCGCCCCGCCCGGGCTTCCGGTCACGAGCTCGATTTTGCCGTCCTTGAACACCAGCGTCGGGCTCATCGACGACAGCGGCCGCTTGTTCGGACCCGGCGCATTGGCGTCGCCCCCGAGCAGGCCATAGGCGTTGGCCGCGCCGGGCTTGGCGGCGAAATCGTCGAGCTCGTTGTTGAGCAGCACGCCGGTCCCCTCGGCGACGAGGCCGCAGCCGTAAGAGAAATTCAGCGTGTAGGTGTTGGCGACCGCGTCGCCGGCGGCGTCGACGATGGAAAAATGCGTCGTCTGGTCGCTCTCGTAGCGCTGCGGATCGCCGGGCCCGATCTCGCTCGCCGGACGCGCGCGATCGGGCAGAATGCTCGCGCGCAGATGGTCGGCGTAGGCTTTCGAGATCAGCCCGGCTAAGGGAATGCGGACGAAATCGGGATCGCCGAGATAGGCGGCGCGGTCGGCGTAGGCGAGCTTCTCGGCTTCCGCCATTTGATGAATCGTCGCGGCCGAATTGAGCCCCTCATCGGCGAGCGGGAAGCCTTCGAGGATGTTGAGGATTTCGATGATGTGCGCGCCGCCGGACGAGGGCGGCGGCATCGAGACGATCTCGCGGCCGCGATAGGTTCCGCGAACCGGCTCGCGCTCGATGGCGCGATAATGGGCGAGATCGTCGAGCGTCATCCGCCCGCCGGCCTGTTGGACTGCCGCGACGATCTTCTCGGCGATCGGGCCGCGATAGAACGCGTTGGCGCCGCCCGCGGCGACGGCGTCGAGCGTCGCGGCGAGATCGTCGAGCGCGATATGGGCGCCGACGGACGGCGCCCCGCCGTCCGGCGTGAGGTAGATGCGAGCGGATGACGGATGCTGGGCGAGCATCGGCGCGGCGGCGGGCAGCGAATCGGCGAGATCGCCCTCGACCGTGAGGCCCTGATGGGCGAGCCGCGCCGCGGGCGCGACGAGATCGGCGAAGGAGAATTTGCCTGAGCCGTATTTGCGCCACGCCAGTTCCAGCCCGGCGACCGTTCCCGGCACACCGATCGCAAGCCCGCTGTAGCGCGACTTGAAGGGATCCGCCTCGCCGTTGGCGTCGAGGAAGACGTCCTTGGTCGTCAGCGCCGGCGCGCTCTCGCGGTAGTCGATGGCGATGGTCTTGTTGAGATCGGCGCGATGGATCAGCATGAAGCCGCCGCCGCCGATGTTGCCGGCGCGCGGCAGGGTCACCGCCAGCGCGAAGCCGACCGCCACCGCCGCGTCGACCGCATTGCCGCCGCGCTTCAAGACGTCGAGGCCGATCTGGGAGGCGATCGCTTCCTGACTGACCACCATGCCGTGCGTCGCCACGACGGGCCGAGCGATGGCGAAGTCGGAAATGATCGGCGCCGGGTCGGCGCGCGCGGCGAGGGGAAACGCGAGGGCGGCGGCCAGCGCGACGCGGAGCAGGATGCGAGAGGAGGAGAGCATCGCTTGGAGTCCTATGCGGGAGGCAAGAGCTGTCAGCAAGAGAAGGAAAGGGCGGACCGTCGTTGCGAGCGGAGCGAAGCAATCCAGAGGTCGTACGGGTTGTTTATTGTGTTCGCGGCGCTCCCAATGTTCGTGTGGGCGCTAGCCGCGCCAATAAGCAACCGCCTCGATCGCTGGATTGCTTCGCTCCGCTCGCAATGACGGATCGGGCGGGTGATCGCCGACGCTTCACGCCGTCGCCACGCGCCGGCCCTTTTCGTCGACGACGCGCTCGCCGTCCTCCTTGAAGAATTCGCCGCGCTGCGGCGGCAGGAGGTCGATGACCTTCTCCGAGGGGCGACACAGGCGCACGCCTTTGGGGGTGACGACGAGCGGGCGGTTGATCAGGATCGGATGGGCCATGATCGCGTCGAGAAGCGCGTCGTCGTCGAGCTTGGGATCGTCGAGGCCCAGCTCCTTGTAGGGCGTCCCCTTCTCGCGCAGGATTTGCCGCACGGTGAGCCCCGCCCGGGCGAGCAATTGCTTCAGCAGCAGCCGCGTCGGCGGGCATTTGCGGTAGTCGATGACGTGCGGCTCGACGCCGGCGTTGCGGATCAGCGCCAGCGTGTTGCGCGAAGTGCCGCAATCGGGATTGTGATAGATGATGACGTCCATCGTCGCGTCCTCTTGCGCTGCCCGCCGAGGCGGCGTCTTCCCCTGAACTCTACGTCCTGATAGCAGCGCGGTCCATGACGCACGATTCTCTTCCCAAGAGCGCCTCCCGCGCGGCGACGCTGATCGGCCTCGGCGCGATCGGGCTGTGGAGCGTGCTGGCGCTGCTCACCGCTTCCGCCGGCGCGGTGCCGCCGTTCGAGCTCGCGGCGCTGACCTTCGCGATCGGCGGCGCCTTCGGGCTGATCTACGCGGCCGCGCGCGGGCGCCTCGCCGCGCTGGCGCAGCCTTGGCCGGTGTGGCTCGTCGGGGTCGGGGGGCTGTTCGGCTATCATGCGCTCTATTTCGCCGCGCTGCGTCGCGCCCCGCCCGCGGAGGCGAGCCTCATCGCCTATCTCTGGCCGCTGCTGATCGTGCTGTTTTCGGCGCTGCTGCCGGGCGAGCGGCTGCGCGCGCGCCATGTCGTCGGCGCAGCGCT
>JBEKFO010000344.1:0-4647 GCA_050013275.1 Roseiarcus sp. | reverse complement strand
GCCCTTGACGGTGCCGATCACCATCTTGCCCATCTTCGGCGCGCCGGTGGCGGCGAGCAGGGGCCTGAGGATCGTCATGCCCGCCTTCATCGCGTTGGCCGACATCAGCACTTCCGGCACGAACAGAATTCCGTCACGGAAATCCACGCCGACGATGCGCATGCCCTCGACCAGCGCCTTGGTCAGCACGTCGTAGGGCGCCCAGCCGCGGTTCAGGAGGATGCGGACGGCCTCCTCGATTTCTTCCTTGAGGCCGTCGTAGAGGTCGTCGTGCATCTGCGCGACGAGATCGTCGTCGGAGAGCGTCGAGAGGTCCAGTTCGTCATCCGCCATGGGCCGAATTTCCACAGTTAACGGGCCGGCGCGAGGGCCGAGCCCGATCGCGCCATATTGTCGCATGCGACTGGCGGGCAAAGCATAATTATCGCGCGCAGGCCCCACATTTTGCGGCCCCTACGCGACGAAAATCAGTCGCGTGGGATGCGGACTCTGTGCTGCGCCACGGGGATCAGCCGCCGCACGCGCTCGACAACGGCCATGTCGAGGCGCGTCGAAACCAGGCCGACGCCGTCCGAGGCCTTGGCGACGACGTGGCCCCAGGGGTCGGCGACCAGCGAATGGCCGTAGGTCTGGCGCTGCTCATTGCCGACCATGAAGGAGCCGGTTTGCGCGCTGGCGCAGACGTAGGTCTCGGTCTCGATCGCGCGCGCGCGCAGCAACACTTCCCAGTGGTCCTTACCCGTCAGCAGGGTGAAAGCCGCGGGCAGCGCGATGACCTGCGCGCCTTTCTCGGCGAGCGCCTGGAAGAGGTCGGGAAAGCGCAAGTCGTAGCAGATCGAGCAGCCGACGGTGACGCCCTCGCAATCGTAGGTGACGACCGCGTCGCCCGCCTTCACCGTCGCGCTCTCCTTGTACGAGGCGCCGTCCGGCGTCGTCACGTCGAAGAGATGAATCTTGCGGTAGCGCGCGATCTCCTCGCCCGTGCGGTTGAACACGACCGAGGTGTTGTGGATGCGCTCGTCGCCGGGGATCTTCTCCATGATCGAGCCGGCGTGGATGAAGATGCGATGCTTGGCTGCGAGTTCTTGCGCCATGCTGTAGGCGGGGCCGCCGGGCAGGACCTCGGCGTTGACCGCCTTGTCGCCCTTGCCGCCGCCCGCCCAGTCGAACTGCTCGGGCAGCAGCACCCAGTCGGGCGCCTCCTCGGCGACCGCGCGCTCGATCAACGCGCGCGCCGCCGCGATATTGGCGGCCTTGTCGCTGATCGAGTTCATCTGGACGAGCGTGACTTTCATCGGACCCTGGAGCCTGCGGCGAAGCCCGGCACTGTCGCCGCGGCCAGCGCGGGCGTCAACCCTCCATCTGGGTTCGGCGAGGACGGAACAGTGCTATATCTTCGGACGAGCGTGT
This sequence comes from Roseiarcus sp., assembly GCA_050013275.1. Classification (GTDB taxonomy): domain Bacteria; phylum Pseudomonadota; class Alphaproteobacteria; order Rhizobiales; family Beijerinckiaceae; genus Roseiarcus. The sequence continues at coordinate 3,237 of JBEKFO010000344.1, read as the reverse complement.
TTAAGACGGGATCACAAGATGGCGAGAAAGAAACTGCCGCCGATGCACCCCGGCGAAGTTCTTCGCGAAGAATTTCTCGTTCCGCTCAGGTTGAGCGCGCTCGCTGTGGCGAAGGCTTGCGGGGTGCCCCGCACCCGCTTCGAGCGTCTGTCCCGTGAGGAAATTGGCGTCAGCGGCGACACAGCCGTGCGGCTTGCGGCTTTCTTCGGCACGACGCCGGAGTTCTGGATGAACCTGCAAAGCAAATACGAACTCGAGACCGCTCGGTTCGAAATCGGCGCCGAGGTCGGAAAGATCAAGCGGTACGAGGCCGCCGCGGCCTGACCAAAGTTGTCACCGCCTGGCGAAAGCGGCGAAGGCCTGCAACTGCTGGGCGATGAATTCGCGCGTCGGCTTGTCGGTCAATTCGCCGGTCTTTTCGTCGAACTTGCTTGCCGCCTGGCCGATCGTGACCTCGGGCCGGGCGAATGTCCGCGCGTCGAGGAAGACGAGCGACTGGCGCAAGTGATGCTGGGCGCGCACGCCGCCGAATAGGCCGGGCGAGGCGCTCTGGATCGCCACCGGTTTGCCGGCGAAGGGCTGGTTGGGCAAGCGCGAGAGCCAGTCGATCGCGTTCTTCAGCACGCCGGGCACGGAGTAATTGTATTCCGGCGTGACGATGATCACGCCGTCGGCCTCGGCGATCGCCTCGCCCATCGCGACGACGGCCGGCGGAAAGCCCTGCGCCTGGACATCCTGATTGAAGAGCGGAAACTCCCCCACCGAGCCGAGCGGGACGATCGTTACGCCGCTCGGCGCGAGGCCCGGCAGCGCGCGGGCGATAGCGGCGTTGAAGGAGCCGCGGCGCAGACTGCCGACCAGGACGACGAAATGCAGCGGCTTGTCGGCGGGCATCGGCTCTCTCCCCGGTGGAATGCGTCAATGGCCGGAAATATTGGCGGCCGCCATGGCCGAGACAAGCCCAGCCATGACAGTCGATGCGTCCGACGTTCTACGCCGGCTCGTTCTCTTCCAGCCAGGCCGCGATGCGCTCGGGCGTCAGCGGCAGTTCGCAAAGATTCGAGCCCAGCGCGTGATTGACGGCGTTGACGATCGCCGCCGCGACGGGAATGGTCGCGATCTCGCCGATCGCCTTGGCGCCGAAGGGGCCGGTCGGCTCGCCCTTTTCGATCAGGAGCGTATCGACGTCGGTCATTTCCGGCGCGTTGACGACTGGGTAGCGGCTGAAGCGATCGCCGCGCATGACGCCGTTTCGCGGGTCGATTTCGACGTCTTCGTAAAGCGCGTAACCGATTCCCATCTGCACGCCGCCGTGGATCTGACCTTCGACCAGCATCGGATTGATCGCGCGGCCGACGTCGTGGACCGCGAGATAGCCGCTGACGCGCACCCGCCCGGTGAAGACGTCGACTTCGACCGCGGCGAAATGGGCGGCGTAGCTGCCGGGATTGGCAACCGCGCGATAGGTCTCGGCCGCGATCGGCAACGCAGCGCCCTGCGCGTCGAGGAGGGCGGCGAGGCGCGCGAGCGCGAGCGTTTCGCCAGGGCCGTAGCCGCGCCGCAGCGCGCCGTCCTCGAGAATGAGGTCGCCGGCGCCGCAATTCATCACCCGCGCCGCCTCGGCGAGGATTCGCGCTTTCATGAGCTCCGCCGAGCGCCGCACGGCCTCGCCGGCGATATAGGTCATGCGGCTGGCGCGCGTGCCGAGGTCGTACGCGCAGACGTCGGTGTCGGCCAGGCAGAGGTCGAAATGCGAAGGCGGCACGGTCAGCACTTCCGCGGCGATTTGCAGCAAGGTCGTCTCGGCGCCGCAACCCAGATCGTGCACCGCGCAGGTGAGCGCGATGCGCCCGTCCGGCTTCAACGCCAGCGTCGCCGCCGTCGCTTCGTCGGGGTCGGGATAGCAGCCGTTGATGTGGGTGGCGCAGGCGACGCCGACGCCGCTCGCCTTGCGGCCGAGCCGCCGCGCGTCCTTGCGGCGTCGACGCCAGTGGAAGCGCCGCGTTCCGACCGCCAGGCAGTCGCGGATGCGCGCATTGCCGATTTCGTGGCCTTTGAAGGGCTCGACGGCGCCGGGCCAGACGAGGTTCTTCAGTCGCAGCATCACCGGGTCGAGTGCAAGCTTGCGCGCGGCGAGGTCGAGATTGATTTCGGCGATGGTATGGATCTGCGGCGAGCCGTAGCCGCGAAAGGCGCCGGCCGGCGGCGTGTTGGTGGTGACCGCGCGGCCGAGGTATTTCTCGTTGGCGACGTCATAGAGCCGGGTCAGGCGCTGGCACATCGAAGTGGGAAGATGGTCGCCGCCGGTGCAATAGGCGCCGACGTCGGCGAGTATTTCGGTTTCGCGCCCGAGAATGCGCCCGTCGCGGCGAAAGGCGGTGCGCATGGTTCCGATCACGCTCGAGCGGGTGCGCGTGGCGACGCAGGTTTCCTGGCGTCCGTATTGGATCGTCACCGGACGGCGCAATGCAAAAGCGAAAAAGACGGCGAGCGGTTCGAGGATCGGTTCGGCCTTGCCGCCGAACGAGCCGCCGATCGGCGCCTTGATCACCCGCAGGCGGTCGATCGGAACCCCCAACGCCTTGGCGGCGACGATCTGCACGGCGAAGACGCTTTGGCAGGGCGTGTGGATTGCGATGCGGCCGTCCGCTTGCGGAACGGCGGCGCAGACGTGAGTTTCCAGCGCGCAATGGTGCGTCTTCGGCGTGGAGACCCGGCTCTCCACGACCAGGTCGGCCTCGGCGAACGCGCGCGCGACGTCGCCGATCGCAAACGAGAGTTCGGCGATCGGATTCTTGAACGTCGGCGCGCCGTCGGGTCCCAACGTCGGCCCGGCGTCGGCGAGCGCGACGAGGGGATCGAGGATCGCCGGCAAATCCTCGTACTCGACCGCGATCAAGCGGGCCGCGGCCTCCGCCTCGGCGAGGCTGTCGGCGACAACTGCGGCGACGCGGTCGCCGACATGGCGCACGACTGCGGGAAACATCTCTTCGTCTTCCAGCGCCTGCTGGCCCGCCGCCCATACCGAGCTGTTGTAGCGGTTGTGCGGGGTGTTGGCGCGCGAGAAGACGGCGAGGACTCCCGGCGCGGCGAGCGCCGCCGTGGCGTCGACGCGCAGCACGCGCGCGTGGGGCCGCGGGCTGAGCACGAGCTTGGCGTGCAGCGCCCCGGCGATTGTGCAGTCGGCGGCGAAGCGCAAGGCGCCGCTCACCTTGTCGGCGCCGTCGATCAGCGGCA
>JBEKFO010000343.1:0-4683 GCA_050013275.1 Roseiarcus sp. | reverse complement strand
ACCAGGGCCACGCGGCTATCTTGGTCTTCTGGCGAAGGGCTCATGCGCTTTCCTGAACGGGGTCGCCCCGACGCGGCGACCCGAGCCGCGTAGCAGGCTGCGCGGCCGAACGCCATCGCCGATATCGGACATTCCCGGAAGAGCGTGAATGCGGCGCCGCGTCGCGGGACGATGACGGTCGAGAGGCCCGCAAACGACTTCCCTCGTGATCGGGTTTTGGTGTAACGTCGTTGATCAGATCGCGGCGTTCAACCTTCTTTTTCGAGCATTTACGCTGTTTCCTGGCGGGCGAGGCCCGCACGGCGTTTGCGGTCGTGAGCGTGTTTGGGGGTGTCATGTCCGTAGCAAAGAGCGACCGTCCGAATGGACGGACCGTGACCCGCGCCGACTTGTCCGAGGTCGTCTATCACCGCGTCGGGCTGTCGCGCACCGAGTCGGCGGAACTGGTTCAGGCGGTCCTGGACGAGATTTGCGACGCGGCTGCGCGCGGAGAGACGGTGAAGCTGTCGTCGTTCGGTTCGTTCGTGGTGCGTTCGAAAGGCCAGCGCATCGGGCGCAATCCGAAGACGGGCGTGGAAGTGCCGATCCTGCCGCGTCGGGTGATGGTCTTCAAGCCGTCGAACGTGTTGAAGTCGCGCATCAACGCGGAGCCCGTCAGCGGCGAAACCGTAAGCTGAAGGGTAGGGGGACGCGGCGACGCGACTGGACCGCCATGGACAAGAGCCCCGAAGCCTTCCGCACGATCAGCGAAGTCGCGCAAGACATGGACTTGCCGCAGCACGTGCTGCGCTTCTGGGAAACGCGATTTCCGCAGATCAAGCCGCTCAAGCGCGGCGGCGGCAGGCGCTATTATCGACCGGACGACGTCGAGCTCCTGCGTGCGATCAAAGCGCTGCTCTACGGCGAAGGCTACACCATCAAAGGCGTGCAGAAGCTGCTGCGCGAGCAGGGCGTTCCCGGCCTCGTCAGGAGCGCTGCGCGGGCGCTGAGCGAACCGCAGCCGCCTCGAAGCGAAGGGCCGCGCGCGGCCCCCGAGGGTTCGCGCGAGAGCGTCGCGGCGGGCGAAGAGCCGGCGCCGCCCGGCGCCGCCGCCCGACCCGCACGGCCCGCGGATTTGGCGGCATTGCGAGCGATCCAGGCCGATTTGCGCGAGGCGGAGAGAATCCTCGCCCAGGCGCGCCGGTCCTAAAGATCGCATCGCGATCGCGCCGCCCGCATTGCCAGCGCCGCTCGCCTTGCCTATAAGGCGCATCGTCGGAGTGTAGCGCAGCCCGGTTAGCGCACTTGTCTGGGGGACAAGGGGTCGTGGGTTCGAATCCCGCCACTCCGACCATTTTTTTGTATAATATCAATAGTTTGTGAGAGTTGCGATTGGCGGCGCGACGACTCGTTTTGCAGCGGCGACACGTCGGGGATATGCTAACGAGTTAGCGGCGGGAATGGGCGGCGAGGCGAGATGGATTCTGTGCTCAAGGTCGGGGATGTCGTCAGATTGAGGGGACCGGCGGGCCGGCTGATGACGGTCAAGAGCGTGTCCGCCGCCGGCGTGCTGTGCGAATGGTCGGACGGAGGCAAGAAGGGCGAGCTGACCGTCGCGCCGAAATCGCTGGAACGGGTGACAACGCCAGTTTGCAGCGCTCACATCCATCCGGAGCGAGCGTAGCCCTGGTCGCCTTTCGCGGCGGCGCGCGGCGATTCAAACGACGAACGTCATCGTCACCCGCCCTTCAAGCAGCGTTGGCGATCTCGTCCAACCCTGTGCTCGCGCAGCGAGCGCGGGCCGGTTTCCGTCCCGGTCACCGTTTCGCGTGAGCTGCATGAGCCACGCTGGAGGGCGCGTGACCCGGCGCCGGGAATCCCAGGCCCCGATGCTCGGCTGCAAGACCTCGCAAGACGGAGGCGAGCTCCGCAAGCCCGGGAATTTTGATATAAATATCTCGCGACGCGGCCGCCGGGACGGAAGTCGCGACGTTGACCCCGATAGCGCCGAATACGATGCAACATGCCGTTGCGCATGAGATGAGCAGGTTTTTCATAGCGCTTCCTTTCGTCAGCTTGCCGGCGCCGCCTTAAGAGGGCGCCGCAGCGAACGGCGTTCGCGCGAACCGCGAGAGCGCAAGGAGACCGTCAGAAGGAAACGACACCACCGTCGGTCCCGCTGCGCAAGTTGGCCAAAAGCGTTACCGGAGCATGGCGCTCGAAATTCGAGTTGGTTCGGCCGATCGGGTTCCGCCAATGTCGCGGGACGGCGGTCTGTCGCCGATCGGGCCGGGGCGTCTTAGTGAATTTTCGTCGCCTCGCATTGGACGCCACGGCGGGAAGGGCCGGGCGCTCGCGTCGCCGTCCGCCCGCCGAGGTCTATGTGACGAATAGCCACAGTGAAAACCGCCGCCGCCAACCTCACATCGTTGTGTAGGTAGCAAACCGATGGCCGATCACATCGTTTTATCCGCCTCTCGCGGCAATTGGCGATGGTCGGGACGAGAGGAGTACAGGCGCCAAGTTGTCCGTTAGGCCGAGCAAGGGGGAGAAGCCATGTTCATTGGAAGCTCTTCAAGCAGACGCCACTCTTGGCTTGCCGCGGCGGCGTGCGGCGTTTTGCTCATTGGCGCGTCCCTCAACGGCGCAAGTGGATACCCCGCCGGCCCTGGCGGCGGGCCCGGCCCTAGCGGGCCGTCGGGCCACGGCCCGAGCCTCGCGCCAACTCCCGAGGCGGAGGAGTGCGTGGGCGCCAGGTGCGCACCGGAGCATCCGAAGAAGCCACCCCATATCGCGACGCGGCACAATTGCCGCTGGCAGGCGGATCAAAAGGGCCTGACAGGCGCCGCCCGCAGCCGGTTCATGTATCTGTGCGCGCAAAAGACGCCAATGTGAGCGTTTCGACCCTCGAGCGCGAGCAGAAAGACCGCCTCGCGGGCGGTCCTTCAAGACGCCGAACGGCCTGAGGCGCGGATTACGGCCCGCAGTGCGCGTCCGCTAAGGGGCGGCGGGGTCCTGGTGTGATTCGCATAATGTATATTATGGAACGTATTGACACGTCAGCGCGGCGCCGTCGACCAGGCCGCGATGGTCTCGTCGATCCACCGCGTCGCCGCGGCGACGCTCGGCGCGCGAGCGCGATCGGCATGGACCAGACGATAGATCGGCCGCGTCGCGGCGCGATCGTCCGTGCACGCGAAGCGCGGATCGCGGCGCGCCAGGACCTCCGGCAGCATCAGTTCGGCCCCGAGCGCAACCGCAGCCTCGATCAGGACGTCGAGCCGATCGGATCGCACGGCGACGCGACCGTCCGGCCGCAGGCGATCCAGCAGGCGCATCTCTGGTAGATGGCCGAGCGCGTCGGTGTAGCGCACGATCGGCGGCGGATCGCCGTCGCCAGGCGCGCCGACGGCGCGGCACAGGCGAAAGCGCGCTTCGCCGATCTTTCTGACCAGCGCTGAATCGTCGCCGCTCGCCCCCAGCCGCACCGCGATGTCGGCCTCGCGGCGGTCGAAACGCGCGAGCTGATCGTCGGCGTGAAGCGTGACCACGACGCCGCGGTGCGCGCGCCGGAATGGCCCGAGCGCCGGCGCGACGATATGGGCCAGCACGAAGCCGACGCTGGCGACGCGCACCAGGCCCTGCGCCTCGGCCTTGGAGCGGCGCATCGCGGCGAGCGCGATCCTCGCGTCCTCGTCCATCGCCTGCAGGCGCTCGAGAACCGCGCCGAGCGCCGCAGTCGGCGCGAGACGGCCGCCGACGCGGTCGAACAGCGTCACGCCGAGGCGGCGCTCCAGCGCCGCGAGACGGCGCGAAGCCGTCGTTTGATCGACACGAAGCGCGCGCGCCGCGCCGCTCAGGGTTCCCGCGCAAGCGATCCGCTGCGCAAGTTCGAGGTCCGCCCAGCCTCCCTCTGCATCCATGCAGGTCTTCTTTCGAATTTCTCGGGTTGATCGGCGTTGACGCAGGCGGTCATAACGGACCACGGCCACCCAACACAAGGAATTTCTCCATGGGCAGTCCTAAGACACTGTTTTTTCTCGCCAATCGCGAACCGCGGCCGCCCCGGCTCGGCGAGGCGACGCTGATCCTGATCGATTGTCAGAACGAGTATCTCGCCGGCCCATTGGCTCTGACCGGCGCCGAAGAGGCGTCGGGCGCGCCGAGCGCCTGCTCTGGGCGACGCGCGAGGCCGGCGGACGCGTCATCCATGTCGCGCACAAGGGCGCGCCGGGCGGCCTGTTCGATCGCTCGCAGGCGCGCGGCGCGATCGTCGACGCCCTGGCGCCCCTCGCCGGCGAAGCGGTGGTGGAAAAGCCGCGGCCCAACGCCTTTTCGGGAACGGACCTCGCCGCTCTGGCCGGCCCGCCCGGCGCGGCGGCGATCTTCGCCGGCTTCATGACCCACAACTGCGTGTCGTCGAGCGTGCGCGCGGGCAAAGACCTCGGGTATGCGATGACGGTGGCGGCCGACGCCTGCGCCACGCGCGACCTGCCCTGCCCCGGCGGCGTGATCCGCGCCCGCGATCTGCACGTAGCCGCGCTGGCGGCGCTCGCCGACCACCACGCCTGCGTCTGCGACGTGGCGGACCTGATTTAGGCGCGGCTCACTTCGCGCCGAGCAGGTCCGCGAGCGTCAGCGCCACCACTTCGGTCGCTTTGAAGAGATCGGCGAGCGGCAGGCGCTCGTCGGCGCGGTGGGCGT
>JBEKFO010000342.1:0-4693 GCA_050013275.1 Roseiarcus sp. | reverse complement strand
ATGTTCGTGCGCGCGCTCGCCTTCATACTGTCGCACGGCGCCGACGGACTCAAGCAGGCCTCGGAGGACGCGGTCCTCTCCGCCAACTACGTTCGCGCCTCGCTCGGCGATCTGATGAGCGCGCCGTTCGGCGAGCGGGCCTGCATGCACGAGGTGTTGTTCGACGACCGCTGGCTCAAGGAAACGGGGCTGACGACGCTCGATTTCGCCAAGGCGATGATCGACGAGGGCTACCACCCGATGACGGTGTATTTCCCGCTGGTGGTTCACGGCGCGATGTTGATCGAACCGACCGAGTCGGAGTCGAAAGCGAGCCTCGACCTCTTCATCATGACCTTGCGCGATTTGGCGATGAGCGCGCTTGCGGGCGAACGCGAACGCTTCGTCGAAGCGCCTCGCGAGGCGCCGCGCCGGCGGCTCGACGAAACGCGCGCCGCGCGTCAGCCGGTTTTGCGTTGGACCAAGCCCGCTCCCGCGTGAGCGCGATAAAGAAGCGAACAGCGCGGCGATCACGACTTGGCGCCGCGCGCGCTTGACCGCATACTGCGCCGATAGAGAATCCAACCGGCAGGAGAGGCCGCGCGATGGTTCGGCAGGGAATCGCTCGAACGGGTCTGGCGGTCGTCGCGGGGTTGCTCCTGTTTGCGGCCCCGCCGTTTCTCGCGCCGGTCCATGCGCAGCAAGCGCCGGCGGCCTCGCCGAGCCCTGCGCCGGCCGCCGCATCGCCGATCGCGACGCCCTCGCCGACGGCGTCCGCCGCCCCGACGCCGGCCGCCTCCGCAGCGCCCACTCCGACGCCCTCGCCCTCTCCGAGCCCGGCGCCGAACGCGACGCCGGCTCCGACTCCTTCCCCCGCGACGAGCCCGACGCCGACGCCGAGCGCGTCGCCCGCCAACCCTGCGGGCGAAGGCGGCTCGATGGGCGAGACGCTGGAGCTTACGCCCCACCCGGCCGCCTACATGGAGGGGAAAGCCAATCGCGACGAGATCTACGGCGCCATTATGGGCTCGATCGCCCAAATCCGTACGGAAATCGCCAAGGCCGGGCTCAAGGCCGCCGGCCGGCCGATCGCGATTTTCCTTGAAGCGGACGATGTCGGCTTCAAGTATCGGGCCGCCATTCCGCTCGAATCGAGCCCCGAGGGCAAGACCTCGCTTTCCGACGTGGTGAAGCTCGGACAGACGCCGGTCGGCAAGGCGATGCGCTTCGAACATCGCGGCGCTTACGACGACATCGACGCAACCTACGAGGCGATCACCGCCTATCTCGACGAAAAGGGGATCGACGCGCAGGACATGTTCATTGAGGAATATCTCAACGACGTCAAAACGACGGACGACCCGAACTTGCAGGTCGACATTTTCGTCCTGCTGAAATGAGAGATGTCGCGGCGGCGGTCGTCTTCGATCTCGACGGCACGCTCACGGATTCGGGGCCCGGCATCTTGCGATCGACGCAACTGGCGATCGAGCGGCTGAACGCAGCGGGCGGCGCCGCTTTTCCCGTTCCTGACGTCACGGAGCTGGGCTGGATCGTCGGCCCGCCGTTGCAAGAAAGCTTCGTCAAACTCGTCGGCGCGGATCGCGCCCCGACATTGCTCGGCTTTTTTCGCGAACGTTATTCGACGGTCGGCCTGTTCGAGAATTCGCTCTATGATGGCGTCGTCGAGGCGCTCGGCCGACTGGCCGCGCTCGATTATCGCCTGTTCGTCGCGACCTCGAAGGCCGAGCCCTACGCGCGCCGAATTCTCGATCACTTCGGTCTGACGAAGTACTTCAACCACGTCTACGGCGCCGAAATGGACGGCCGGCGCTCCGACAAGAGCGAACTGCTGAGCTACCTCTTGGGCCGCGAACGCAACGGCGCGACCCAACGGATCGTCATGATCGGCGACCGGAGCCACGACGCGCTCGGCGCGCGCGCGGTCGGCATTCCCGCAATCGGCGCGCTGTGGGGCTATGGCGACGCCGAGGAGCTCGCCGAGGCGGGCGCCGATCCGCTGATCGAGACGCCCCGACAAATCCCCGCGGCGGTCGCCGCGGTCTTCGCGCGGACGCGATAGCGCCGTCCGCTCACGCGTGTCCGACCACCGCCTTGGGTTGATACGGCTCCTCCAGGCGCGCGATCGTCTTGGCGTCGAGCTTCAGCGACAAGGCCGCGATCGCGTCGTCGAGATGATGCGGCTTGGAGGCGCCGACGATCGGCGCGGTCACGTAAGGCTTGGAGAGAACCCAGGCCAGCGCCACGATCGCCGGCTTGACGCCGAATTTGTCCGCGGCCTCCCCGACACGGCGCCGAACCGCCTCGTCCTGGCGCGAGCCGAGGCCAAGCGCTTTGGAGTAGGCGTCGGTTCGCCCGCGCACGGTCGCGGCCCCCTCGCCGACGCCCGAACCGGCGAGATAGCCGCGCGCCAGCGGCGACCAGGGAATGACCGCGATGCCCTGATCGGCGCAGAAGTTCATCATCTCGCGCTCTTCCTCGCGGTAGACGAGGTTGTAGAAATTCTGCATCGAGACGAATTCGGCCTGGCCGCGCTCTCGCGCAATCGCGATCATGCGCGCGAATTGCCATGTCCACATCGACGACGCCCCGACATAGAGCGCCTTGCCGGCGCGCACGACATCGCTCAAGGCCTCGACGGTCTCCTCCATCGGCGTATCGGGATCGAAGCGATGGATTTGATAGAGGTCGACATAATCCGTGCCGAGGCGTTTCAGCGAGGCGTCGATTCCCTCCATGATGTGCTTGCGCGACAGGCCGCCGGCGTTGGGACCCGGACCCATCGGATTGAACACCTTGGTCGCGATGACGACTTCGGACCGCGTGGCGAATTCTTTGACCGCCCGGCCGAGGATTTCCTCGCTGGCGCCCACCGAATACATGTCGGCGGTGTCGAAGAAGTTGATCCCCTTCTCCAGCGCCTCGCGAATGAAGGAACGCGACGCCTCCTCGTCGAGCACCCAATCGCGCCATTTCGACGAGCCATAGGTCATGCAGCCCAGGCACAGCTTCGACACTTTCATGCCGGTCCTGCCAAATCGCACGTAGTCCATGTCGGCTCTCCTTATTCCCGCGCTGCCCTCGCTCTTATAGACCGCGTCGGCGGGCCATGCCAAAACCTCCACGCCAATCGGGAGACAAGCGGCGGTGACGACGAAGGGCGAGAATATCAGGACAAAGCGCGGCCGTTGGGATTTCTGGATCGACCGCGGCGGCACCTTCACCGACGTGATCGGCCGCGATTCCGCCGGCCGGCTTCACGCGCGCAAGCTTCTTTCCGAAAGCCCCGCCTACGCCGACGCTGCGGTGCAGGCGATTCGCGATCACTTGCGTCTCGCGCCGGGCGCGCCGATCCCCAAAGGCGCGATCGGCGTCGTCAAGATGGGCACCACGGTGGCCACCAACGCCCTGCTCGAGCGCCGCGGCGAGCGCACGCTGCTGGTGACGACCAAGGGGTTTCGCGACGCGCTGGAGATCGGCTATCAGGCGCGCCCGAAGATCTTCGCTCGGAACATCATCAAACCGGAGCAACTCTATTCCGGCGTCGTCGAAATCGACGAGCGCGTGCTCGCCGACGGAACCGTCGAGGCCGCGCCGGATCTCGACGTCGTGCGCGCGGACCTCGCGCGCGCCAAGCGGCACGGCTTCGAAGCCGTCGCGATCGTCTTCATGCACGCCTACCGCTATCCCCGGCACGAGCGCAAGGTCGCCAGGATCGCGCGCGCGCTCGGCTTCGCCCAGGTTTCGGTCAGTCACGAATGCTCGCCGCTGATCAAGCTGGTCGGGCGCGGCGACACCACCGTCGTCGACGCCTATCTCTCGCCGATCCTCGCGCGCTACGTCGCGCGCGTCAGCCAAGCGCTCGACGCCAAGCGGACCGGCGCGCGGGTCATGTTCATGATGTCGTCGGGCGGCCTGACCGCCGCCGAGCTGTTCGCCGGCAAGGACGCGATCCTGTCCGGCCCCGCCGGCGGCGTCGTCGCGATGGCTCAGACGGGGCGCAGCGCAGGTTTTCGCGAGGTCATCGGCTTCGACATGGGGGGAACCTCGACCGACGTCGCGCATTACGACGGAACCTACGAGCGCGCGTTCGAGACCGAAGTCGCGGGCGTGCGCATGCGCGCGCCGATGATGAGGATCCACACCGTCGCGGCGGGCGGCGGATCGATTCTGCATTTCGACGGCGCGCGCTTTCGCGTCGGGCCGGATTCCGCGGGCGCCGATCCCGGACCCAAATGCTACCGCCGCGGCGGCCCGCTCGCGGTCACCGACGCCAACGTCATGACCGGCAAGCTGATCCCCGACTATTTCCCCAGGATATTCGGCCCCGCGCAGGATCAGCCGCTTGATGAAATGAGCGTGCGCGAAGCGTTCGAGGCGCTGGCGCGGCAAGTCGGCGACGGACGCAGCGCCGAAGAGGTCGCCGACGGCTTCATCGCCATTGCGGTGGCCAAGATGGCCGAGGCGATCAAGACGATTTCGGTCGCGCGCGGCTACGACGTGACGCGCTATGCGCTCAACTGCTTCGGCGGCGCCGGCGGCCAGCACGCCTGCGACGTCGCCGACGCCCTAGCGATCAAGACGGTGCTGATCCATCCGCTGTCGTCGCTGCTTTCCGCCTACGGCATGGGGCTCGCCGACATCAGCGCCAACCGCAGCCAGGGCGTCGAGGAGCCGCTGAGCGCAGAGGCGT
>JBEKFO010000341.1:0-4696 GCA_050013275.1 Roseiarcus sp. | reverse complement strand
AAGATCACCAAGGCGATGCAGATGGTCGCTGTGTCGAAGCTACGCCGCGCGCAAAGCGCGGTCGAGGCGGCGCGTCCCTACGCCGAAAAGATGGAAACGGTGCTCGCCAATCTCGCCAGCGGAGTCGCGCAAGGCGCGCAGACGCCGCCGCTGCTTTCCGGCAGCGGCTCGGACCAAACGCACCTGCTCGTTGTTTGCACCGGCGAGCGCGGGCTTTGCGGCGCCTTCAACACATCAATTGTGCGCTTGGCGCGCGAACGCGCCAATTCGCTCGCGCAGCAAGGCAAGACGGTCAAGATTTTCTGCATCGGCAAGAAGGGCTACGACCAACTCCGGCGCACCCATGAAAGGGCGATCATCGATCAGATCGACCTGCGCGGCGTGCGCGCGATCGGCTTCGAGACCGCGCAGCCGATCGCCAAAAAGGTGATCGATCTGTTCGAGGCCGGGGAGTTCGACGTCTGTACGCTGTTCTTCGCGCGATTCAGGTCGGTGATTTCGCAGATTCCGACAGCGCAGCGGCTGATTCCGCCGGAACTCGGCGCGAAGGACGAAGAGACGCCCGTTTATCACTACGAGCCCGACGAATCCGAAATCCTCTCGCAATTGCTGCCGCGCGCCGTGACCGTGCGCATCTATCGCGCGCTGCTCGAGAACATGGCCTCGTTCTTCGGCGCGCAGATGAGCGCGATGGACAACGCCACCCGCAACGCGGGCGAGATGGTGAAGAAATACACGCTTCGCTACAATCGCACCCGCCAGGCGATGATCACCAAGGAACTGATCGAAATCATTTCGGGCGCCGAGGCGCTCTGACCCAACCGGTCGCGCGAGCGACATTTACGAATCGAAGCGAGGACGTCTAGAAATGGCCAATGCCGCGAACTCCACCGGCCGCGTCACCCAGGTGATCGGCGCCGTCGTCGACGTGAAGTTCGACGGCGAACTGCCGGCCATTCTCAATGCGCTGGAAACCGAAAACCGCGGCTCGCGCCTGATTCTGGAAGTCGCGCAGCACCTGGGCGAAAACTCCGTGCGCTGCGTCGCTATGGACACGTCCGAGGGCCTGGTGCGCGGCCAGCCGGTGACCGACACCGGCGGGCCGATCACCGTGCCGGTCGGCGCGGGCACGCTCGGGCGCATCATCAACGTCATCGGCGACCCGGTCGATGAGGCCGGCCCGGTGCCGATGGAAGGACGCCGCGCAATCCATCAACCCACTCCTTCCTATGTCGAGCAGTCGACGGAAGCGCAGATTCTCGTCACCGGCATCAAGGTCGTCGACCTGCTCGCGCCCTACGCCAAGGGCGGCAAGATCGGCCTCTTCGGCGGCGCGGGCGTCGGCAAGACCGTGCTCATCCAGGAGCTGATCAACAACGTCGCCAAGACTCACGGCGGCAATTCGGTGTTCGCCGGCGTCGGCGAGCGCACCCGCGAGGGCAACGATCTCTACCACGAGTTCATCGAGTCGAAGGTCAACGCCGATCCGAAGAACCCCGATCCGAATGTGATCTCGAAATGCGCGCTGGTGTTCGGCCAGATGAACGAGCCGCCGGGAGCGCGCATGCGCGTGGCGCTGTCCGGCCTCACCGTCGCCGAGCATTTCCGCGATCAGGGTCAGGACGTGCTGTTCTTCATCGACAACATCTTCCGCTTCACCCAGGCGGGCTCGGAAGTTTCGGCGCTTCTCGGCCGCATCCCGTCGGCGGTCGGTTATCAGCCGACCCTGGCCACCGACATGGGCGCGCTGCAAGAGCGCATCACCACCACAACCAAGGGCTCGATCACTTCGGTGCAGGCGATCTACGTGCCCGCCGACGACTTGACCGACCCGGCGCCGGCGACCTCGTTCGCCCACTTGGACGCGACCACCGTGCTTTCGCGCTCGATCGCGGAAAAGGGCATCTACCCCGCCGTCGATCCGCTCGATTCGACTTCGCGCATGCTGACGCCCGCGGTGGTCGGCGAGGAGCATTACGCCGTAGCGCGCCGCGTGCAGCAGGTGTTGCAGCGCTACAAGGCGCTGCAAGACATCATCGCCATTCTCGGCATGGACGAGCTCTCCGAAGAGGACAAGCTCACCGTCGCGCGCGCCCGAAAGATCGAGCGCTTCTTGTCGCAGCCGTTCGACGTCGCGGCGGTGTTTACCGGCTCGCCGGGCGTGCAGGTGAAGATCGAGGATACGGTCAAGGGCTTCAAGGGCATCGTCGAAGGCCAGTACGACCACCTGCCGGAAGCCGCCTTCTACATGGTCGGCACGATCGAGCAGGCGGTCGAGAAGGCCAAGAAGCTGGCGGCGGAAGCGGCGTAAGCCGCCGCGCAATCGAGGGTGACCATGGCCAGCTTTCGTTTCGAACTCGTTTCGCCGGACAAGCTCATGTTCAGCGGTCAGGCCGAATCGGTTCTCGTGCCTGGAAGCGAGGGCGATTTCGTCGTTCTCAAAGACCACGCGCCGGTAATGGCTTCGCTGCGCCCTGGCGTCGTCGCCTTCGAAGACGCCCAGGGCAAGCAGACGCGGATTTTTGTGCGCGGCGGCTTCGCCGACGTCAGCGCGAGCGGCCTGATCCTGCTCGCCGAGACCGCGATCCCCGAGGGCGAACTCGACGCGGCGCATCTCGACGAGGAAATCCAGAATGCCGAAGAGGACCTCGCTGACGCGCCCGACGTGGAGAAGCGCCTGTGGCAGGAGAAGCTCGATCGCCTGCGCGAACTCAAGGCCGCGATGAAGCTCTGAGCGCCCTGCCCCTCGAGGCGACTACTGCGGCAGCAGTTGCACTTGCTGCGTGATCCCGATGTCCTGAACCGACGTGTTGAGCGCCAGCAACTGGGCGAGCAGCCCCAATATGCGCTTCGTGTTCAGTGCGCTGTCGGGCACGCAATAGCCCTTTCCGCCATAGGCGACAGACAGGAAGCAATCGCCGCCGGCGCCAGGAGGGACGCCGCCGCCGGCGGTGTTGACGGCGAAGAGCGTATCGTCCTGAAGCGGAGGGGTTCCGACCGCTTGTGGTGTCTGCAGCTTGATCGCGCCGGCGTCGCCGGCCGCGACAATGCGCCCGAGATACTGGAAAATCGAGAAAGTCGAACGCGAAAACACGCGCGCTTTCACCAGCTTCCCCGTGCCGTCGCGGAAACTCACCTCGCGAGGGTCTTTCGTCTTCTCGCGCGAGCCGCACATCGGGTGGTTGTCGGCGAACTTGGTTCCCGGCGCCCACGCCGAGCGATCGAAACAGAGCCGCCAAACTTGCGGCGCCGCGTTGTCCGTGCTCGACGAATCGCCATGGTTCGA
This sequence comes from Roseiarcus sp., assembly GCA_050013275.1. GTDB lineage: Bacteria > Pseudomonadota > Alphaproteobacteria > Rhizobiales > Beijerinckiaceae > Roseiarcus. Next base: position 1,410 of record JBEKFO010000341.1, on the reverse strand, counting down.
TTTGTCGGACTTCTCGGGTTTGTGCGGCTTGGAGCCAGGCTCGGGTTCGGCGGTCAGGCCATACGCCATCGCCAACGCGACGTAATGTTGAAATTTATCGAAATTCGGATCGAGGGGATCGTTCATATATTGGTTGATCACGCCGCCCTTGTCCTCGACGACCTTTTCCGTGAACAGATAGAACAACGTCTCGTTGGCGATGCCTTGCTCGATGAAAAACGCCAGCGTCTCCGGTTCGACGGTGAGCAGCAGGCCGCGATAGAAGTCCTTCGTCTCCGCCGGAGTGACGTTGAAGTTCGTCACTGCGCTGGTGGTTGTCGAATTGGCGGCGAAACCGGCGGCGCCGGGATTGGCGCCGAACACGGTCTGCTTGTCCAGAAAATGCGCGGCTTGCGACGTAGCCCCGCCGGTGCCGGCCGGAGGAGGCGATGGACCGAACACGAGCGAGGGCAGGCCAAGCGTCGCCGAAGTCGTGTTGGAGCCGGAGACCTGGCCGAGCTGCAGAAACGCCAGAGGCTCGGCTCGGCTCGCGCGAATGACGTTGGTGAAGATCATCTGGTCGCGCGCCTGCTCCGACGCGACGTCGAAGGTCGCCACTCGCCCGTCGAAATGGTCGGTGACCGCGCAGCCCGCGGCCAATCCACCCAGCGTCGCCGCAACGGCGATACGCGATGCCAAACGCTTCATTTCGAGCCCCCCAAAAGGCCGAAAACAACGTCGCCCTCGGCGCCTGCAGCCGCTGCGAGCGCGCGGGCGCCGAACGGATGCTTTCGCGTCTTAATGCTTTGTTAACATGTTGCCCTCACCGCCAAAGAAAAGCAACTGGCGCGCACAACGCCTCGGCCCCGCGCCGCGGCGACCATTCGACGCGCGTGCGCGCGCTATCCTTCCCACACCGAACATGCTTTAAACGACCGGCTCAGCGCTGCAGAAGGACAGCCCGAAATGGCGGATCACCTCATCCCGCATTTTCACAACGATCCCGGCGTCGCCACGATCCGGGTCGGCGTCAAGGAATTCATGTGCACGGGCGCCAAGCCGCCGTTCGACCATCCCCACATCTTCATCGACATGGGCGGCGAACAGGAAGCGATCTGCTCCTATTGTTCAACCCGCTTTGTTTACGATTCGACGCTTGGGGCCCACTCGGTTCCCGCTGCGTGCGAACTTCACGAGGCGGCTTGAGCCATGGCCCGTCGCGCCCTCATCGCCGGCGCCGGGATCGGCGGACTGGCCGCCGCGCTGGCGCTGGCGCGGGAAGATTTCCAGGTCGAAATCTTCGAACGCGCGCCGGTCCTCGAAGAGTTCGGCGCGGGGCTGCAGCTCACGCCCAACGCGACCCGCATTCTCGGGCGGCTGGACGTTCTCGAAGCGGTGCGCGACCTCGCCATCGCGCCCCGCGCGATCAAC
>JBEKFO010000340.1:0-4722 GCA_050013275.1 Roseiarcus sp. | reverse complement strand
GATCGCGCGCGTCGATCAGATCCGACAGCGCAATGTCGGACGCGCCATAGCTGCGCCCGAGGGCCTCCCACGCGCGCGCCTCGGCGTCGCTGGCGCAATCGAAACCGACCAACCACAGAATCGCGCCCGCGGCGGCGTCGACGTCGCGAGCGATCTTGTCGAAATCCGGCTTTGCCCCGGGGGCCGGCGCCAAGGCCGCCGCGCGGCGCGACAGCGACGCCTTCGCCTTCTCACAGAGCGCGGGCGTCGGATCGAGGTCGAAGCGGCGCAACTCATTGAACGGGAATTGGTCGCGCTCCAGCATCGCTTCGGCGTCGCTCTGCCGGCTCGGCAACGCGAGGATCTTGGCGCGCGCCGCCTGCTCGACTTGATACACGTCGCTGCTCAGGAACGGCATCCATTGCGGCAGCGGCGCGCCGTCGGGCGTCGCGGTGAGTTTGGCTTGCCACTGGGCGATGCGCGCCGCCTCGAGGGCGTTGGCGTGATCGCGCATCTCGCCGAGCGGAACGATCGCCGCGCACACCACGCCGAGCGCGCCGAGCAGCCCAAATCCGGCGACCCGCGCGGGCACGCCGCGGCGAAACGCCGGAATCAGCGCCCAAAGGCAGTAGGCGACGATCAGCGTCGGCGCCGCGCCCGGGATCGCCAAAGGCCAGAGCCCCGGCGCGACGTCAGGCCTGGTCACCAGGTTGAACGCCATGAAGATCGCGCCGAAGGCGAGCGGCGTGAGCAACAGGATCGCGAGCCGCCCCTCAGGCGGAGCGCGGCCGCCCAAGACCGCCGTCAGCACGAGCGCGGCGAGCAATATGCAAAACAGAATGAGGCAGACCGCCGTGAAAGCCTGCGCCATACCGTTGCCGGCGGCGTCGCTGCTGGCGAGGCTCGCCATCCCCGTGGTCAGGATCAACGTGAAGAACAGGCACGCCGCGGCCAGCAACAGCCCGAGGACGATGGCGACGGTGGAGATGGGCGCGGGAGAGGTGGCCACTCGATCGCCTTTCGCCTCTTGCTTCTCTCAACGGTCAGAGGGCCGCCGAGATGAAAGATTACGGGATGACGGACCAGGCCGTGCGCTCCCGTTACGGTGACAGCGCGCTTAACCCGCCTCCACGCCGCGCGGCTTCGGCCCGCGCTTCATTGGGGCGAGGCGGCGCCCGCTCAGGGCCTCCAAGCCGGCGAGGAAGGCCGGGGCGCCGACCGGCCGGCCGACCGTCTCGCCCTTGCGCAGCCGTGCCGTCGCCTCGCGATCTTCGGCGCCTTCGAGAAGGTCGGCGAAGTGCGCGAAGCGTCGGCGCGCCGGGGCGAGATCGGTCAACGGGTCTTCGCCGAGCCCCAGCAGCGCGCGGGCGCTCGACCACGGCCAATCCTCGGCGCGCCCGACTAGCCGCGCCCGCACCGGGTTGAGCGTCACGTAGCGGTAGGCGGCGGCGAGATGGTCTTCGTCCATCGCCACCGCGCCGTAGCGCCCCTGCCAAAAGTGGCCGGTGCGCCGCTGGCGTGCGTGAACGAGGCCGGCATAAGCGCGATGCGCGCGCGCCAGCGCCCGCCGCAACCCGTCCTCGCCGTCGGGGCAGAGGATGAGGTGCAGGTGATTGGGCATCAGACACCAGGCCCACACCGCCACGCCCGCCTCCCGAGTCGCCTCGGCGAGCAGATCGCGATAGCAGGCATAGTCCTCATCCGAAAAGAACACCCTCTGCCCGCCGTTCCCACGTTGGGTGACGTGGTAGGGCAGGCCGGGCGCGACGACGCGAGCGAGACGGGACATGCATTGTTGATGGCCCGCGGTTCAGGCCGAGGCAATAGAATGCACTGTCACCGTAACCTGTCACCGTAACCAATAGAATGCACTGTCACCGTAACCTCAATAGAATGCACTGTCACCGTAACCTCCGTAACCTCACCGTAACCTAATGGGTTCCGAAGTCGTTATGCGGCGTCTTCAGGGTGATAGCACAATAGATTTCGAGGAGTGCTTGCTTGGTTTGATCGCTTTCTGCAACTGCTCGGAACTCCATTTTCCGAACGCGCTCTTTGGCCTTCTCGAACACGTCCATGAACGTACGATCTGCTAATAGTCTGACGCGCGCTCCTTTATGATAATCGACCGCGCGTTTCGTCGCCTCGCGCGCAATGAGCATAGCCAATGCCGCTTGGTTCGTTTGCGAACTGCGCAGGGTGTGTTGGCGGCGGCGCTGGGGAATGTTGTTTGACCGACCGACGTAAAACGGCGCGCCATTTTCGGAAAAGAGATAGACACCCTCCTTAGGAAGACTTGCTCCCTCCGCATACGGCGCCGCTGCAATTAGATGTTCGAACTTGATGTGCAAGGCTTCAACTGCCTGCCGAAACTCCGGACTCATTGCCCCTCCAACCTCGTTGTCCCCAAAGGCCGATGCGCCGGTGCGCTAAGGCGCGCTAGACGTGGCTTTTCGGTCCAACCATGCTTGCCGTCTCGATAGATAGGCGTCGCGCCTTGCAATGCGGTCGCTGTTATGTTCGTCGATGATGCGAGCAAGGTATTCCGGTGTGATCTCTGAGACGGTCCATCCCGGTTGTCCCGGAGGTGGCGCTTGTTCAGGTCGAGCGGAAAAATCAGGAGCTTTACCCGATTTGACGGCCCGCTTGTCGTGGGTGTGAGCGTGAGCAGAAATGTCGGCGAGTTGCAGCAATGGGCTGCACGCCTTCTTCGCAAGCTCGTGCGAACGAAGCAGGTCAATGCCGGCAGCGTCCAGCCGGCTCTTTCGGTCGGCGAATAGCCGAGCAGTGTCGCCGGCGTTCTTGTGTCCGTCTTCAACTACGACGGAGAGCTTGCTTTGCTGCCCATGGTCCATCACGGTCCGCATGAGGTTGTCCAGGATACCCATGAAGCAGATGCCATATTGACTTGTGCGGGGCATCTTCGGCGGGCGACAATCCAAGAAGTGCTTCTTGTATGTGTCGTAGGAAAGCGAGACGGTGAAACATTCAGTCAAATGGGTTGCCCCTAGCTGGCCGAACTCCATATATAGGTCGAAGCACTTCTCTGCGGGCCAGCCTTCGAACTCCCCGCGCAAGGCGCGAAATTCGGTGCCGTGAAAGACTGTAAAGCCGAAGCGGCGCTGTATGCTCGCCAAGGCGCGCGAGCATCTTTCCCAACGGCCTACCGTCGAGAGCATGGCGGACATTACCATATCGGGTGCGGGGCCGTGGGTGTCACTCTCGTCGATGTAGCCGATAAAATTCATGCCTACGTTCATGTTTGATTTGCGGCGTCGCCGCTCGCACTCGGAGTCCGGTGCGGCGGTGTTTTCCGCGAAGTCTTCATATTAGCAGTTTAAGCAAAATCGTGTTCCGAGCCGGCCACGGCCGCGGCGCAGGCGCCAACTAAACGGCAGATATGCATGTGCCAACGTGGTACCCGTAGTCCCGCGATAGCGGCTTCCGCAATCCGCTGCGCACTTGGGAACTACGAGTGCGGCGGCCGACGAACTCTGAAAACACGTGAACGGCTCCAGCGGTCATTTGCCGGCGGGGGGGGCGCCGAGCGCGGCCGCGACGACGGGCTCGGCCGCCGCGACCTCCTTTTGATAGGTCAGGGCGGTCTTGGTCTGCGGATAGGCCGCGAGGGCGGCGTCCCTGAGCTCGGCCAAGGCGTCGCGGAGGTCGACGCCGACGGCGGCCATCCGCTTGGCGATCGGCAGCGACGCGTCGAGGCGCTCGGCGAAACTGCTCGAAATGTAGGAGTCGAGCACATCGCTCTGGCCCGGCCATTCTTTGCCCGGCCCCGCCGCGCGCATCTCGACGGCGATCCGTTTCATCGCGTCGCGCAGCGGCGCCTCCAGCGCGGCGCTCGGCGCGAAGGGCGCACGGGCGACGAGCAGGAAGGCGATATCGGAGTCGTGGGCGAAGGAATCATAGAGATCCCGCGACAGCAGGTCCTTGGCGAGGTCCGCCTCGAGCGTCGGGCGCGCCGCGACTCGTTTCAGCGCCTGGTCCCGCATCTCGTCCTGGGCCTTATGGAAGCGCTCCCCGTAGTAGACGTTGTTGGTCGCGTAGGCGCCCCAGCTGCTCAGCGGGCTCTCGTCGGTGAGGCTGGCGAAATTCGCGACGTTTTCGGCCTCGTTCTTGTCCTCCTCCTGCCGGTATTGCGCGGAGAGTTTGCCTTGCGTTGCGATCTCCTGACGCAACGCGTCGGCGCCGAGGAAGAAACCGGGCGCTGTGAGAACGAGCGCGGCGAGCGCGGCGCGCCGCGGCCAGACGGCGCGGCGCAGTCTCGGCGGCGCGTCGATAAGCCAGAACAGCCAGGCGACGACGACGAGCGGCGAGACAGTTCCGCCGATCGCCGCGATGGAGCCGAGGGGGTCGTCGAGTCCCGCGAAACCGTGACCGTTGACCGCGCGGCTTTCGTCGATCGCCGCGGCCATCGAGCCGGCGATCGCGGCGGCGGCGAGCAGCGTCCCAAGAACCAAAGCCGCGCGGCGGCCGCGGAAGGCCGGCGGCCCATCGAAGGCGTCGGTGAAGACGGCCGCGGCGAGCGCGGCGGCCAGCAGCGGCAGCAAGGCCCAGGCCGCCGTCACGATGAGGATGTAGGCCATGGCGCCGCGGGAGGGGCCGTCCTCCCAGCCCGCCCAGGGACCCTGCATCAGCACGAGCGACGCGAACGAGATTTGGCAAAAGGCGGCCAGCGCCAGCGGCGCATTGAGAAGATATCTCATCCGACTCCGCCCTCTGCCCGCCTTC
>JBEKFO010000339.1:0-4724 GCA_050013275.1 Roseiarcus sp. | reverse complement strand
AGGCGCGGCGTCGCGCATCGTCAACGACGCGGAAGCTTACAGGCAGCAGACGATCCTCGAAGCCCGGGGCCAGACGGCGCGTTACAACCAGATCTACGCGCAGTACAAAAACGCGCCGGGCGTCACCCGCGAGCGCATGTATCTGGAGACGATGGAGCGCGTGCTCGCCCCGATGAGCAAGACGATCCTCGACGCCAGCGGCGCCAGCGCGCCGGTGCCCTACATCGCGCTCGACCCGCTGCAACAAAAATCGGCGGGAGCCGCCAAATGAGAAATCCCCTTAGCGGCTTCGCGCTCCTCATCATCGCCGTTGTCGCGATCGTCGTGGCGAGCTTCACCTTCTTCACCGTCGATCCGACGGAGCAGGCGCTGGTGCTGCGCTTCGGCCAGCCGGTGCGCGATCTCATCGGCGAGCCGGGTCTCTATGCGAAAGTCCCGTTCACCGATACGGTCGTCTATATCGACAAGCGAATCCTCGCGCTCGACAACGAGCGCCAGGAAGTGCTGGTAGCCGAAAATCAGCGGCTCGAAGTCGACGCCTTCGTGCGTTATCGCATCGCCGATCCGCTGCGGTTCTATCAGTCGGTGTTCGACATCAAGGGCGCCGACGCGCAACTCGGCGGCATGCTGAATTCGGCCTTGCGGCGCACGCTGTCGGAAGCCTCGATCGTCGACATCGTGCGCGACAAGCGCGACGCGCTGATGGCCGACATTCTCGTTCAGGTGAAGGCGGGCGCCGAGCGCTTCGGCGTCCAGGTGGTCGACGTGCGCATCAAGCGCGCCGACCTGCCGCCGGAGAATTCCGAGGCGGTGTTCCGTCGCATGCAGGCCGAGCGGCAGCGGCTGGCGGCGTCCTTCCGCGCGCAGGGCTCGCAGCAGAGCCAGCAGATCAAGGCCGACGCCGACGCCAAGGTGACGGTGACCATCGCCCAGGCCCAGCAGCAGTCCGACCAGATCCGCGGCGAGGGCGACGGCGAGCGCAATCGCATCTTCGCCGAGTCCTACGGCAAGGATCCCGAGTTCTTCGCCTTCTATCGCTCGATGCAGGCCTACGACACGGGGTTCAAGGGCGAAACGCGCGCAATTTTGAGCCCGAAGTCGGACTTCTTCCGCTATTTCTCGACGCCGACGCCGGCGCCGATGACGGCCGAGGCGCCGGCGAACGCGCCTGCGGCGAAGTGAAATGCGCGATTTCGGCGCAGCGATCGGGCTCGTCTTCGCCATCGAGGGCTTGCTTCTGGCCGGGTTCACTGAGGCGATGCGCAAGCGCATGGCCGAGGTCGCCCGGCAAAACCCGGGTCGTCTGCGCGGGGTCGGCTTGAGCGCGGCGGTGTTCGGGGTCGCCATCGTCTGGGCCGCGCGAACGCTGCTCTAGCGCCCTGCAGACGAGCCGCTTCGCCGCGTAACGGACATGATTGGCGGTTAAAGCGCCGACAATCGCGGCGCCAGGCCGGAGATCCAGGAGAGAAGACGCCATGCGTTTTGATCACGTCGAAGCGACGACCCGAGCCCACGGCTTCAAGCGCGTAGCGCTTGTCTTGAGCGTCGCGGCGATAGCGATCGGCGCGCCGGGGCCGCTGGCGCCCGCGGCGTCCGCGTTCGCACAGGCGCGCCCGACCAATCTGGCCGATCTCGTCGACAGCGTCGCCGAGGCGGTCGTCAATATTTCGGCGACGCAAACGGTCGAAGACAAGAACGCCGAGGCTATGCCCGACCTGCCGAAAGGCACGCCCTTCGACGACATGTTCGAGCAGTTCTTCAAGAACCACGGCTTCAACAACGGCGCGCCGCGCGCCCACAAGACATCGTCGCTGGGCTCGGGCTTCGTCATCGACCCGAGCGGCATCGTCATCACCAACAATCACGTCGTCGGCGACGCCAACGACATCGTGGTGATCTTCACCGACGGGCGCAAGCTGAAGGCCAAGATCATCGGCAAGGATCCCAAGGTCGACGTCGCGGTGCTCAAGGTCGAGAGCGACAAACCGCTGAAGACGGTGAAGTTCGGCGACAGCGACAAGATGCGTGTCGGCGACGGCGTGATGGCGGTCGGCAATCCCTTCGGCCTCGGCGAAACCGTGACCGCGGGCATCATCTCGGCGCGCAACCGCAACATCGACAGCGGCCCCTACGACGATTTCTTGCAGACCGACGCCTCGATCAACAAGGGCAATTCGGGCGGCCCGCTATTCAACATGCAGGGCGAAGTGATCGGCATCAACACCGCGATCCTGTCGCCTTCCGGCGGCTCGATCGGCATCGGTTTCGCCACCCCTTCGGCGAGCGTCATGCCGGTGATCGATCAGCTCGAGAAGTATCACGAGACGCGGCGCGGCTGGCTCGGCGTGCGCATTCAGCCGGTCGACGACGCAATCGCGGAGGGTCTGGGGCTCGGCAGCACGCGCGGCGCGCTGGTCGCCGGCGTCGACGAGCATGGCCCGGCCAAGCCCGCCGGCCTGTTGGCGGGCGACGTGATCGTCAAGTTCGACGGCAAGGACATCAAGGAATCGCGCGATCTGCCGCGCATGGTCGCGGGCCTGCCGGTCGGCAAGGAAGTCGAGGTCGTCGTCGTGCGCAAGGGCCAGGAGATCACCAAGACGGTGACGCTGGGCCGCCTCGAGGACGGCGAGAAGACGATGGCGAAGGCCGACGAGGGAGCGATTGCGCCCGACGCCGGTCCCGCCGTCGCCAACACGCTCGGCATGGAGCTATCGGCGATCGACGACGAAGCCCGCACGACGTTCAAGATCAAGGAAGGCGTGAAGGGTGTGGTCGTTTCCGCCGTCGATCCGAATTCCGCGGCCGCCGACAAGGGCTTGCGCGTCGGCGACGTGATCGAGGAGGTCAATCAGCAGGCGGTCGAAAGGCCCGGCGACGTGACCAAGTCGATCGACGCGCTGAAGAAGGCGGGCAAGAAGTCCGCGCTGCTGCTGGTCGCCAACGGCGCCGGCGACGTGCGCTTCGTCGCGCTGGCGCTGAACTGAGGCGCTGGCGGGGGAGGCGCCCGGCTTCGGGCGGCCTCCCGCGGGGTTACGGCAAAGTTCGGCCGCGGCCGAAACATCGCTGGTGGCCGGCGGGCTATCCTTGCGTTCTCTTCTTCAAGGAGAAACGCAAGGGGTTTTGACGCCTCGGACTTCGTCGCCGCGCCCTCGCGCGACGTCGAGCACATTACGATCGCGCCCTCGGTCCTCTATGTCGGCACGCCGGTGGCGTTGATCACCAGCCTCAACCCCGACGGAACGACTAATATTTCGCCGATATCCTCGGCCTGGGCGCTCACCGACCGGGTTGTCCTGGGCATGGCGAGCGCGAGCATGGGGCTCGAGAACGTCGCGCGCGAAAAAGAGCTTGTGATCAACTTTCCCGCCTCGGACCTCTGGCGCAAGGTCGAGGCGATCGCGCGCGCGACGGGGCGCGATCCGGTTCCGCCGCACAAGGAGAGGATCGGCTATCGGTTCGCGCCGGACAAATTCGAACTCGCCGGCTTCTCGCCGCAGGATTCCGAACTTGTGCGCCCCAAGCGGATCGCCGAATGCGCCCTTCAGTTCGAAGCGCAAGTCGTCGCGCTGCACGATCCCGGCGCCGACTGGCCCGCCGAGCGGCCGGAGGCGTTCGCAATCGTCGAGACGAGGGTCTTGCGGGTGCATGCGCATCGCGCGCTCGTCATTCCCGGCACGAACCTTATCGACACCGGCCAGTGGAGCCCGCTACTTTACGTGTTCCGCCATTATTTCGGTACGGGCCCGGATCTTGGACGCGCGTTCAAGGCCGAGGCCTGAGGCCGCCGCGCGCGCTGCCCGGCAAGGAGGAAAAGCCATGCTCGGGACGTCCGTCTTGGCGCAAACGGCCGCTCTCGTTGGCGACCCCGCCCGCGCCAGCATGCTCGCGGCGCTGATGGACGGGCGCGCCCTCACCGCGACGGAATTGGCCAAAGAGGCCGGCGTCACGCCGCAGACGGCGAGCGGCCATCTCGCCCGCCTCACCGAGGCGGGCCTCCTGGCGGTGGCGCGTCAGGGGCGTCGGCGCTATCACCGGCTGGCCTCGCCGACGGTCGCGCATATGCTGGAAAGCATTATGACCGTGGCGGCCGATTTCGGCGATGCGCCGAAGCGCGGGCGCGTCACGGTCGGCCCGCGTGACGCGGCGCTGCGCCGCGCGCGCACCTGCTACGATCATCTGGCCGGAGAAATCGCCGTCGCGATGACCGATCGCCTGCTCGAAGAGGGACGGATCGAACTTTCAGCCGACGGCGGCGCGCTCACCGCGGACGGGGCGGACTTCCTGCGCACTTTGGGCGTCGATCTCGACGCGGCCGCGGCGCGCGCCGGCCGCCGCGGCGGCGGCGGGCGGATGTTCTGCCGCCCTTGTCTCGACTGGAGCGAGCGCCGGCCGCACATCGCCGGCGCTCTCGGCGCGGCTCTGTGCCAGACCTGTCTCGCCAAGGGCTGGTTGCGCCGCCTCGAGGGCACGCGCGCCCTGGCGGTGACGCCCGCCGGGCGCGCGGGATTGCAAAAGGCGTTCGACCTGCGCCTCGAGGCTTAGGCGCCCCTTTAGGCGCGCGTCTGACCGTCGCCGCGAACGCGATACTTGAAGGTGCAGAGCTGCTCGACGCCGACGGGGCCGCGCGCGTGCATGCGGCCGGTGGCGATGCCGATCTCCGCGCCGAAGCCGAATTCGCCGCCGTCGGCGAATTGCGTCGAGGCGTTGTGCAGCACGATCGCCGA
>JBEKFO010000338.1:0-4731 GCA_050013275.1 Roseiarcus sp. | reverse complement strand
GCAGCCGCCCGCGCCGGGGCAATGCTGGCACGCCGGCCCCGCGGGTTTGTTCAGTTCGGGGATTTCCAGGGCCGTGCAGCACATCGTGCAAGGGCCGCAGGTCTTGCCAGGAGCAGGCGCCACGTCGTCGTCTCGTCCCGCGCGGCGCCCATTCGCCGCGGCGCGGATGAATGTCCCTCTACGATTCTGCGCCGGCGGGCAATGCTTTTGCACGGCCGGTCGGGGACAGCGCCGTCGCGCGCCTCAATACGAAGAAGAGCGCAGCCGCGATCGCAAGCGGCGCGATCGGGAGGCTCGCGGCGCCGGTGACGTTGCGCGAAAACAGCGGCAGAACATAGGCGAGAGCGAGCGCGCTCTTTTCGCCGGGGATGAACCCGGCGGGCGAGGCTTCGCGAAGGCTCCAGGCCAGCGGGATCGCCAGCAGCGTCAGGTCGTAGTCGAGCAGGAAGGGGCTCGCGAGCGGCGCCGCCGCGACCATCGTCGGTCCCACCGCTTCCCCACGCCGGCGTCGCCGGGCGAGCCAAACGAGCGCGGCGGCGGCGGCCAGCGCGCTCGCCGCCTACAGCGCGTAGGCGAGCGTCAGGGGCTGTGCAGCAGGCGGACCGCCGCGAACACGCTCTGCATCTTTTCGTCGCCGACGAGATTGCGCTCGAGACTCGCGCGCGCCAGCGGCGAATGTCATCGAGCGCCGCGCCGCGGTCAGCGCGACGCGAACCATCACCGCGAGGTGGGGCTTGTAGACGAGCGCGCCGAAGCATAGGCCGGCGAGAACGGGGCGTTTGTCGAGCCCCAACGCACCGCCGCCGATCAGCGCGGCGCTCAAGAAGCCGTTCTGGCCGTGCCCGGCGTTGATGAGAGAAGGCGGGGAACGCGAGGATCGCCAGGGCGTCGACCCGTGCGCCGGCGAACGCGCGCTGCACGCGCCGGTATGCGCGGCCCGTGACGCCGAGCCAGATCGCGAGCGACCAGAATTACGGCAGCGCGGCGATCGGTAGGCAGATCAAGAGATAGGGCGGGGGATAGAAAAAGGCGTCATAGGCGTCGTCGAACGCGGCGACCGCGCCCTCAGGCGTCGAATAGTCGGCGCTCCGGGCCGATCCCGACGAAAGAGCGGTCATCATAAGCGCCGTCAGGATCACGCTTGTTCGCATCGCGCTGTCGACATCAGGGGCCGCTTTCCCGCACGCCTAATGTTATTGTCGACGAACGCTCCTAGCCTTTCAAGAGTGCGAAGGGCCTCATGATGGCCTTCCGACAATCAGAAATATCGATAAGTCTGTCGATGCAACGGCGCGCCGTGGCGCCACGCTGCGACGAAAAGACGCGGACTGGACGCGCGGGCGCAACAATTCGGAAAAGACGAATTTTTCCTCGGCGTTGATGTAACTGTTTGGTCGCGTGAGAGATTCGCGGCGAGAATCGGCACCGCCCGTCCGCGAGGTCGCCCGAAAACTTGGCGAGGCGCGCCCAGGATTCGCCGGCCTCGTCGTCGCCGGGGCGATCGTTGACCGACGCTCGCCGCGATCTCGCGTCTCCGGCGCGCGCTCTTGACAGGCTTCGCTCGGCCGTGTCTTTCCGCGCGCGGCTCATTTTGACGGAAGGACGGGGATGACGACGGCCTTGGTGTTTCCCGGGCAGGGCTCGCAGGCGGTGGGCATGGGCAAGGCGCTCGCCGACGCGTTTCCAGCCGCCGCCGAGGTGTTCGCGCGCGTCGATGCGGCGCTCGGCGAAAAGCTGTCGAAATTGATCTTCGAGGGGCCGGAGGCGGAGCTGACGCTGACCGCCAACGCCCAGCCTGCCCTCATGGCGACCAGCCTGGCGGCGCTCAGCGCGCTCGAGAGCGAAGCCGGGCTCGACGTCGCGCGCGACGTCGCCTTCGTCGCCGGCCATTCGCTCGGCGAATATTCCGCGCTGTGCGCGGCCGGCGCGCTGACGCTGGAGGACGCCGCGCGGCTGTTGCGGATCCGCGGCCAGGCGATGCAGCGGGCCGTTCCCGTCGGCGAGGGCGCGATGGCGGCGATCCTCGGCCTCGACTTCCCTGAGGTGTCGAAGATCGCCGGGCAGGCGGCGAGCGATCTCTATCTGACCGGCGCCATTTGCGAAGCCGCCAACGACAATGGCGGCGGCCAAGTGGTGATCTCCGGCACGAAAGCCGCGGTCGAGCGGGCGATGGAACTCGCCAAGCTCAAGGGCGCCAAGCGCGCGCTGCCGCTGCCGGTGTCCGCGCCCTTCCATTGCTCGCTGATGCAGCCCGCCGCCGAGGCGATGGCCGAAGCGCTGAAGACGGTTTCGATCAGCGCGCCCAAAGTTCCGCTCGTCGCCAACGTCAGCGGGAGCGCGACGACCGATCCCGCCGTCATTCGCGACAATCTCGTCGCGCAGGTGACGGGAACGGTGCGTTGGCGCGAAAGCGTGCTTTATATGAGCGCTCACGGCGCGACGCGCTTCATCGAAGTGGGCGCCGGCAAGGTGCTCGCCGGCCTCATCAAGCGGATCGCCGCCGGCGCGGCGGCCGCGAGCGTGGGAACTCCGGCCGACGTCGCGGCGTTCAAGGGCGCGGGCGCGAACTGAAGTTTCAAAGCGAACAGGAAAGGCGAACGCAGGTGTTCGATCTGACGGGCAAGACCGCTCTGGTGACGGGCGCTTCGGGGGGCCTGGGCGGCGCGATCGCGCGCGCCCTGCACGCGCAAGGCGCAACCGTCGCGCTCTCGGGCACGCGGCGCGAGGCGCTGGAAGCATTGGCGGGCGAGCTCGGGGCGCGCGTTCACGTGACGCCCTGCGATCTCGCGGACAAAGATGCGGTCGAAGCGCTCGTCCCGGCCGCCGAAGCGGCGATGGGCTCGCTCGACATTCTCGTCAACAACGCCGGCGTGACGCGCGACAATCTCTTCATGCGGATGAAGGACGCGGAATGGGACACCGTGATCGCGGTCGACCTCACCGCGGCGTTTCGCCTCGCCCGCGCCTGTCTCAAGGGCATGATGCGCCGCCGGTACGGGCGCATCATCGGCATCACTTCGATCGTCGGCGTCACCGGCAACCCCGGACAAGGCAATTACGCGGCGGCCAAAGCGGGAATGATCGGCATGTCCAAGGCGCTGGCGGCGGAAGTCGCCAGCCGCGGCATCACTGTCAATTGCATCGCGCCTGGCTTCATCGCCAGCCCGATGACCGACGCCCTCAACGACAAGCAGCGCGAGGGCATCCTGGCCTCGGTTCCGATGGGCCGGCTCGGAGCGGGCGCGGACATCGGCGCCGCGGCGGTCTACCTGGCGAGCGCCGAAGCGGCTTACGTTACGGGTCAAACGCTGCACGTCAATGGCGGAATGGCCATGATTTGAAGCGATTGCAGCGACCGGGCGAGGCGGCGAAAGCGCCGCCGCCGCCTCTCGCCTTGCTCGGAGAGATATGCTATCGAGCCGTTTCGTCGCCGAAGCGCTATTCTTGTCGGAGGGGGCAGCCCGCACGGAATCGTATTCGAGGCGCGGTTCGCCGGAGCCCGGCGCCCGTCGCAGGGGACGGTTTGCAACGGCTCGGTCGATCGGCGATCGACGCTAAGGGATCAATCACAGGCGGGCGTTCGCGCCCGGCCGCATAAAGGAAAAGGCAAATGAGCGACGTGGCGGAGCGGGTAAAGAAGATTGTCGTCGAGCACCTCGGCGTTGACGCCGACAAGGTCGTCGACAACGCCAATTTCATCGACGATCTCGGCGCCGACTCGCTCGATACGGTTGAGCTCGTCATGGCCTTCGAGGAAGAATTCGGGGTCGAGATTCCCGACGACCAGGCCGAGACCATCGTGACGGTCGGCGACGCGGTGAAATTCCTCGAGAAGGCGTCCGCGGGCAAGTGACGGCGCTCGCCGGGTCGCTTCGATCCGCGCGTGAGCAGAAAAAGGGCCGGCGAAAGTCCGGCCCTTGTCGCATCCGGGACGCAAGGCTTCGGGGATCGGGCATAGGCGGATAGAGCGCGTCATCGCGGGCGGGGCCGGACGAATGCAACGCATTCGCCTTGGGAAGGAATCCAGCGGTCGCGACGCTTGCCAGTCGACGCTGACGATCGCCTTGCGGAATATTGTGAGCGCCGCGAACCCTATCGGCGATCGGCTCGATCTCTCGGTTGCTTCGCTTCGCTCGCAATAACGGATGATACGGGAGCTGAGGAGCGGGAATGAAACGCGTTGTGGTGACGGGATTGGGCATGGTCACGCCCTTGGCCTGCGGGGTCGAGGCCACGTGGCGCCGACTGCTCGCAGGCGAATCAGCGGCCGCGCGGGTCGAGAATTTCGACGTCTCCGACATCGCCTGCCAGATCGCCGCGCAGGTGCCGCGCGGCTCGGCGCCCGACGCCTACAACCCCGACGACTGGATGGAGCCCAAGGAGCAGCGCCGCGTCGATGATTTCATCGTCTACGCGCTGGCGGCGGCGACGCAGGCTCTGCGCGACGCCGACT
Organism: Roseiarcus sp.; assembly: GCA_050013275.1. Lineage (GTDB taxonomy): Bacteria > Pseudomonadota > Alphaproteobacteria > Rhizobiales > Beijerinckiaceae > Roseiarcus. The sequence continues at coordinate 278 of JBEKFO010000338.1, read as the reverse complement.
GGGTGCCCAAGAGCTATGAAGAGGAAATCGAAACCGGCGTGCTGATCGGCTCGGGCATCGGCGGCCTCGGCGGCATTTACGACGCCTCGGTCACGCTGCACGAAAAGGGTCCGCGGCGCATTTCGCCGTTCTTCATTCCTGGCCGGCTGATCAATTTGGCGAGCGGCCACGTCTCGATCGCCCATAAGCTCAAGGGCCCCAATCATTCCGTCGTCACCGCCTGCTCGACCGGCGCGCACGCCATCGGCGACGCGGCGCGCCTCATTGCGCTCGGCGAC
>JBEKFO010000337.1:0-5305 GCA_050013275.1 Roseiarcus sp. | reverse complement strand
GAAGGACGTACCGCTCGCCAACCGGGTCAGGTCCGGAAGGAAGCAGCCCTAACGAGCCAGGGCGGGTCTTTGTCCAACCTCCTACCGCCGCCCAAATCCTAACCGCCCCGCCGATGTCCCGCGCTCGGGGCCCCGCGGCGCCGGGCCAGCGAACCCGAGCCCTTGGCGTATGAGTGATTTGAAAGCGCCCGAATCGAGCGCCCCGGTCGAGCCCTCGCTTGGCCTGGAGGCGAGCCCGGGCGCCGCGAAGGGCGCGACGCCCTACCGCGTGCTCGCGCGCAAATACCGGCCCGCCCGCTTCGAGGACCTGATCGGCCAGGAGCCGATGGTGCGCACGCTCGCCAATTCCTTTGCGGCCAACCGCATCCATCAGGCCTACATCCTCACCGGCGTGCGCGGCGTCGGCAAGACGACCACCGCGCGCATCCTCGCGCGGGCGTTCAACTACTCCGTCCCCGGCAAGATCGACCGGCCGAGCATCGACATGCCGGAACTCGGCGTGCACTGCCAGGCGATCATGGAGTCGCGCCACGTCGACGTCATCGAGATGGACGCGGCCTCGCACACCGGCATCGACGACGTGCGCGAGATCATCGAGAACGCGCGCTATCGCCCGGTCTCGGCGCGCACCAAGGTCTACATCGTCGACGAAGTGCACATGCTCTCCAAGCAGGCGTTCAATGGCCTGCTCAAGACGCTCGAAGAGCCGCCCGAGCACGTCAAGTTCCTGTTCGCGACCACCGAGATCGAGAAGGTGCCGGTCACCGTGCGCTCGCGCTGCATCCGCTTCGATCTCAAGCGCATCGAGACCGGCGCGATGGTGCGCCACCTCGAGAAGATCTGCGCCGCCGAAGGCGTCGTCGCGGAACCCGACGCGCTGGCGCTGATCGCGCGCGTCGCCGAGGGGTCGGTGCGCGACGCGCTGTCGCTGCTCGACCAGGGCATCGCCCACGGCGCGGAAGGGCGGGTCGAAGCCGCCGACGTGCGCGCGATGCTCGGCCTCTCCGACCGAAGCGAAGTCATCGACCTCTTCGTCCACGCGATGGCGGGCGAAATCGCGCCCGCGCTCGAACTGATGGCGCGCCTGCATCTCAACGGCGCCGACCCGGCCGAGCTGCTCGTCGAACTGGCGGAGTTCTGCCATTTCGTCACTCGCGCCAAGCTGGCGCCGAGCGGCGTCGACGACGCCGCGATCAGCGAGAACGAACGGCGCCGCGGCGCCGAGCTGGCGCAAAAGCTCAACCTGGGGCCGTTGACGCGCGCCTGGCAGATTCTCATCAAAGGCGTCGAGGACGTGAAGGATTCGCCGCGCCCGCTCGCTTCGGCGGAAATGGCGCTGATCCGACTCGCCTTCGCCGCCGACTTGCCGACCCCCGAGGACGCGTTGCGCAAACTGGCCGAGTCCGGCGAAGCCGCGCCGCGGCACGCGCCCGCCGCGCCGGCGCGATCCTCCTCGCCGAGCGGCGGCGCCTCGCCGTTGCGCGCCGCTGCGCCGCCGTCGCCGGCGCCTGTCGCGCCGACGAACGCGCCGCGTCTCGCCCGCTTCGAGGACGTCGTCGCGCTGGCGCGGTCGAAGCGCGACATCCAGCTCTGCCAGGCGCTCGAAGGCGACGTGCGGCTCGTCCGTTTCGAACCGGGGCGCATCGAATTCTCGCTCGTCGAGGGCGCCTCGTCGGCGATCGTCCAGGCGCTGTCGCGGCGCCTCTCGGAATGGATGGGCGAGCGCTGGATGGTGGCTCTCGCCCCCGGGTCGAGCGCGCCGACCTTACGCGAACAGGCCGCGGCGCGGCAGTCCGAGCGCCTGAACGGCGTCGCCGACCATCCGGTGGTGCGCAAGGTTCTCGAGCGCTTTCCCGGCGCGCGGATCGTCGACGTGCGCGCGCCCGACGCCGCCCCGGCTGCGTCGACGCCCGCCGGCGACGACGACGTCGCTTACGCCGATTCGCTCGGCGACGACGATCTCTAGGAGTTGGAGCCCGCCATGGTCGACATTATGGGAATGATGAAGAAGGCGCAGGCGATGCAGGCCAAGCTCGCCGACGCCCAGGAAGAATTGGCGCGCCTCGACGTCGAGGGGCAGTCGGGCGGCGGCATGGTCCGCATCACGCTGTCGGGCAAGGGCGAGATGAAAGCGGTTCATCTCGATCCCTCGCTGCTGACGCCCACCGACAAGGAAATGGTCGAAGACTTGATTCTGGCCGCCTACGCCGACGCCAAGACCAAGGCCGATCGCGCGGCGGCCGAGAAGATGCAGAGCCTGACGGCCGGCCTGCCCTTGCCGCCGGGCATGAAACTGCCGTTCTGAGGCGCCATGTCGTCGAACGTCGCCGGCCCGGAAATCGAGCGGCTGATCCAATTGCTCGCGCGCCTTCCGGGCCTGGGACCCCGCTCGGCCCGCCGCGCCGCGCTGCATCTCATCCGCAAGCGCGAGCCGTTGCTCGGGCCGCTCGCAGAGGCGATGCGCGTCGCCTACGAGCGAATCGTCACGTGTTCGGTCTGCGGCAACGTCGACACGCGCGACCCGTGCACAATCTGCGCCGACGAGCGACGCGACGGCGCGACCTTGGTGGTCGTCGAATCGGTCGGCGACCTCTGGGCGCTCGAGCGCGCCAACGCAACGCACGCGCGCTATCACGTGCTCGGCGGCGCGCTTTCGCCGCTCGACGGCGTCGGGCCAGACGATCTCAATTTGGCGAGCCTCGTCGGGCGGGTCGCCGAGGGCGGCGTCAAGGAGGTCGTGCTCGCGGTCAACGCCACGGTCGACGGGCAGACCACCGCGCATTACGTGACCGAGCTGCTCAGCCCCTACGCGGTCAAGGTGACGCGCCTCGCCCACGGCGTGCCGGTCGGCGGCGAGCTCGACTATCTCGACGACGGCACGCTCGCCGCGGCGATGCGGCAACGGACGGCGTTCTAGCGCCGCATTCGCGGCGACGGGCGTGCGTTTCGTGCTAACCTGCGCCGCGCCGGGGGGCGGCTGCGTCGTTTCGCGTTGTTTCGCGAAGCGGCCAATCCAAGGGGTCGCTCATGTCGCTCGCTTCGACGACGTCCGCGCCGTTCCGCCCGCCCGCGCCGAAGCCGCGCGAGGCGCCGATCGGCGCTCTGGCGATGGTGTATGCCCTGTGGCGCAACCCGCTCGAAGTTTGGACGCGCGCGCATTTCGAACTGCCGATCCTCATCGGCTCCACCGTTCTGGGCGTGCGCGCGGTGGTGAACGATCCCGCCGCAGTGAAGCGAATCCTTCTCGACAACGCGGCCAATTACCGCAAGGACGCGTTGCAACTGCGCGTCTTGCGCCCCGGGCTCGGCACAGGGCTTCTGACCGCGGAGGGCGAGGATTGGCGCGCGCAGCGGCGCGCGCTGGCGCCGTTGTTCTCGCCGCGTCAGGTCGCCGATTTCGCCCCCGCGATGCATCGCGTCGCGCGCGCCGCCGCCGCTCGTTACGCGGCCGCGCCCAAGGGCTGCGTCAGCGACGTCGCCGCGGACATGGCGCGCGTGACGCTCGAGGTGCTGGAGCAGACGCTGTTCTCGCAAGGGCTCGCGCGCGATCCCGAGGCGTTTCAGCGCGCGGTCACGCGCTATTTCGAAACCTTCGGGCGGCTCGACCCGCTTGATCTCCTCGGCGCGCCGTCCTTCCTGCCGCGCTTCTGGCGCCTGCGCGGGCGCGCGACGCTTCGCTTCTTCGAAAAGGCGGTCGACGACATCGTCGGCGCGCGCAAGACGCTGATCGCTTCGGGAGCGCGCCCGCCCAACGATCTCTTGACGCTGCTGTTGCGCGCGCAGGACCCTGAGACCGGCCGCGCGATCAGCGAGAGGGACGTGCGCGCCAACATCGTCACCTTCATCGGCGCCGGGCACGAGACCACCGCCAACGCGCTAACCTGGACGCTCTATCTGCTTTCGCAGTCGCCGCAGTGGCGCGCGCGCGTCGAAGCGGAAATCGATGCGGCGTTCGACCCGCAAAGCTCCGCAGACCTGGGCGAAACGCTGCCCGTGGTGAAAGCGGTGCTGGAGGAAGCGTTGCGGCTCTATCCTCCGGCCGCGTTCCTCAGCCGCGAGGCGATCGCCGAGGATTGGCTCGCCGGGGTGCGCGTTCCCGCGGGAACGGTGGTGACAGTGGCGCCCTTCGTCCTGCATCGCCATCGCCGGTTGTGGCGCGATCCGGACGTCTTCGATCCCGAGCGATTCCTCGGGAAAAATCGCGAGAGCGTCGATCGCTACGCCTACATTCCGTTCGGCGCCGGTCCGCGCGTGTGCATCGGCATGAACTTCGCGATGCAGGAGGCGGTCATCGTGCTTGCGCATCTGTTGCGCAACTTGCGCTTCGATCTCGCGCCGGATCACGTCGTCGCGCCGATCCAGCGCGTGACGTTGCGCTCGCGCTTCGGCATGAAAATGATCGTGCGCCGACGCGCGACGTGAAGCGCGACAACTTGGCGGACATTTTTCCGCAAAAACCGTTTGACAGTTCTGAGGGCCTTCCCTATATCACCGCGACCGACGGCGCTGCCGCGTTGAGCGGCCGACAGTCATCTGGATTTCGGGCGAACTCTGAATGTCTCCTCCCCGCTGAGAGGCGGGGGCGGAGCGGTTCGCACTTTTCCGTAGGATTTAGGTTTTGCATGATTGTTTAGGGCTGATGGCCTTGGCGGTTATGCGGGGCCTTTGGGGGAGGGGAACCTTTCCTTTTGCTGTTTGACAATTGCATCGGAAGAAAGAGAGACGTGGGCGGCGGGGTCCTTGCGGGGCTTTGGCGTTTGGGTTGGATTGCGGCGAGAGCCGTGGTTTGGCGCGGGCGCTGGGGTCCGAAGAGACAACTGACGGTCACGTTTCAAAATTCATCGCGCTTGAGCAATGAGCGTGTTGGAACGTCGTGAGGCGGTCTGGCGCGTGTTGTGTTTGAGCGGATGTGTTTGGAACTCGTCAAGAATGACTGGGGGCCGCGAGGCTCCTGGCTCCGAGAACGAAGACGTTTTCGGGGAGTGACCAGTCGGGAAAGAATCTCAATTCAACTTGAGAGTTTGATCCTGGCTCAGAACGAACGCTGGCGGCAGGCTTAACACATGCAAGTCGAACGCTGTAGCAATACAGAGTGGCAGACGGGTGAGTAACGCGTGGGAACATACCCTCCGGTTCGGAATAACTCAGGGAAACTTGAGCTAATACCGGATACGGCCTTTGGGCGAAAGATTGATCGCCGGAGGATTGGCCCGCGTCCGATTAGCTAGTTGGCGGGGTAACGGCCCACCAAGGCGACGATCGGTAGCTGGTCTGAGAGGATGATCAGCCACATTGGGACTGAGAC
>JBEKFO010000336.1:0-4745 GCA_050013275.1 Roseiarcus sp. | reverse complement strand
GCACCAGCCGGAAATTCTTGGGATGTCGGCGCTGCTGACCACCACCATGCCCTACATGAAGGTGGTGATCGACACGCTCAAGGAAAAAGGCGTGCGCAACGAATTCATCGTGCTGGTCGGCGGCGCGCCGTTGAACGAATCCTTCGCGCAAGCGGTCGGCGCGGACGCCTATTGCCGCGACGCCGCGGTCGCGGTGGAGACCGCCAAGGCGCTGCTCGCGCGCCGCCAGGGCTCCCCGCACTCGCTGGAACGGGTTTAGCTCCCGCGCAGGGCGCTCCGACCCCATGAGGCTTTACCCCCGTGCAAGCCGACACCGCACTCATCGACGAGACCGAGGCCGAGCGCGTTTGGCCGCGTCGGCGCGAGGGCGCCCGGCGCGTTCTGGTCATCGCCTGCGGCGCGTTGGCGCGCGAAATCCTCGCGCTGCGCGAAGGGCCGCTCGGCGCCTTCGATGTGACGTGCCTCCCCGCCAAGCTGCACAACCGGCCCGAGGGCATCCCCGAGGCGGTGCGGCGCAAGATTCGCGCGAACCGCGCGGCTTACGACGAAATCCTCTGCCTCTACGGCGATTGCGGCACCGGCGGCGCGCTCGATCGCGTGCTGGAGGAGGAAGGGGTTTCGCGCATCGCGGGCGCGCATTGCTACGCCTTCTTCGCCGGCGAGGACGCGTTCGCGGCGATGATGGCCGAGGAGCCCGGCACGTTCTTCGTCACCGATTTCCTCGCCCGGCACTTCGACCGGCTGGTGATCGAAGGCCTCGGCCTCGACCGCTTCCCGCAATTGCGCGACGATTATTTCGGCCACTACCGCCGCCTCGTCCATCTTGCACAGAGCGCCGACGCGGAACTGACGGCGAAGGCCGAAGCCGCGGCGCTGCGCCTGGGTCTCGCGTTCGAGCGGCGCGCGACCGGCCTCGGCGGCCTCGCGCGGTTTTTCGAGAGGGCGGCGCGCCAGCGCGAGGAGGCGTCTTGGCCAGCCTGATCGTCCTCTATTGGCGCGACATCCCGAGCCAGGTGATCGTCAAGGCCGGGCGGACCAGCGCCAAGCGCGAATTGTCCGAGCGCTTCATCCGCGCCATCGACGCCGCCGCGGTGCACGCCCATGCGAGCGACGCCGACGCCTATCTCGCGCAGTGGCGGCGCAGCGAGCCGGTCCCCTGCGGCGACGATCTCGAAGCCGAGGCGGCGGCCGCCGCCGAGCGCCTCGAGGCCGAGTACGATACGCATCGCCTCGCGCTTCTGACCAAGCGCGACGGCCGCGAGGCCTGACGCCTTGCGCGCCGCGCTGACCCCTTCCGCCTTCGAGCCGCGCGGCAAGCGACCGCCGCCGCGCCGCGCTTTGCGCGTGCGGCTGTGGAGCGTTCGCCATGCGCGGCTGCTGGAGCGAGTCTACGACGCCTTCGAGGCGACGCTCGTCGCCGCGGCGCCGCTCATGGCGCGGATCGGTTACGACCGGCTCGAACGCCCCTTCGCCTTCGTCGAGGCCCATGTGAAGGGCGCGCTGTTCGACTGCCGCATGTGCGGCGATTGCGTGCTCTCTTCGACCGGCATGTCGTGCCCGATGAACTGCCCGAAGGCGCTGCGCAACGGGCCGTGCGGCGGCGTGCGCGCCGACGGCGCCTGCGAAGTCTATCCGCAGATGCCCTGCGTATGGGTCAAGGCCTACGAAGGAAGCGAGCGGATGCGCGAAGGAGCGCGGATCGAAACGCCCCTGCCGCCGATCGATCACAGGCTCAAGGGCTCGTCGGCGTGGCTGCGAAGCGCGCGCCGGCGCAGCGGCGGGGCGGCCGGATGACGACGCTCGCGCCCCATCCCCACGACATTGGCTTGGACCCCGGCGCGCCGCTGGTCGACCTGCCCGGCCATTCGTCGCGCGGGCGCCTGGAGCGAGTGCTGAGGCGCGGCGAATTCGCCGTCACCGCCGAACTCGATCCGCCCGATTCGGCCGACCCGCAGGACGTCTACGACCGCGCGCAGATTTTCGAGGGCTGGGTCGACGGCGTCAACGCCACCGACGGCTCGGGCGCGCACTGCCATATGTCGAGTGTCGCGATCTGCGCGCTGCTGACGCGCGTCGGCTATTCGCCGGTGTTGCAGATTTCCTGCCGCGATTACAATCGAATCGCCATTCAGGGCAACGTGCTCGGCGCCGCGGCGCTGCAAGTGGGCAATATCCTCTGCCTGACCGGGGACGGCGTGCAATGCGGCGACCAGCCCGAGGCTAAACCGGTGTTCGACCTCGACTCGATCTCGCTTTTGTCGGTCATCCGGCGCATGCGCGATGAAGGAACGTTTCTTTCCGGACGCAAGATCACGACGCCGCCACGCGTCTTCATCGGCGCAGCGGAGAACCCGTTCGCGCCGCCTCATGATTTTCGCGTCGTCCGGTTGGCCAAGAAGATCGCCGCCGGCGCGCAGTTCGTGCAGACGCAATATTGCTTCGACCTGCCCTTGCTGCTCAAGTTCATGGAAAAGGCGCGCGACATGGGGCTCGACGAAAAGTGCTTCATTCTGGTCGGCGTCGGACCGCTCGCCTCGGCCAGGGCGGCGCGCTGGATGCGCGCCAACGTAGCGGGCGTCCATATTCCCGACGCCGTCGTCGCGCGGCTCGAAGGCGCCAAGGACCAGCGCGCCGAGGGCAAGCGCATCTGCATAGAGACAATTCAGCAATTGCGCGAGATCAAGGGCGTGGCGGGCGTGCACGTGATGGCCTATCGTCAGGAACGCGCCGTCTCGGAGATCGTTCACGAGTCGGGCGTGCTGAAGGGACGCGCGCCGTGGCGGCGCGATTTCGTCCCCAAGATGCAGGCGGTGGAAAGCCTGTGGGCGGGATGACCTGCGCATTTCTGAGAGTTCCGTCATTGCGAGCGGAGCGAAGCAATCCAGCGATCGCGACGCCTGCAGGTTTGCGCGGCTGTGTGCGGTCCCGGTTTAAGGGTTCTTCAGCGGCGCCAGCGTGCGAGCCGCCCACCGCCTCGATCTCTGGATTGCTTCGCTTCGCTCGCAATGACGCTCCGGACCGACAAGGACAAAGCGCCCCATGACCGAAACCGTAATCTCCTCGGCCGCGAAAGACGTCGTCATCGGCTTCGAGCGCCGTTTCGTGATGATCGGCGAGCGCATCAATCCGACCGGGCGCAAGCTGCTCGCCGCGGAAATGGCGCAGGGCGACTATTCGCGCGTCGTCGCCGACGCGATCGCGCAAGTCGAGGCGGGCGCGCAGATGCTCGACGTCAACGCCGGCATTCCGCTCGCCGACGAGCCGCGCATCCTCGCCGAATGCGTCAGGCTGGTGCAGGCGACCGTCGACGTCCCGCTGTCGATCGACTCGTCGATCGTCGAGGCGCTGGAGGCGGGGCTCGCGGTCTATAAGGGCAAGCCGCTGATCAATTCGGTCACCGGCGAAGAGGAGCGCTTGGAGCGGGTGCTGCCGCTGGTGAAGAAATACGGCGCGGCGGTGATCGCCATTTCCAACGACGAAACCGGCATCTCCGAGGATCCCGACGTGCGCTTCACGGTGGCCAAGAAGATCGTCGAGCGCGCCGCCGACTTCGGGATCAAGCGCGAGGACGTGGTGGTCGACCCGCTGGTGATGCCGGTCGGCGCGATCAACGACGCCGCCGCGCGGCTGATGCATCTGCTGCGCCGCCTGCGCGAGGAGCTGAAGGTCAACACCAGTTGCGGCGCCTCGAACTTCTCCTTCGGACTGCCCAACCGGCGCGGCCTCAACGCCGCATTCCTGCCGATGATGATCGGCGCCGGCCTCACCTCGGCGATCATGAACCCGCTGCACGCGGAAGACATTCAAGCCATTCTCGGCGCCGACGTGGTGATGGGCCACGACGCCAATTGCGGCCAATGGATTCGCAAGTACCGCGAGCCCGCCGCAGAGGGCGAAGCGGGCGCCGGAAATCGGCGCGAGGGCGGGCGCCGGCGGGCGCGGGGGTGAGGGTTTGAACGAGTTTCGCGTCGTCTTCACGCCGTCTGGCAAGCGCGGGAGCTTCGCCGGAGGGACGAGCGTGCTCGAAGCGGCGCGCCGGCTCGGCGTCGATCTCGACTCGGTCTGCGGCGGGCGCGGCATATGCGGACGCTGCCAGATCGACGTCGCCGAGGGCCAGTTCGCCAAACACGCGATTACCTCGTCGCGCGACCATGTCAGCCCGCGCAATGAAGTCGAGCGGCGCTACGCCGACAGGCATGGCGCGCTGCCCGAGGGGCGCCGTCTCGGCTGCCAAGCCGAGATCCGCGGCGATCTCGTCGTCGACGTGCCCCCCGAAAGCCAGGTCCACCGCCAGGTCGTGCGCAAGCGCGCCGAAGCCCATCCGATCGAGATCGATCCGGTCGTGCGTCTTCACTATGTCGAGGTCCGCGAGCCCGACATGCACGACCCGTCGAGCGATTTGAGGCGCTTGCAGGCGGCGTTGCGCGAACAGTGGGGCGTCGCCGAGGCGTCCGCCGATCTCAGCGTGCTCGCCGGCCTGCAGAAGACGCTGCGCGCGGGCGCCTTCAAGGTCACCGTCGCACTGCGCGCGAGCCGCGAAATCGTCGCGATCCTGCCGGGTTTTCACGAGCGCGCCTACGGGCTCGCCTTCGATATCGGCTCGACCACCATCGCCGCGCATCTATGCAATCTGACGACCGGCGAGGTGGTCGCCTCCGCCGGCGCGATGAACCCGCAAATCCGTTTCGGCGAAGACCTGATGAGCCGCGTCTCCTACGTGATGATGAACCCCGGCGGCGAGGCCG
>JBEKFO010000335.1:0-4746 GCA_050013275.1 Roseiarcus sp. | reverse complement strand
TCGAATTTCTCGCCGCGATCGACTATCCGCTGCCGGATTGGGCGAGGCGGTTCATGGCGGCGATGGAGAAGTCGCTCGGCGCCGCCTATGCCGAGCCCGCGGCCGACGTGCGCGGCTACATCGCCTATGTGAAGTCACAGAAGAAATAGCGGACGGCCGCCTTCTCCCGCTTGCAGGAGAAGGCAGCGCCGCAGCGCGTCAAGAGACCTTCCTCTTCCGACCGCTATGACGCCGGATGAAGGCGCTACGAGGCGACCGCTCGCCGACGCGCGGGCGGATCGTCCCTGCGCGAAGCGCGGCGCGCGACGGGTTCGCCTTTGGAACTGCCGACCTCGAATTGGCCGACCAACTCCGATAGCCGTTCGGCCTCCTGCGAAACCGCGCGGCTCGCCGCCGTCGCCTCTTCGGCCATCGCGGCGTTCTGCTGGGTCGTCTGGTCGACGTGGGCGACCGCGACGCTGACTTCGGCAAGCGCCGTCGACTGCTCTTTGGCGCCGTTGGCGATCTCGGCGACGACCCCGTTGATCTCGGCGACCTGCAGCATGATGCGCCCCAGCGAATCGCCGGTCTCGGCGACGAGCTTGACGCCGCGATCGACCTGCGTCGCCGACTTTGAAATCAAGCCCTTGATCTCTTTGGCGGCCTCGGCGGAGCGCTGCGCCAGCGCCCGCACTTCGGAAGCCACTACGGCGAAGCCGCGACCCGCGTCGCCGGCGCGCGCCGCCTCGACGCCCGCGTTCAGCGCAAGCAAATTGGTCTGGAATGCGATCTCGTCGATGACGCCGATGATCTGGCCGATCTGCTGCGACGATTGCGCGATCTCGTCCATCGCCTCGACCGCCTGACGCACCACCACGGCGCTCTTCTTGGCGTCCTCGTCGGCCGCGGAGACCACTTCACGGGCGTGGTTGGCGCCGTCGGCGGACTTCTTGACGGTCGTCGAGATTTCGCCGAGCGCGGCGGCGGTCTGTTCGAGGTTCGCCGCCTGCTGCTCGGTGCGGCGGGCGAGTTCGTCGGAAGCCGACGCAATCTCTCGCGCGCCGGAATTTACCGCGTCCGTGGCGCGGGCGACGGCCACCATCGCGTCCGCGATTTGTTCGATCGCGCCATTGAAGTCCTGCTGAGTCTTGCGAAACGCCGCGGGCAGGTCTGATGTTATGCGGCTGGTGAGGTCCTTGGCCGCCAGTTTCGCCAGACCCGCCGCGATCGCGTCGACCGCGACGACGCTCTCGCGCTCCACCGCCGCCTGCTCTGCCTCGGCTCGGCGGCGCTGTTCGTCGAGGGTGTCCAGATAGACCGAAATGGCGAAATCCATGTCTAGCAGCGCGGCCTTGACCAGCGCCGACAGCGCTTCGGCGACGCCCTCCGGTCGTCCTTTGGCCAGGGAGAGTAGGCCTGGCCATTGCTCCTTGACGAGGGCGTGGATCAGGCGCTCGACGATCAGCGCGTAGCCGCCGATGTACCATCGGGGCTCGAGGCCGATGCGCGCGTGGGTTCGGCCGATCTTGCGCACGCCCTCGACATAGGCCTCGTCGAATCGGGCGGACGCTAAAGATGTCCAATGCGTTTCCTGACGCTTCTGCGCTGAAGCGACATGCTTCTCGTCGGTGAAGAGCTTGCGCATTTCGGCGCTCGCCCTGACTTTGAGATAAAAGGAGTCGAGCGCGGCGTGTATCGCCCTGCTGACGAAAGGCTGGAGAGCAGCGAGCGTCGACAGCGTATGCTGGTCGAAGCCGATGAAATCGAGGCGCGCCTTCAGGCCGCCGTCGGCTTGCGTGGAATTCGTCATGCCAATGCCTCCCGGTCGAAGGTTTCCGCTATCGAGCCTCCGGCGACGATGAAGCGTCTGATTTTGGGGCTGGCGGTTGAGATCCGACGTCGAGATAGCCAAATCAGCCTGCGTGACAAAACTTACGCGAGGCTGTCGGCCACGATCGCTCCGCTATCGAATCACAATACGTCTCCGCACGAAAATACGCGTTCGCGACCAGATGGATAGCGCGGGACGAAAAATTCGGGCGGTCAGCGTGACAAAACCGAGGCCGAGCCATCGGTCGGGCTTCGGAGATCGGCTGCGCGCCCCAAAGGAGGGCGAAAATTACCAACCGTTCATGTTTGCGCCATCGCGGCGTTAGGCGCCGTAGGCCATCTTGCCGGCCATGTCGCCGCGCAAAGGGCCGGCGCAACGATCCCGACGGAGCCTTCCCCGTGATACTCGCCCCAATTCCGCACTCCCCTTCACGTTCGCTGCGCGCCGCGCTGCTCGGCGCGGTCGCTCTCGTCGCGCTCGGCGGCGCCGCGCTCGAAAGCGGCGCCTTCTCCTCCGGCTACGCCGTCGCCGCGACGACGCAACCTTCGGCCGGCCCGGCGTCCTTCGCCGACGTGGTCGATCGCGTGAAGTCGTCGGTCGTCTCGGTCAAGGTCAAGGTGGCCGACGGCGGCGACGTGGAGACGGATGCGCAGGGCATGCCGCATTTCCCGCCCGGCAGCCCGTTCGACCGCTTCTTCAAGCAGTTCGGCATGCCTGACGACAACGGGGGCGATTCGCCCATGCCGCACCGCCAGCAGCGCCATCTGTCGATGGCGCAGGGCTCCGGCTTCTTCATTTCCGCCGACGGTTATGTCGTCACCAACAACCACGTCGTCGACCACGCGACCGAAGTGACGATCACCACCGCGGACGGCAAGACGATGCCGGCCACGGTGATCGGAACCGATGCGAAGACGGATATCGCGCTTCTCAAAGTCAAGGACCCGGGGACCTATCCGTTCGTCAATTTCGCCTCGCAATCGCCGCGCGTCGGCGACTGGGTGATTGCGGTCGGCAACCCCTTCGGCCTCGGCGGCACGGTGACCGCGGGCATCGTCTCGGCGCGCGGCCGCGACATCGGCTCGGGGCCGTATGACGACTTCCTGCAGATCGACGCGCCGGTCAATCACGGCAATTCGGGCGGCCCGACCTTCAACACCGACGGCGACGTGGTCGGCGTCAACACCGCGATCTTCTCGCCCTCCGGCGGCAGCGTCGGCATCGGCTTCGCCATCGCCAGCGACGTCGTCGAGAACGTGGTGCAGCAGCTCAAGCAGAGCGGCGTCGTCGAGCGCGGCTGGCTCGGCGTCGAAATCCAACAGGTGACGCCGGACCTCGCCGACAGCCTCGGCGTCAAGAACGCCGCCGGCGCGCTGGTCGCCAAGGAGACGCCTAACTCTCCCGCGGCGACGGCCGGCGTGAAGGTCGGCGACGTCATCACTGCGGTCAACGGCGACGCCGTCGCCGATCCCAAGGATCTGGCGCGCCGTATCGCCGCGCTCGGGCCGAAGAAGTCCGCCGACCTCGCGATCTGGCGCAACGGCGCGCCGCAGACGATCGCTGTGACGCTCGGAACCATGCCGATGGACAAGGAGGCGAGCGCCGAGGCGCCCGCCAAAGCCGAGGATAGCTCGTCTTTCGCCAAGCTCGGCCTAAGCCTCGAGCGCGCACGCGGCGGAGAGGGCGTCGCGGTCGCCGACGTCGATCCAAGCGGCGTGGCGGCCGACCACGGCCTGCAGGCCGGCGACGTGATTCTGGAGGCGGGCGGCAAGCCGGTTACGCATCCTGGCGAAGTCGCTCAGGCCTTCGAGGCCGCCAAGGCGGACGGCCGCAAATCCGTGCTGCTGCGCGTGAAGTCGGGAGACTCGGTGCGCTTCGTGGCGTTGCCGACGAAGGCGGCCTCCTGATCGAAAGAAGTTTGGCCTCGTCTCCCCTGCGAGGCCAATGCCGCCGGACGTCGCGCTCCCGTCCCCCCGCCCCTGCGCGACGCCGGCGAATCGGCGGCAGGCCAACCCCCAGTGGCCTGCCGCCATATTTTTGGCGCGAAGCCGGGAAGCCGCTATATGTCGTCCATGCGGATTCTGATCATCGAAGACGACCGCGACGCGGCGGCCTATCTCGTCAAGGCGTTCCACGAGGCCGGCTATAGCGTCGACCACGCCGCCGACGGCGTCAGCGGCTACGATCTGGCGCAGGAAGGCGGCTACGACGTCGCCATCGTCGATCGCATGTTGCCCAAGATGGACGGGCTGTCGCTGATCGGCGCCCTGCGCGTCCAGAAGATCGAAACGCCGGTGCTGATCCTCTCCGCGCTCGGCCAGGTCGACGACCGTGTCAAGGGCCTGCGCGCGGGCGGCGACGATTACCTCGCCAAGCCGTATGCCTTTTCCGAATTGCTCGCGCGGGTCGAGGCGCTGGCGCGCCGGCGCCCCAAGGGCGCGCCCGAGGAGACCGCCTATCGGCTCGGCGACCTCACGCTCGACCGCCTTTCTCACAAGGTGACGCGCGCCGGCGAGGAAATCGTCTTGCAGCCGCGCGAGTTCCGCCTGCTCGAATATCTCATGCAGAACGCCGGCAAGGTGGTGACGCGCACCATGTTGCTCGAGCACGTCTGGGACTATCACTTCGATCCGCAGACCAACGTCATCGACGTGCACGTCTCGCGCCTTCGCGCCAAGATCGATCGCGACTTCGACGCGCCGATGCTGCACACGGTGCGCGGCGCTGGATACATGATCCGTGACGGCTCTCGTTAAGCTCTTCCGCGCCACGGCGTTTAAGTTGACGCTAGCCATTCTCGGCCTCAGCGCGATCGGCGCGGCGCTGGTGCTCGGCGTCGTCGCCTGGCAGGTCATCAAGCTGGTCGACGACGAGACGCGGCAGACCATCCAAGCGGAAGCCGCAGGCCTTTCCGAGCAGTACGACGTAGGCGGCGT
>JBEKFO010000334.1:0-4753 GCA_050013275.1 Roseiarcus sp. | reverse complement strand
TGTCCTCGAGCGCGCGGTGCTTCTTCATCATCGCGAGCGCGATTTCGAGATCGCCGTCGACGATTTCGCCTCCCTCCAGCGTCCGCCGCCAGAATTCGCGATCCTCGGTCGAGCCGCGGCGAAACGACAGCACCACCGGCAGGGTGATCTTGCCTTCGCGGAAATCGTCGCCGACGTTCTTGCCGAGCTTGGCCGCCGAGCCGCCGTAGTCGAGCGCGTCGTCGATCAATTGGAACGCGACGCCGAGATTGGCGCCGTAGCCCCGGCACGCCGCGACCTCCGCCTTGCCGCTGCGGGCGAGGATCGGCCCGACCTCGCAGGCGGCGGAGAACAGCGCCGCCGTCTTGGCGCGGATCACCGCGAGATAGGCGTCCTCGGTGGTCGCGGTGTCCTTGGCGGCGGAAAGCTGCATCACTTCGCCCTCGGCGATCACCGCCGCGGCGCTGGAGAGCACATCGAGGCAGGACAGCGAGCCGACCTCGACCATCATCTTGAAGGCCTGACCGAGCAGGAAGTCGCCGACCAGCACGCTCGCCTCGTTGCCCCACAGCACGCGCGCGGCGGCCTTGCCGCGGCGCAAGTCGCTTTCGTCGACGACGTCGTCGTGCAGCAGCGTCGCCGTGTGCATGAACTCGACCGCTGCGGCGAGCTTGACGTGGCCTTCGCCGCGATAGCCGCACAGCCCCGCCGCAGCGAGCGTGAGGATCGGCCTGAGCCGCTTGCCGCCCGACGAAATCAGGTGATTGGCGACTTCGGGAATCATCGTCACTTCCGATCCCGTGCGCGACAGGATCGTCTGGTTGACCAGCGCCATGTCGCCGTCGACCAGCGCCACGAGGCGCTCGATCAGCCTGTCCGGCGATTTTTCCTCGAGCGGAATGACAATTCCCACGGACGCTTCCCTTGCCAGAGCGCAACCTCGTGACCATAAAGACGCCCAGGCGGGCCGGCAAGGGCGCAAGGCGCCGGAGCGTTAAGGGCGTCGGAATGAGGTCGTGACGTGATCGAACTCGTGCGCACCAATGATCTCGTGCTGATCTCCGTCATCGAGACGCTGCTCACGCAGGCGCGCGTCGCGTTCTTCGTCGCCGACCAGCACATGAGCGCGGTCGAGGGCTCGCTCGGCTTTCTGCCGCGGCGGATCATGATCGATGCGAGCGAGCAGGAGCGGGCGCGGCGGCTGATGCGCGAAGCCGGCCTTTCCGGCGAACTGCGCGATGGTTGAGGCCGCCGGCGAAGCGCCGACCAGCCTCGACGCGATCCTCGGCGGGCGATTGCGACTGCGCCAGCCCCTCGGCGGTCACCGCGTCGGCGCCGACGCGGTGTTGCTCGCGGCGGCGGCCGGCGCGCCGGCGCGGCGCTTGGTCGACGTCGGCGCCGGGGTCGGCGCGGTCGGCCTCGCGCTGCTCCGGCGCTGGCCCGAGGCGCGCGGCGACCTCGTCGAGATCGATCCCTGCCTTGCCGAGCTGGCGCGCGAAAACGCGACGCTCAATGGCCTCGGGAGCCGAGCGCGCGTCGTCGCAGCCGACGCGCTCGCGGCGCCCGCTCGCCGCAAAGCGGGCCTCGCCGACGGCGAGGCCGATCTCGTCGTCACCAACCCGCCGTTCTTCGACGCCGGATCGGTCCGCGTCTCGCCGGACGCGGTCCGGGCGCGCGCGCATGTCGCGCCGGCGCGCGAAGACGCCGCTTCGCCGCTCGAAGCCTGGATCGTCGCCAGTCTCGCGCTGCTCGCGCCGGGCGGGCGCTTCGTCATGATCCATCGCCCCGACGCGCTCGCCGCGATCCTCGCCGCGATCGGGCGCCGGCTCGGCGCCCTGACGCTGCTCGCGGTCCATCCGCGCGCCGAGCAAAGCGCCCATCGGCTGCTGATCGCGGGCGTCAAGGGATCGAAGGCGCCGCTGCGCATCGCCCCGCCGCTCGCGCTGCATGAAGCGTCGGGCGCGTTCACCGCGCAGGCCGAGGCGATCCACCGCGGCGAGGCGACGATCGACTGGCCCGTATGATCCGCGTTGACCCGAGGATGAGGCGTCTCTAGGGTCCGGCGTGAAACCGCGAACCCCCGAGTCTTCGAACCCGATGCCTTCCACCAAACTCGACGCCGCGCTCGATCCCGCCCGATCGTTCCAGGGTCTGATCCTGACCTTGCAGAGCTTTTGGGCCAAGCACGGCTGCGTGATCTTGCAGCCCTACGACATGGAAGTCGGCGCCGGCACCTTCCATCCCGCCACGACCTTGCGCTCGCTTGGGCCCAAACCTTGGAAGGCGGCCTATGTGCAGCCTTCGCGCCGCCCCAAGGACGGCCGCTACGGCGAGAATCCCAATCGCCTGCAGCACTATTATCAGTACCAGGTGATCCTCAAGCCGTCGCCGGAGAACCTGCAGGAGCTCTATCTCGATTCGCTGAAAGCGATCGGCGTCGACATGGCGCTGCACGACGTGCGCTTCGTCGAGGACGATTGGGAGAGCCCGACGCTGGGCGCCTGGGGCCTCGGCTGGGAATGCTGGTGCGACGGCATGGAGGTGTCGCAGTTCACCTACTTCCAGCAGGTCGCCGGCTTCGAGTGCGCGCCGGTGTCGGGCGAACTGACCTACGGGCTCGAACGCCTCGCCATGTACGTGCAGGGCGTCGACAGCCTCTACGACATCAATTTCAACGGCCGCGACGGCGCCGACAAGATTTCCTATGGCGACGTGTTCCTGCAAGCCGAACAGGAATACTCGCGCTTCAATTTCGAGCACGCCGACACCGAGCTGCTGTTCCGGCACTTCAAGGACGCGGAGGGCGAATGCCGCTCGCTGCTCGACAGGGGCGAGGCGGGCGAGCGCCATCTCATGGCGCTGCCCGCCTACGACCAGTGCATCAAGGCGAGCCACGCGTTCAACCTCCTGGACGCGCGCGGCGTCATCTCCGTCACCGAACGGCAGAGCTACATCCTGCGCGTGCGCGAGCTCGCCAAGGCCTGCGGCGCCGCGTGGCTGAAGACGGCGGGCGGCGGAAACCCTTCTCCCGCCTAGCGGGAGAAGGTGGCGCGAAGCGCCGGATGAGGGCTCGGGGCCGCGGCTTCCCCTCATCCGTCATCGCTTCGCGATGACACCTTCTCCCGCACGCGGGAGAAGGGGCGCGCGTCTTTCTGGTTGACTTGTAATTTTGAGATCCTCGAATGCCCGATCTGCTCCTTGAACTCTTCAGCGAAGAAATCCCGGCGCGCATGCAGCGCCAGGCGGCCGACGATCTGAGGCGGCTGGTGACGGACGCGCTCGTCGCGGCCGACGTCGCCTACGAGGGCGCGGCGGCCTATGCGACGCCGCGCCGGCTGGCGCTGCATGTCGTCGGCCTGCCCGAGGCGCAGCCGCACCGGCGCGAGGAGCGCAAGGGGCCGCGGGTCGGCGCGCCCGACGGCGCGATCCAGGGCTTCCTGAAGAGCGCAGGCCTTCAGCGCATCGAAGACGCGAAAATCGAGAAGGACGCCAAGAAGGGCGAATTCTACGTCGCGGTCATCGAGCGGCCCGGCCGCCCGACGCGCGAATTGCTCTCCGAAATTCTGCCGGCGATCATCCGCGCCTTTCCCTGGCCGAAATCGATGCGCTGGGGCGCGGCTTCGGCGCGGCCCGACGCGTTGCGCTGGGTGCGCCCGCTGCGCTCGATCCTGTGCGCGTTCGGCGGCCCGCACGAGGCGCCGGAGACGATCGCCTTCACCGTCGACGGCCTGACCGCCGGGGACGTGACCTACGGCCATCGCTTCATGGCGCCGCGAGCGATCAAGGCGCGCCGGTTCGAGGATTACCTCGCCGCGCTCGGCAAGGCCAAGGTCGTGCTCCACGCCGACCGGCGCAAGGCGATGATCTTGGCCGACGCGCACAGCCTCGCGCTCGCCCACGGGCTCGAACTCATCGAGGACGAGGGGCTGCTGGAAGAGGTCGCCGGCCTCGTCGAGCAGCCGGTGGCGCTGATGGGCGAATTCGAGGCGGCGTTCCTCGAAATCCCGCCTGAGGTCATCCGCGCGACGATTCGCGCCAACCAGAAGTGCTTCGTGCTGCGCGATTCCGCGGGCAAGCTCGCCAACAAGTTCATCCTGGTGTCGAACCTGATCGCCAGCGACGGCGGCAAGGCGATCGCGGCGGGCAACGGCCGCGTCGTGCGCGCGCGCCTCGCCGACGCGCGCCATTTCTGGCGGACCGACCTCGCTCCCCTGCCCGATTACAAGGACAAGGCGGACAAGCCGCTCGACCAGCGGCTGGAGAAGCTCAAGAGCCTAGGCATCGTCTTTCACGAGAAACTAGGCACGCAAGGGCAGCGCGTCGAGCGCATCGCGGCGCTGGCGCGCGAACTGGCGCCGATCGTCGGCGCGGACGCCAATCTCGCCGAGCGTGCGGCGCGTCTCGCCAAGGCCGATCTGGTGAGCGAGATGGTCGGCGAGTTCCCCGAATTGCAGGGCCTGATGGGCCGCTACTACGCAGCCGCGCAGGGCGAGGAACCGAGCGTCGCCGACGCGATCGAGGAGCACTACAAGCCGCAGGGGCCGAGCGACCGCATTCCCACCACGCCGGTCTCGGTCGCCGTCGCGCTCGCCGACAAGCTCGACACGCTCACCGGCTTCTGGGCGATCGACGAGAAGCCTACGGGCAGCAAGGACCCCTTTGCGCTGCGGCGGGCGGCGCTGGGGGTAATCCGGATCGTGCTGGAGAATGGACTGAGGCTTCCCTTAGGCAAGATTCTGAATCTCGAACTTCATGCGGCTGGCTTCAAGAACAT
>JBEKFO010000333.1:0-4770 GCA_050013275.1 Roseiarcus sp. | reverse complement strand
CGCTTGCGGCGTCGACGCGTCCGGCATCTGATTCGCTCGGCTCAATAGCCGCCCTTGCGGCGGCTTTCCGGCAGTCCCGCGATGCGCCCGCCCTGCTTGGAGGGATCGAGCGGAAAGAGATCGTAAAGCGTCTTCTGGTCGATCTTGGCGTCCCAGCGCTCGCTCATCGCCTTGAGGATGGCGCGCGTGTTCGGCGTGTTCTGATTGTTGTTGAAATACTCGTCGCGCAAATAGTCGATCACGTCCCAATGCCGGTCGGTCAGGGTGATCCCCTCGAGCTCGGCGATGCGCTCGGCGAGGGCTTTGCTCCAATCGTCGGCATTGACGAGATAGCCCGTCGCGGTCGTCTCGATCGATTGCCCCTCAACATCATACGCCATGGCGTTCCTCCGTTTGTACGTCCCCACGAAACCCTCGGCGCGACGGCGCCGCGCCGGCATTCCTTCGTTATGACTCGCGTCCGCCGCGGCCGTCCGCCGCGTACCACTTCAGCTTGTCGCGCAACGAAACCACCGTGCCGACGATGATGATCGTCGGGCCGCGCAGCGCCGCCGCGCGCGCTTCGTTGGCGATCGTGCGCAGCGTGCCGGTGACGACGCGCTGGTTGGCGCGCGCGCCGTTGTCGACGACGGCGGCGGGCAGATCGGGATCGGCGCCGTGCGCGACGAACGCCTGCGCGAGTTCGTCGAGATGGGCGAGCCCCATGTAGATCGCGACGGTCTGGCCGGGGCGGATGAGCGCGTTCCAATCGAGCTCGATCGGCCCTTCCTTGCCGTGGCCGGTCACGAATACGCAAGACTGCGCGTGATCGCGATGCGTCAACGGAATGCCGGAATAGGCGGAGCACGCCGCCGCGGCGGTTATGCCAGGGCAGACCTGAAACGGGATTTCGTGGTCGGCGAGCTTTTCGATTTCTTCGCCGCCGCGCCCGAAGATGAAGGGGTCGCCGCCCTTCAGCCGCAGCACGCGCTTGCCCTCTTGCGCCAGCCGCACCAGCATTTCGCCGATCTCTTCCTGCGGCACGGTGTGATCGTTGCGGCGCTTCCCGACGTAGATCCGCTCCGCCTCGCGGCGCACCAGATCGACGATGCCAGGGCCGACCAGCCGATCGTAGAGCACGACGTCGGCCTTCTGCATCAGGCGTAGCGCACGGAAGGTCAGGAGGTCCGGATCGCCCGGTCCGGCGCCGACCAGATAGACCTCGCCGCTTCGCGCGATTTGGCCGCCTTCGGCCTCGCGTTCGATCTCGGCCGCGAGCGCCGCCTCGGCCGCCGGTTCGTTGTTGGCGAGCACCATTTCGGCGATCGGGCCTTCGAGCACGCGCTCCCAGAATCGGCGCCGCGCCCGCCCGTCGTCGAGCCTTGCGCCGACGAGCGCGCGCGAGCGCCCCATGAACGCAGCGAGCCGTCCGTAAGCGGCGGGGATCGTGCTCTCCAGGCGCGCCTTGAGCATACGCCCGAGCATCGGCGAAGCGCCGCCAGTGGAGATCGCGACGACGAGCGGATCGCGGTGGACGAGGGAGGGCGCGATGAAATCGCACAGGTCCGGCCGGTCGGCGACATTGATCAGCGCGCCCGCGCCGCTGATCGCGGCGAAGATTCGCTCGTCGGCGTCGCCGTCGCCGGTGGCGACGTAGCAGACCACGAACGAAGCGAGATCGGCGCGCATCGGCTCGTGCGCCGCATGCTCGAATGTCGCCTCGCGCAGAGCGCTGAACTCGTCGTCGAGCCGAGCGGCGAAGACCGTCACCAGAGCGCCGGCGCGCGCGAGCGTTTCGACGCGTCGCGCCGCGGCGGAGCCGCCGCCGACCACGGCGGCCCGCTTGCCTTTGACGCGCAAGAATACCGGTAGAGTCTCCATCGCTTCCCTGATTCCGCGCTCCGCCCTCACCCCGCCGACCGGCGCGGCGCAATAGCGTTGCGCTTCGGGCTAGGGTCCGCGATCAGGCGGCCCGCCGTCGGCTTGGCGGCTTGGCGCTCGCGGACTTGGCGGATGAAGGCTACGAACCGACGCGCCCAATGATGCCGCGAGGTGTCGCGCAAATGGCTGAAGCTCGCCAGCAGATTGCCGACGACGACGCCGTCGCGCTTGCCGTCGACGCCGTAGCCGCGCCGCACGCGATAGGCGAAGCGGCAGTTCGGATCGACGTTCTCCAGCGCGGCGTAATGAAACTCATGACCTGGAATCGCCGCCGGCTGCGCGCGGCGCGGCCAAGGCGAGTCCTCGGTTTCCTCGAGCACGACGAGTCCCCGGCCTTGCGGCTTGTCGCCGACCACGGCGTCGCCGGGAACGGCGCCGACCATTTTGTGGCTCTCGCCGCGCCAGGCGATCGAGCGGCTCAGATACATCAGCCCGCCGCATTCGGCGTAGGTCGGCAGCCCGCCTGCGATCGCGGCCTTGATCTGGGCGCGCAGGGACTCGTTGGCGGCGAGCGCCGCAGCTTGGGTCTCGGGGAAGCCGCCGCCGATGAACAGAGCGTCGGCAGCCGGCAGGTTTCGATCGCGCAACGCGTCGAAGAAGATCAGCCTGGCGCCGGCGCGTCGCAGCGCCTCGAAGTCGTCCTGGTAATAGAATCCGAACGCGGCGTCGCGCGCGACCGCGATCGTGAGGTCGGGCGTGGGGAACGTCTCGACCGGCGCCGGTCCGATCCGCTCGCTCGCGGCGTCGGCGACGGCGATCAGGCGGTCGATGTCGACGCCCCGCGCGACGACTTCGCGCGTGCGCGCAATGATGCGGGCCGCATTGTCTATCTCGCCGGGCGTCGTCAGGCCGAGGTGCCGCTCCTCGACGCACAAACCCTCGTCGCGGCCGATCGCCCCGAGCACCGGAATGTCGGTGTAGCGCTCCAACGCCTGACGAAGCTTGCTCTCCTGACGCGCAAGACCGACCTTGTTGAGGATCACGCCGCGAATTGCGACGCGCGGGTCGAACGCCGCGTAGCCGAGCACCAGCGGCGCGATTCCCCGCGTCATGCCGACCGTGTCGACGACGAGCGCGACCGGCGCGCGCAGCAGGCCCGCGAGCGCGGCGCTGGAATCGCGGCCTTCGGCGTCGAGCCCGTCGTGCAAACCCTTGTTTCCTTCGATCAGGGCGATATCGGCGTCGCGCCCGGCGCGGCGGAACGTCGCGAGAATCTCGGCCTCGTCCTGAGTGTTGAAGTCGAGGTTATAGCATGGGCGGCCGCTGGCGCGCGCCAGCCACATCGGATCGATGTAGTCGGGACCCTTCTTGAAGGTCTGAACGGCGAGACCGCGCGCCGCCAAAGCCGCGGCGAGCCCGAGCGAGATCGTCGTCTTGCCCGAAGACTTGTGGGTCGCCGATATGAACAGCCGGCTCATGGACTCACGCCGCCGCCGAAAGGCGGCCCCGGTCGCGCGCGCGCCACAGGAATTCGGCCCGCTTCTGCGCGCTCGCCATATCGCGCTCGACGCCGAGCGTCGTCAACGCGATCGCCAGCGTGCCGGTGATCGCGGCCGCGGCGTAGTCATCCTCGGCGTCGCCGCGCCACACCGCCTCGAGGCGGTCGAGATCCATGCTTTCGTCCGCCGTCAGGCGCGGGTCCGCGAGCAGCGGCGGCCAACGCCGCTCGCCGCAGACCCCGTCTTCGACGATCAGGGTCTCGCAGGGCTTGTTCGGCCGGCGCTCGGCTTCGCCGCCCTCGCCGCGAAACACCGACATGCGGCGCTGTCCCAGCAGCAGCGAAGCGTCGCGATGAAGGGTCATGTAGCCGGGGTGGAAGACCGATTGCATCGCAGCGGGCGCGTCGAACGGATTGATCAGCCGCGCCAGCGTATGGACGGGCGAACGCAGGCCGAGAATCGGCCGCAGCGCGAACATCTCGGCGAGCTTCGGGCTCATCGCCTCGAGCGGCAGATAGGCGAAATTGCGCGCCGCCAGATGCGTGGCGGCCTCGTCGAAGTCGCCCGCGATGCCGAGGCCGAGGCGGGCGAGCGCTTCGCGCGTATAGATCCGGCCCGCGGTGTGGCCGTCGACGCCGTGCATGACGACCCGCCATCCCGCGCGCGAGAGAACCAGCGCCGCCAGGACGAACCACGGCAACTGCCGGCGCTTGCCCGCATAAGAGGGCCAATCGAGATCGGCGACGAGCGAAGGCGGGCGCTCGAGCGTGGCGCGGACCGCGCGGACGAAGCCGGCGATTTCCTCGGCGCTCTCCTCCTTGACCCGCAGCAGCATGAGAAACGCGCCGAGCTGTTCGGGCAGCGTTTCGCCCGCCAGGATCATCGCCATCGCCTCTTCGGCCTCGCCCTCGGTCAAGGAGCGCGTCAGGGATTTGCCGCGGCCGAGAATATTGACGAATCGCGCGAAGGGGTGCGGATCACGAGCCATCGTTCGCCCTCGTCCCCTTCAATGCGCCGGCGCGCGCGGCAGGAACGGCATGAGCCGCATCGCCAGCGCGACGATCAGCATCGACAGCGAGATCCCGCCGAGGCCGAGCAGGACTTCGGGCAGGGAAGGCTGATAGAGCGCGGCGGCGCCGTCGAAGAACGAACTCGAGACTTCCATCCCCGGGAACAGCTTGAGCGGATAGGCTTGGCCGCCGATGATGACGACGTACATCTGCGCGAGGCCGCCGACGAGGAACAGCGCGCACGCGATCGTCAGGGATCGCCGGCCCGCCGCGCCGTCGCGCTTGAAAACCAGCAGCGCGATGGGCGCCAGCGCGCCGATCGCGATCTGCCCGATCCAGAAGATCAGGGTGTAAATCCCGCCGTCGCGCAAGATGAACGTCTCGGCGGCCCGGTGGGCACC
>JBEKFO010000332.1:0-4770 GCA_050013275.1 Roseiarcus sp. | reverse complement strand
CCCAGACTTCGTCGCACAGCGCGACGACGTCGTGCTTGACGCAGGCTCGGGCAAGGATCTCCAGGGATTCGCGGCCGTAGACGACGCCGGTCGGGTTGAGAGGATTGTTGAACAGAACGACGCGCGTGCGCGGCGAGAACGCGGCCTGGAGATCAGCCTCGTCGAAAGTCCAGTGCGGCGGCTTCAGCGTCACGAACTTGGCGACGCCGCCGGCGCGCCGCACCAGCGGCAAGTAAGCGTCGTACATCGGCTGGAACAGCACGACTTCATCGCCTGGCTCGATCAGCGCGAGCAACGCCCCCGCGAGCGCCTCGGTTGCGCCGGAGGTCACCATGACCTCGTTAGCCGCGTCGAGATCGAGATCTTGAAAGCGCTTGTAATGGGCGGCGACCGCCTCGCGCAGCTCAGGCAGGCCGAGCATCGGCGGATATTGGTTCCAGCCCTCCAGCACGGCCTCGGCGGCTTTGGCGCGCACGTCGCGGGGGCCGGGGTCGTCCGGGAAGCCCTGGCCGAGATTGACCGCTTCGCGCTCGCGCGCCAGACGAGACATCACCTCGAAAACACTGGTGCCGAGTTCGGCGAAAATCGAATTCATCGGGGCCCTTCGCATGCCGTGCGCCGCCTCGTTCTAGCATCGGCTTCGCCAGGCGGGAAAGCCGCGTTGCATCGCGCCGCGGGGCGTGACACCTAGGCGCATGGATCCCCTCTCCCCCCCTGCGGTCGATTGCCGCACTACGCTCGTTCTCGGCGGAGCGCGGTCGGGAAAAAGCCGCTACGCGCTGGCGCTCGCCGAGGCCAGCGCGCCCGAACGGCTCTATTTGGCGACGGCGGCGGCGGGGGACGCGGAAATGGCCGCGCGGATCGCACGCCATCGCGCCGAGCGCGGAACGGGTTGGCGGACGCTGGAGGAACCCCTCGAACTCGCCGCCGCTTTGCGGGCCGAGGCGCGAGAAGGACGCGTGGTTATTGTGGATTGTGTCACCTTGTGGCTCAGCAACGTTTTGCTCGCCAACCGTGATCCGGCCAAGGAAATCGCTGATTTGATTGAGACAATCGCTACGCTCAAGGGGCCGGCGGCGCTTGTTTCCAACGAGGTCGGGGCGGGCGTCGTGCCCGCCACCGACCTCGGCCGGGCGTTCCGGGATTGGCAGGGCCGGGCGAATCAGGAACTGGCGCGCGTCTGTGACGGCGTGGCCTGGGTCGCCGCCGGGCTGCCGGTGCTGCTCAAGCCGGCTCCGCGCCCAAATTTACGGCTGCGCTAAACTGCCAAATCTTGCGAAAACTCTGGCGACTCAACATTAGGCTGCGCTAGCATTCCGGCTATGCTGCGTCTTTTTGAACGCCGAACGCCAGCCGCTCCCGTCGCGCATATCGAAGTTGCGCACGGCGGGGAGGTGTTTCGCGTCGCGTTGAAGCGAATGTCGACTTCGCAGCGATTCACCTTGCGCGTGCGCGCCGCCACCCGCGACGTGTTGCTGACGATGCCGCCGCACAGCTCGCTCAAGTCGGCGCGCGAATTCGCCGAGCGCTACGCAGCCTGGATCGGCGCGCGACTGGCGCGACTGCCGCTGCCTGTCGCTTTCGCGCCGTCCGCGGTGCTGCCGCTGCGCGGCGTCAATCACACCATCGTCCACCGTCCCGGCGAGCGCGGCGTCGCGTGGACGGAAAGGAGCGGGCGCGGGCCGCTGATTTGCGTGGCCGGGGAGAAGCCGCACATCGCGCGCCGCGTCGCCGATTTTCTCAAGCGCGAGGCGCGCAAGGACATTGAGGCGGCGGTCGCTCGGCACGCGAAGCGGCTCGGCGTCGCGCCGCGCCGCGTCACCCTGCGCGACACCGCGAGCCGCTGGGGTTCGTGTTCCTCGACGGGCGGGTTGAATTTCTCTTGGCGGCTGATTCTCGCGCCGCCGGAAATTCTCGACTACCTCGCCGCGCACGAAGTCGCGCACATCCTCCACATGGATCATTCGCCGACGTTCTGGAAAGTGACGCGTCGCCTCTTCCCCGAGACCGAGCGCGCCGAAGCGTGGTTGAAGATCCACGGCGCCGGCCTGCATCGCTTCGGCGCCAAGGCGGAATGAGATTGCCTTACGCGAGACCGTCGATCGCCTCGAACAGCAGGGCGAGATCTTGCGGCCGCGACAGCCGATGATCGCCGTCCTTGATCAAAGTGAGCGTCACGGGATCGCCCGCCATGTGCTCGATGAGAGTCAGCGCGTGCCGGTAGGGAACGTCTTCGTCGCGCATGCCTTGCAGAATCCGCGCTGGGCAGTAGCTGCGCACGGTTTGACCGAGCAACAGGTGGCGACGCCCGTCCTCGATGAGATTGCGGGTGATGCGGTAGGGTTCTTGCGAATGGGCCGAAGCGCGCTCCCAGAAGCCCTTTTCGACGATTGCGCGCCGTTCTGCTTCGCTCGCGCCCATCCACATCAGCGCCTCGGTGAAATCGACCGCCGGCGCGATCAAGACCATGCCGGCGAGGCGCGCAGTTTCTGCGGCGGCTCCGAGCGCGCGCGCGACGAGAAGCGCGAGATAGCCGCCCATCGACGAACCCACGAGAATCTGCCGACCGCTCGTCTGATCGCGGATCGCGGCGAGACTTTCCTCGAGCCAGCGCGAAACGGAGCCGTCCTCGAATCGGCCGCCCGATGCGCCGTGGCCCGAATAGTCGAAGCGCAACAACGCTTGACCGCGCTCGGCGCAATGTTCGTCGAGCGCAGACGCCTTGGTGGAGCTCATGTCGGACTTGTATCCGCAAAACCAGACGACGCCCGGCAAACCGTGGCGCACTGGCGCGCGACGGCGAAAGGCGATAGGGCGACGCAGCGGCCCCTCGCCAACATTCAGGAATTGCGGCTCACCTTGGTTCACGCTTCAATCGCCCCCATGATTCGTCGGCGCCTAACCGCACAGGGCTTGGCCGAGCGCGCCGCGCTCGTCAATGCTTGCGCGCGCGCCGCGGCGGGCCGATCCTCGCGACGGCGGACGACGGCGTGAGCGCCGAGGCCTTAGCTCCCTTCGGCCGCGCCGAGCGCGCTTCGCTCGCCGGCCACACG
Source organism: Roseiarcus sp. (assembly GCA_050013275.1). Classification (GTDB taxonomy): domain Bacteria; phylum Pseudomonadota; class Alphaproteobacteria; order Rhizobiales; family Beijerinckiaceae; genus Roseiarcus. Next base: position 1,717 of record JBEKFO010000332.1, on the reverse strand, counting down.
ATCCTGCAGATCATTCCCCGGCTCGATGCGGGCGGCGCCGAGCGGACCACCATCGACGTTGCCGCCGCTCTGGTGGCGGCAGGCGCGCGCGCGCTGGTGGCTTCCGAAGGCGGTCGCCTGGCGAGCGAACTGCAGGCGGTCGGCGGCTTGCTGACGCCGTTTCCGGCCGCGACCAAGAATCCTTTGGCGATGGCGCTGAACGTGCCGCGCTTGGCTCGGCTCATTGTCGAAGAGGGCGTCGATCTCGTTCACGCCCGTTCGCGCGCGCCGGCCTGGGTCGCGCTGGGCGCCTGCCGCAGGGCGGGGCGGCCGTTCGTCACCACCTATCACGGCGCCTATAGCGGGCGCTCCGGCCTCAAGCTGCTCTACAATTCGGTGATGGCGCGCGGCGACGTCGTGATCGCCAATTCGCAGTTCACCGCCGACGAGATCGCGCGGCTCTATCCGTTCGCGCGTGGACGCTTGCGCGTCATCGCGCGCGGCACCGACTTGACGCGTTTCGCGCCGGGCGCGGTCGAGCCGTCGCGGGTGGCGCGGTTGCGCGAGGCCTGGGGCGTCGCGCCGCACGAGCGCGTGGTGCTGGTCGCCGCGCGCCTGACGCAATGGAAGGGCCAGAAGGTGCTCATCGAGGCGGCGCGCCTGCTCAAGGAGCGCCGGCTCGACGAGGTCCGCTTCATCTTGGCGGGCGACGCGCAAGGGCGGGAGGCCTACGCGCGCGAACTCGACGCGCTGATCCAGGGCGCAGGGTTGACCGGCGTGGTCTCCAGGGTCGGCCATTGCGTCGACATGCCCGCGGCGCTCAACGCCGCGAGCGTGGTCGCGGTGCCCTCGACGGCGCCGGAAGCGTTCGGGCGCAGCGCGGTCGAAGCGCAGGCGATGGGGGCGATGGTGGTGGTTTCCGATTCCGGCGCGGCGTCGGAGACCGTGCTGGCCCCGCCGCAGACGCCGGAGCCGCTGCGCACCGGCTGGCGCGCGCCGCCCGGTGACGCGCTCGCGCTCGCCGACGCGCTGCAAAGCGCGCTGAGCCTCGGCGCCTCGGCGCGCGAAGCGCTCGCCCAGCGCGCGCGCGCCCATGTCGAGCGCCATTTCTCGCTGGAGAAAATGACCGGCGACACGCTGGCGGTCTACCTATCGGCGCTCGGCGATTAGAGCGCTCGCCGCGCACGCTATTTGATGAAAGTCCCGTCGCGCAAATCGGTCAGCGCCTGGCGGATTTCGGCTTGCGTGTTCATCACGATCGGGCCGTGCCAGGCGATCGGCTCGCGCAGCGGACGCCCGGAGACGAGGAGGAAACGAATTCCCTCTTCGCCCGCCTGAACGCTCACCTCGTCGCCCGAATCGAACACCACCAGCGAGCGGTTGCCCACCTCATCGCGCACGATGACCTCTTCGCCGCCGACCAAGGATTCGCGTAGCGCGCCGAAGGGCGCCGAGGCGCCGGAGAACGAGCCCGAGCCCTCGAAGATGTAGGCGAACGCCTGGCGGTAGGTCTCCACCGGCAGGGTCTTGCGCTTGCCCGGCGGCACGAAGACGTCGAGATAGCGCGGGTCGGCGGCGACGTCGTCGACCGGGCCGGCCTTGCCCCAGAACTCGCCGCAGATCACCCGCACGCGCGCGCCGTCGTCGTCGACGACTTCGGGGATGTCGAGACTCTGCACGTTCTGATAGCGCGGCGCCGTCATCTTTCGGTCCGAGGGCAGGTTGGCCCAGAGCTGAA
>JBEKFO010000331.1:0-4783 GCA_050013275.1 Roseiarcus sp. | reverse complement strand
CCGCCCTCGACGCCGCGGCTCTCGCCGCCGCCGGCGCCGCGCCGGCCCGCGGCGATCTGACCGCCTCGCTCGACGCGATCGCGCTCGCCGGCGCCGCGACGTCCGAACCCGCCGCCGCCGGCGCCGCGTCGCTGCAGCTCGCCGCCGCGAGCCTCGCCGCCACGGCCGCGCGCCGGCCGAAACGCCACCCCGCCGCGCTGCTCGCGGCGTGAAAGGAACCGCAATGAAAAGCTTCCGTCCGCTGCTCGCCGCCGCCTCGCTCGCCCTCTTCGTCGCCGCGCCCGCGTCGGCGTGCTGCGGCGGCGGCGGCCGCGCGGTCCCCGCCGCGAGCGAAACGGCGCCCGAGAACGGCGGCGGCGCGCTGCTCGCCGAGGCGGCGCGCTGGCTCGGATCGCGCAACCCGACCGGCACGGTCGGGCCGTGGTGCGCCGACTTCGTGTCCTTCGTGCTGAAGCGCGTCGGCCTGCAACCGCTCGCCGGCAGGATGGCGGCCGACGGGCTGCGCTACGGGCCGCGCCTCGCCGGCCCGCGCGTCGGCGCGCTGGCGATCCTGCGCACGCGGCGCGGCGCCTTCGGCCACATCGGCTTCGTCGAGCAAATCGAGCCGGACGGCTCGATCGTGCTGCTGTCGGGCAATTGGGGCCGCCGCGTCGCGCGCAGCCTCGCGCCGCGCTCGGCGGTCACGGCGTTCGTCGCGGTGGGTAGCGCTCCCGAGGAGCGCGCGAGGCCATTCGCCATTCGCCGCTCGCCATTCGCGCCTCGGGTGAAACCTTTCACCCTGGGGTGGAGGCGACCGGCCAAGCGAAGTTGGCCGCGTTTCGAAGCGCCGTCAAGCGGTCTTAAAACTCAAATCTGACGAGGTCTCATGAGCGCGACGACTTTCCTGCACGGCGTCGAGGTCGACGAGGTCGAGTCGGCGACGCAACCGATTTCGTTCAACCCCTCGGGCGTCGTCGCCCTCCTCGGCACCGCGGCCTCGGCCGACGAAGCGACATTTCCGCTCGACGAGCCGGTGCTCTTGAATTCGCAGCCGACGCAGGCGCTGAAGCTCGGCGTCGAGGGCACGCTGCTCTCCGCCGTGCAGCAGATCTACGCCGAGGGCGCCGGCCAGGTGATCGTCGTGCGCGTCGCCGACGACGTCGACCCAGACGTGGTGATGAGCAACATCATCGGCTCGGCGGCCGCCAAGACCGGCCTCTACGCGCTGCTCGGCGCGCGCGCGACCGTCGGCGTGCCGCCGCGCACCATCATCGCGCCCGGCTACACCTCGATCCTGCCGACCGCGACGGGAGGCGGCAAGCTCGCCAACCCGATCGTCACCGCGGCGCTGCCGATCGCCACCCGGCTGCGCGGCCGCGTCTATCTCGACGCGCCCTCGACCGGCGATACGGACGCGCTCGCCGCCGCCGAGCTCTACAGCTCCGACCGCGCGGTGATCTTCTATCCCAACGTGATGGTGTGGGACACGGCGACCAGCGCCTACGTGCCGCTGCCCGCCTCGGCGTCGATGGCCGGCCTGACGGCCTACGTCCACCAGACCCTCGGCTTCTGGTTCTCGCCGTCGAACCAGCCGCTGCAGGGCGTCGGCGGCGTCTCGACGCCGATCGACTGGGCGATGAGCGATCCCGACTGCGAAGCCAACACGCTCAACGCCGCCAACATCACCACCATCATCAACGCGGCGCAGCAGGCGGGGCTGCAATACGGCGGCTTCCGCCGCTGGGGCAACCGCAACCTAAGCGCCGACACCAACTGGCGCTTCGAGTCGGTGCGCACCGCGCTCGACATGGTCTACGAGGCGCTCGACGAGGTCACCCTGTGGGCGGTCGACAAGCCGCCCGGCCTGCAGCTCCTCCAGGACATGACCAACCGCGCCAACGACTTCTTCAAGTGGGGCAAGAAGGTCGGCTTCCTGGTGGGCGGCCGCTGCTGGCTCGATCCGGAGCTCAACCCCGCCGCGCAATGCGCGCAGGGCATTTGGAATTGGTCGATCGACCCGGAAGCGCCGGCGCCGATGGAGCACATCATCTACACCGCGAGCCGCAACGCCTCCTACTACACGCAAGAGGTCGCCGCGCTCGCCAACATGATCTCGCAGAACGGCTGAGGACCCGCCCATGTCGCAAGCGCAGCTCGACTACATCCTCCAGTCGTTCACCCTCGCTATCGCCGGCTACGGCATGGCCGGCTCGGGCGAGAAGTTCAAAGCGCCGAAGATCAAGAAGCACATGGAGAAATACCGCGGCGGCGGCATGGTCGCGCCGCGCCAGCACGCGCTCGGCTACGACGAATTCGAGGCCGAGTGCGAACTCTCCGCGATCAATCCGCAGGTGATTTCGCAGAGCGGGTTCCTGGTTTCGAAGGGCGTCTCGTTTTCGGTGCGCGGCTTCCTCGACGGCGACCAAAACGCCACCCACTCGCTCTATCTCTACATGCGCGGCGAAGTGATCGAAAACGACTTCGGCGAATGGGAGGCGGGCAAGAAGGCGACGATGAAGCTCAAGTTCGCGCTCGACGCGCTCAACCTGACGATCGACGGCGCCTCGATCTTCGACATCGACATCGAGAACGGCGTCAACACCTGGAACGGCACCGACGTCGCGGCGCTGATCACGGCGGCGATCGGCTCGTGAGGGCGCAGCTTTTCAAAGGGGTTTGAAGCATGGCCGAGACCGAAATCGTCGACGCGTCGAAGGGCTGGGGGCTGGAGGATTTCCCGCTCAAGCACCCGTTCAAGTTCGCAGGGGTCGAGTTCCGCAAGTTCTCGTTTCGCGTGCCGAGCGGCGCCGAAATCGAGGCCTATATCAAGTCGCCCGATCGCGGCCTTCGCGTCCTGGCGGCCAGCGTCGTCGACGCCGACGCCAAGGTTCTCGACGCCATGCACGGCGGCGACTATTCGCGATTGATGGCCGAGCTGGGGAAATTCGTCGCCGGTGTCCGCTAGACCTCGACGAGGTCCTCGACGACATCGGCCTGGCGTTTCCCTATAGCCGCGAGTGGGTCTTGGCGCAGCCATTGCCGACGATCCTCAGGCTCGCGGCGCGGGCGGCGATCCATCTCGACCGGCTCTATAGGCGGTAGCCCATGTCCAGCATGTCGCTCGAAGTCGTCCTGGAGCTGGTCGACCGGCTGACCGGGCCGGCGCGCGAGGCCGCCAAAGGCCTCGAACAGTTCGGCGCCGCCGCGCGCCAGGCGGGCGGCGCCGACGCCGCGCTTCGTCCCGACAAATGGATCGAGGAAGGCCGCGCCATCATGGCGGCGGCCGAGCAGGCGAAGAAGTTCGAGGCGTCGGCGGTCAACGCCGCCGAAGCCGAAAAGAAGGTCGGCGCGGCGCCCTGGGTCGCGATGACCGAGGACATCGACAAGGCGACCGCCGCGCTCAAAGGCTTCACCGAGCAGATCGACGCACTGTCGACCAAGAAGCTGCCCGGTCCGGGCCGCGGCCCCGGCGCGGGCGGCAAGGGAGAGGCTTCGCCCCTGCTCGGGATGGTCGAGAACGCGGGCGAGATGCTTTCTTTGTTCGAAGGCCCGAAGGCGATCGAGACGATCGTCGGCGGCGGCGCGCGCCTCTCCGACGAAACGATCGCCCAGAAGATCGCCGGCATGAGCGCCGACGAGATCGCCGACGTGCGCGCGCTCGCGGTCGATCTGCAAGGCAAGTTCCCGCAATTTCCGCTGACCGAGATCATGAAGGAGGCGCGCGAGGCGCGCGCCATCTTCACCACCGACGAGGAAGCGAAGAACGCGCTGACGCCGTACCTCAAGATGGCGGCGCTCGCCGACCGCGACCATCCCGGCGAGGGCCTGCTCGCCGCCTATCCGTTCCTGCGCGCGGTCGAGGAAGGCGGCTTTTCGCGCGACGCCGCCAAGACCGAAGCGGTGTTCGACGCGATGCAGCGCGCCAAGAACGCGATGGGCGCGAAGATCAACGCCGAGGATTATTTCCAGGTGTTCCAGCGCGGCGGCGCCTTCGCGCGGCAATGGAGCATGGAGTTCATCCGCGACGAGCTGCCCCATCTCTTGGCCTCGCTCGGCGGCGACGCGACCGGCATGATGATCGCGACGCTGGGCGAAGGCATCATGGGCGGCCATTTGATGGGGCCGTCGCTCGACGCGCTCGACAAGCTCGGACTGCTCGACGAGAAGAAGGTCGAGCGCAAGGGCGGCCACATCAAGCGCGTCGAGCCGGGAGGGGTCAAAGGGGCCGACATCCTCGCTCATGACCCGGTCCACTGGGCGCAGGAGGTGCTGTGGCCCGCGATCCAGAAGGCGACCTCCAATCCCGACGAGCAGATGATGCTGCTGTCGACGGTGATGTCGAACCGCAACGAGCTCAAAGCGGCCTATATGGGCGTCACCGACAAGCCGCAGTTCGAGCGGACGAAGGAGCTGATCGAAAACCCACTCAACCAGGGGCTCGCGGCGGCGGACTTCCTCAAGGGCGATCCGGCCGTCGGCTGGCAATCGGTGAAGTCGTCGGTCGAGACGCTCGCCGGCGTCGCTTCCGAGCCGGCGATGGGCGTCGTCGCCAAGGGGCTCGACATCTTGTCGGACGCCCTTTCCGGCTTGAGCCGCGCGGCGGCGGGAAAGCCGCTCGAAAGCGTCGCCGCCTCGACCGCCACGGTCGCCGGAATCGTCTACTGGCTCGGCAAAGGCATCGGCGCGATCGGCCAGAAGCTGGGCCTCGTCTCCGGCGGCGCCGAGGCGACGCCCGTCGCCGGCGGCCTGCTGGCGCGCCTCGGCGGCGCTCTCGCCACGCCGGGCCCGTGGAGCGCCATCCTCG
>JBEKFO010000330.1:0-4795 GCA_050013275.1 Roseiarcus sp. | reverse complement strand
GCAATTCGCCAACCTGATCGCCGGGGCCATCGTCGTCGAGAACGTCTTCGTGCTGCCGGGCCTCGGCCGTCTCGTCGTGCAGTCGATCGCCAACCGCGACGCGCTGGTGGTCGAGGACTGCGTCATGCTGCTGGCGACGTTCGTGATCGCGCTCAACTTCGTCGTCGATCTCGCCTGTGCGGCGATCGACCCACGGTTGAGGGCGGGCGCGTCATGAGCGCGCCCGCCGTCAAGACGCGGAGGCGCGCCGGCGCCAGCCTGCGGCTGGGCGTCGCCCTGGTGGCGCTGCTCCTCGGCGCCGCGGCCCTTTCGCTGATCTGGACCCCCTACCCGCCCGACGCGATCGACGTGCCGCACAAGCTGCTTGAGCCCTCGCTCGCGCATTGGCTCGGCACCGACGCGCTCGGCCGCGACGTCGCTTCGCAGATCCTCGCGGGCGCACGGGTCTCGATTCTGGTCGGCCTCATCGCGGTCGGCATCGGCCTCGCGTTCGGCGTCGCGCTCGGCCTCCTCGCTGCGGCCGCGAAAGGCCTGACCGAAGACGCGATCATGAAACTATGCGACTTCACCTTCGCGTTTCCAGCGCTCTTGTCGGCGATCATGCTGACGGCGACCTACGGAGCCGGCGTCGTCAACGCGATCGTCGCGATCGGCGTCTACAACGTGCCGATCTTCGCCAAGCTGACGCGCGCGACCGCCAACGGCGTGCTCGCGCGCGAATTCACGCTCGCGGCGCGCGCGGCGGGGCGCGGGCCCCTCGCCATCGCGTTCGACCACGTGCTGCCCAACGTCGCGCCGGCGCTGATCGTCCAGGCGACGATCCAGTTCGCCATCGCCATTCTCGCCGAGGCGGCGCTGTCCTATCTTGGGCTCGGCGCGCAGCCGCCACAGGCTTCTTGGGGACGCATGCTGAGCGACGCGCAGGGCTGGATGTACGTCGCGCCGCGCCTGGCGATTTTTCCCGGCCTCGCCGTCGCGCTGAGCGTGCTCGGGCTCAACCTGCTCGGCGACGGCCTGCGCGACGCGCTCGATCCGCGCCTCAGGGCGCGGGGCTGAAATGCTGCTCGAAATCTCCGACCTCGCCATCGATCTGCCCTCGCGCGCCGGCCCGCGGCGCGTGGTCCATGACGTGTCCTTTTCGCTCGCGGCGGGGGAAAGCCTCGGCGTCGTCGGCGAGTCGGGTTCGGGCAAGACGATGACCGCGCTGGCGCTGATGGGGCTATTGCCCGACGGCGCCGTAGTTTCCGGCGCCATCCGCTTCGAGGGGCGCGATCTCGCCGGGCTCGACGAGGCCGAGATGCGGAAGCTGCGCGGCGATCGCATCGCAATGATCTTCCAGGAGCCGATGAGCGCGCTGAACCCGCTGCACCGCATCGGCGCGCAGGTCGCCGAGGCGCTCGTTCTTCATCGCGCCATGACCAAAGCCGCCGCCTGGGCCGAAGCGGTTCGCCTGCTCGATCGCGTCAAGCTGCGCGATCCCGAGCGCCTCGCCCGCGCCTATCCCTTCGCCCTCTCTGGCGGCGAGCGCCAGCGCGCGATGATCGCGATGGCGCTGAGCTGCGGGCCCAAGCTGATCATCGCGGACGAACCGACCACCGCGCTCGACGTCACCGTACAGGCGAAGATTCTCGATCTGCTCGCGAGCCTAGGCGCGCAGTCGAACATGGCGATGCTGCTCGTCAGCCACGACCTCGCGGTGATCGCGCGCCATTGCCGCCGCGTCTTGGTGATGTACGGCGGAACCCTGATGGAGAGCGGCCCGGCCGACGCGGTGCTGCGGCGCGCGCGCCACCCTTACACGCGCGCGTTGCTCGAAGCGCGGCCACGCCCTGGCGCGCCGCGCGGCGAGCGGCTGCGCGCGATCGCCGGCGTCGCGCCGACTTCGGCCGGCGCGCCGATCGGCTGTCCCTTCGCCGGGCGGTGCCCGCTCACCCTCGAAATTTGCCGCACGACCGCGTTGCCGACCATCGAATTCGAGGCCGATCATCGCGTGCGCTGCCATCGGGTCGACGCTGCGGGGCGACTGACATGAGCGCGCCGCTGCTGGAGGTCGTCGACCTCGTCAAGGTCTACCCGCTGGCGCGACCGGGCTGGCTCACGCCGCATCCGACGCGCCGGGCGGTCGACGGCGTCAGCTTCGTCATCGAGGCCGGACGCTCGTTCGGCGTCGTCGGCGAATCGGGTTCGGGCAAATCGTCGCTCGCGCGCACGGTGATGGCGCTGGGGCGGCCGACCTCGGGCGTCGTGCGGCTGGAGGGCCGCCCGCTCCACGATTTGCCGCGCCGCAAGCTGCGCGCGATGCGCGCGCATATCCAGATGATCTTCCAGGACCCTTACGGATCGCTGGATCCGCGCCAGAAAATCGCGCGCATCGTCGCGGAGCCGCTGGCGAACCTCGCCCACGTCAAGCGCGCCGAGCGCGACGCGCGCGTCGAAGAGGCGTTGCGCGCGGTCGGCCTCTCCCACGCGGACGCGTTGAAATATCCGCACGAATTCTCCGGCGGCCAGCGCCAGCGCATCGCCATCGCGCGGGCGCTGATCACGCGCCCGAAGCTGGTCGTCGCCGACGAGCCGGTCTCCGCCCTCGACGTCTCCATCCAGGCGCAGGTGCTCAATCTGATGAGCGACCTGCAGCGCGAGGCGGGCGTCACCTACCTCCTCATCAGCCACGATCTGGCGGTGGTCGGCCACATCTGCGACGAGATCGCGGTGATGTTCCACGGCCGCTTCGTCGAAACGGGACCGAGCGCGGCGCTGCTCCGCCTGCCCGCGCACCCCTACACGCGCGAACTCGTCGACGCCGAGCCCAAGCTCGAAGAGACGCCGCTGGCGCCCTCTCAAGCCCCGCCGCGGCCCGACGCGACGACCGGCTGCCCCTACGCCGCGCGCTGCCTTTACGCGCGGGCGCGCTGCCTCGAAGAGGCGCCGGCTCTGCGCGGACTAGACGACACGAGGCGGGTCGCGTGTCATTTTCCGCTTGGCGGCTGACGCGCGAGTCATGACGACACTAACTTGCACGAACGGCCGTCGCGGCCTCGTTCATGCCGCCTCCCGCGTCCGCGGGAAGTGTGATAAGCAGGCGGTTGGCGCCGGCAGCGAAGCCGCGCCGCGAGTGCGGAAGCCGCCATGTCCGAGCGCGTCGTATCCAAGCCTGTCATCTTCACGATTTCAGCCGCCTGGGACCAGGAGGCGTCGGTCTGGAGCGGCCATTGCGACGAAATCCCGGCGGCCGCCGACGCCGCGACGCTCGACGAATTGCTGGCGAAGATTTCTGCGATGGCGCTCGACCTGTTGCCGGACAACCATCCGGACGTGGATCCCGCATCGCTGTTCTTGCAAATCACCGCCTTGCGCGAAGCCGAGCCCGCGGCGGCCTGAATGGCGCCGCAGTTCGATCGCCCGCTGCGCGAGCTGTTGCACGCCGCGGGCTGCTTGATAGTGCGGCAAGGCAAGGGCAGCCATGAAATCTGGCGCAGCCCGATCACGCAGCGAAACTTTGCTGTGCCGATCGGCATCCCGAGCCGCCACACCGCCAACGCCATCCTACGGCAAGCCGGCTTGCCAAAGGCGTTCTGAAGGTTCGCGGATCTCGGCCTAAGCGCGGCCGGCGCGCCGAAATTTCCACCCGAATATTCCGGCGAGCAGCGCCAGCGCATCGCCGCCGCACGGCTTGCCCGCCCCCGCCGAGCGTGGCAAAATTCGTGGCATGGCGCGCGTGGTTTTCACAGCCAACTTGCGGCGACATGTCGATTGTCCGGAGACGGAGGCGGACGGCGCGACGGTGCGCGAGGTGCTCGACGCCGTCTTCGCCAAGAACGAACTGCTGCGCGGCTACGTGCTCGACGATCAGGCGGCCTTGCGCCGGCACATGGGCGTCATCGTCGACGGAAACGCACTGCGCGACCGGTTCAACTTGAGCGATCCGGTCGCGCCAACGAGCCGGATCTACGTGCTTCAGGCGCTCTCGGGGGGATAGGAGACTCGACAATGAGCGATCGTCTTCTCGTCTCGACGCGCAAGGGCTTGTTCACGATCGAGCGCAAAGACGGCGCCTGGTCGATCGCCCGCGTCGATTTCCTCGCCGACAACGTCACGCTGGCGCTACGCGATCGGCGTGACGGTCGGACCTACGCGGCGCTCAATCACGGTCATTTCGGCGCCAAGCTGCATCGCTCTTCGGGTAGCGGCTGGGAAGAGATCGCCGCGCCCGCCTATCCCGCCAAACCCGAGGGCCTGGTCGACAGAGACGGTTGGGGCAAGGACATCCCCTATACGCTGCTCGAAATCTTCTCGCTGGAGACCGGCGGGCCGGGCGAGCCGGGCCTCCTCTGGTGCGGCACCATTCCCGGCGGCCTGTTTCGCTCGCGCGATCACGGCGCGAGCTGGGAATTGATCCGCGCGCTGTGGGACGATCCGAAGCGGCAGAAGTGGATGGGCGGCGGCACGGAATGGCCGGCGATCCATTCGATCTGCGTCGATCCGCGCGATTCCAACATCGTGCGGATCGGCATTTCCTGCGGCGGCGTTTGGGAGACGCGCGACGGCGGCGAAACTTGGGCCTGCAAGGCGGACGGCATGTTCGCCGCCTTCATGCCGCCCGACCAGGGCCGCGACCCGGATATCCAAGACCCGCATTGCGTGGCGCAGAGCCCGAGCGCGCCGGACCGGCTTTGGGCGCAGCACCACAACGGCATTTTCCGCAGCGACGACGCGTCGCAAAGCTGGGTCGAGGTAACCGACGTGCCGCCCTCCTCGTTCGGCTTCGCCGTCGCGGTGCACCCACGCGAGCCCGACA
>JBEKFO010000329.1:0-4805 GCA_050013275.1 Roseiarcus sp. | reverse complement strand
GCGTCTCCTCGGTCGAAATGGCGAACTGGGTGTTGTCGATCAGGCGCTTGAGGTCGGCCGCGGCGAGGACGAAGCGGTGGGTGAATTCGCCCGCGGTGAGATCGGGGAAATCAGACGCCGGCAGGCTCTGCAGGAAGAAGCGCGAGCGCCCGGAACGCAACAACAATTGCCCCGCCTCGCCGGTCATTTCCAGACTGACCTGCGCGCCCTCCGGCAACTTGCGCACGATGTCGTAGATGACGTGAGCGGGCACGGTCGTCGCGCCGGCCAGGGCGACGTCGGCGGGCGCCGACTCTGTCGCTTCGAGGTCGAGGTCGGTGCTCTTGAGCGTCACCTGCCGCTCGCGCGCTTCGATCAGCACGTTGGACAGGATCGGAATGGTGTTGCGCCGTTCGACGATGCGATGGACATGGCCCAGCGCCTTGAGCAGGGCTGTTCGCTCTATGGTGACCTTCATCGCAACATCCTAAATCTTACGCCCGCGGCGGCGTCGACTGAAAAAAGCGATCCCAATACGCGTTGACCGTTCTCAAATCGCCTCATCGCCCCGGCGACACGCCTCGCCAAATCGCGCGGGGCGCGAACTTTGCCAAGGAGACGCAGGATGCGCAAGTGCGACAGAGCGTCGTCCCCATAGATTCACCCGAAATCTGTGCGAACCCGTTCAAGACCTAGGCAACCTTAACCGGCCCTTAAATCGCCGCCTTTAGCCTCGATTGGGTCGGGCGGCGTCGTTTCCGGGGCCTTGCCCTGGAAGGGCCCGGGGCGGGGTCGCGTGATGTTCGGCAGGGGCGGCAAGCGAAACGCAGAGCGGATCGAACCGCGACTGGGCAATTCGCCGCGGCGTCGCGGCCGTGACGACGATTTGCGCGCCGATCCGGCCGATCACCCGCTGCGCGGATCCAAGAAGGGGCGCCGCGGCGCGGGCGACGGCGGGCGAGGCGCGGGCGGAAGGCCCGCACGCTCCTTCTTCGGTCGGCTCGTCTATTGGGGATTTGTGCTCGGCGTCTGGGGCTTCGTCGGCGTCGCGGGCCTGTTCGCCTATTACGCCAGTCAGTTGCCGCCGATCGACCAGCTCGCGGTGCCCAAGCGCCCGCCCAACATCGCCATTCTCGCCGACGACGGCTCCCTCATCGCCAATCGCGGCGACACCGGCGGGGCGGCGGTGCATTTGAGCGAGCTGCCGCCTTACCTGCCCAAAGCCTTCGTCGCGATCGAGGACCGGCGTTTCTATTCGCATTTCGGCATCGACCCGATCGGCATCGCCCGCGCGGTGTTCCGCGACGTCACCGGTCGTGGCGGCATGGAGGGCGGTTCGACGCTGACCCAACAGCTCGCCAAGAATCTCTTTCTGACCCAGGAGCGCACGCTCTCGCGCAAGATCCAGGAGGCGATTCTCGCGCTGTGGCTCGAACGCAAGTATTCGAAGGACCAAATCCTCGAGCTCTATCTCAACCGCGTCTATTTCGGCTCGGGCGCTTTCGGCGTGGAGGCGGCGGCGCAGAAATATTTCGGCAAGAGCGCGAGAGAGGTGACTCTCTCCGAAGCCGCGGTTCTCGCCGGCCTGATGAAATCGCCGACCCGGCTCGCGCCCAATCGCAATCTGACCGCGGCCAACGAGCGCGCGGCGCAGGTGATCACCGCAATGGCCGAACAGGGCCACATCACCGAGGCGATGGCCAAGCTCGCGCTCTCCACGCCCGCCCAAGTCGTGCATGAGAAGGGCGCGGGGTCGATCAATTACGCCGCCGATTACGTCATGGACATGCTCGACGACACCGTCGGCGCGATCGACGAGGACATCGTCGTCACGACGACGCTCGACCCGAAAATGCAGGCTGAGGCCGAGCGGGCGCTAACCGACGAGCTCAACGCCAAAGGCGATAAATTCGGCGTCGATCAGGGCGCGTTGGTGGCGCTCGATCCCGACGGCGCGGTCAAGGCGCTGGTCGGCGGACGGAACTACGCCGACAGCCAGTTCAACCGCGCGGTCGCGGCCAAGCGTCAGCCCGGCTCGGCCTTCAAGCCTTTCGTCTATCTCTCCGCCCTCGAAAAGGGCCTGACCCCAGACACGGTGCGCGAGGACGCGCCGATCTCGGTCAAGGGGTGGAACCCGGAAAACTACTCGCGCGAATATTTCGGGCCGGTGACGCTGACCAAGGCGCTGTCGCTGTCGCTCAACACGGTGGCTGTGCGGCTTTGCCTGGAAGTCGGCCCCAGAACGGTTGCGCGCACCGCGCACCGCCTCGGCATCACCTCCGACCTCCAGCCCAACGCTTCGATCGCGCTGGGGACTTCGGAAGTCACGCCGCTCGAGCTCGTCGCCGCCTACGCCGCCTTCGCCAACGGCGGCATCGGCGTGCAACCCCATGTGATCGCGCGCGTGCGCACCGCCAACGGCAAACTGCTCTACACCCGCAAGAACGCCAGCTTCGGCCGGGTGATCGACCCGCAATACGTGGCGATGATGAACGAGATGATGCAGGAAACCCTGCTGACTGGCACCGCGCACAAGGCCGAATTGCCGGGCTGGGAGGCCGCCGGCAAGACGGGCACCAGCCAGGAATGGCGCGACGCGTGGTTCGTCGGCTACACCAGCTACCTCGTCGCCGGCGTATGGCTGGGCAACGACGACAGCTCGCCGACCAAGAAAGTCTCGGGCGGCAATCTGCCGGTCGACATTTGGAGCCGCTTCATGAAGGCGGCCCATCAGGGCGTGCCCGTCGCCGCGCTGCCGTCGGGCGTTTGGCGCAACGCCGACGCGCCTGCACCCGAACCCGCCCCGCCGCCGCCAACCGATGCCGTCGGCGAACCGCTCGCAATCGGCAGAAGCGCCGAGCCCGCTCCCGCGGCGCCGCCGGCGCCGATCCGACGCGCGCTCGCTCCAGCCGAGTCGGACGCCCCCGTGCCGCCGGCGTCGATCCCCAACAGCGACAATTATGCGCCTGCCGGGCCGCCACCGCGCGACAAGAGCCTGCTCAACAAATTGTTCGGGGCGACATAGGCCCCGGAGCGGTCGCGCGCCAGCAAGGCTCGGCGGCGTCAATGGATCGTCGACGAGCGCGCAACGAACGCATCTGATCCGCGGCGGACCGTAAGCGGCTCGTGAAGGAACGCTCCATGCCGTCAATCAAACCTGTATCGACAGCGGCTTCCGTCGCCGGCACGGCGCTCGCCATCGTCTGTATGTTCCTGTTGTTCTTCGTCGTCGGGGCCCTGTCCGATATGAACGGCGGCGACGCCGCCGGAACGGCGATGGCCGAGGGTTTCACGGCGATCGGCGTCTTCGCGCTCTACGCGGCGCTCGCCGCGCTGGCGCTGGTGGCGGGGAACGGCGGCGACATGCCGCCGTCGGGCCAGCTCGCCCTCTTCGTCCTCGTTCCCGCGTCGCTGTTCGCCGTCTGGGTCGCTTTCACTTTGCTTGAGCGGTCGCAACTGGCGCCGGGCCTGTGGCCGCTGGCGATTCCCGCCGGCGCGCCGACGTTGATCGTCCTCTACTGCCTGTGGGCGCTGACGCCGCTGCGCGCGATCGTCCCGGTACGGACGGCGAATATCGTCGTGTGGGGCGGCGTGGGACTGCTCTGCCTCGCCGCCCTGCCGCTTTCGCTGATTCGCGAGGGGGTGGACCAACGCGAAACGGCGCGCGTCGCGGATTGGCAGGCGAAGTTCGGCGCGATGCCCGCCGACGCGCCGTTGGCGCAATGGTTCCCGTTCCTCGGCAGCCACGTTTACTCCATCGAACAGGCGGCGGCCGACGCTATCCGCAAACTGCCGCGCCGGCAGGGCGACGCCGAGGCGATGCTCGACCGCGACGAATTTCCCTTCGCCAAACTGAGCCAATTCGATCTCGATCCGACGCCGGCGCTGTGCGACAAGGCGCGCGCCTCGCTGACGCGGCGCGCCGCCGCGCTCGCGCCGGCGCCGGGGCGGGCGCACGGCGTTCAGGAGATCATCGACGAGGTCGACGACGCCGTCGGCGCGATGCAATGGCTGGTCGGCTTCGCCTGCGACTGCGAACGGGAGTCGCTGGCCTGGGAGGCGCTGGCGCGCTCCTACGGCGTCCCGGACTCCATTGTCGAAGATCTCGCCAAGCTGCGCGATCCCAACGAGTTCGGCCGCGTCCTTTACAATTCCCCGCCGAGATTCTCGATGTTGACGCCGAAGGCGAAATTGGGCGCCTGGCTCGAATTCGCCTGGGACCCGGCCGCCCCCGCCTCGCAAGTCGACGCGGCGGTGGCCGGCGCGCGCAAGCTCGACCACCGCACCGCCGACGCGGTCGAATGGCTGACCGATCGCTATCGAAAAGAAGACGCTTTCGAGCTGATGCGCTACCTGCCCGAACTCGATCTCGAGGCGACGCCTGGGCTCTGCGCGGCGGCGCTGAGCTGGGTGCGCGACGACCTCGCCCGCGTCTATCGGCCTACCCCCGACAACCCGCTCCCCTACAGCAATCTCGTCGAGCGTCTCGACGCCGGTGAACCGCTGCCCGCGCTGCAATGGCTGGCGGGCCACGGGTGCGACGCCGAGGCGGAGCTCGACGCGGCCGAAAACCTCGTCACCGCCTACGGCGATTCTCCGGAGCGCGCGGCGATGCTAGCCTCGCTGTCGGCTTTGCGCCGCAAACCTTAGGCCGGAGCGACACGAATCGGGCGAACCGTCGCGCTTGTCCTACGCGGCGACCTGTTCCGGCGGCGGCAACAGGTTGGCGATGTCGATGACGCCGATCAGACGACCGTCCATCGCGATGACGCCACGCAGGAAGAGCTTGGCGGTCTCGGCGGCGATGTCCGGCGTCGGCTGGATCT
>JBEKFO010000328.1:0-4812 GCA_050013275.1 Roseiarcus sp. | reverse complement strand
GCCGTGGCGCTGCTCAAGGCGGGCTACAAGGTGGCCTGCATCGATCTGGACACGCGCCAGCAGACCATGACGCGCTTCTTCGAGAACCGGAAGTCGTGGTCGGCGAACTCGCGTTGGCCGATCGAATTGCCGCGCCACTGCGCGATGGCGCGCGGACAATCGAACGACGTGCGCGCCAACGAAGCGCGCGAATTCGCGCTGTTCGCCGAGGCGATCGGCACGGTGGAGCACGATTACGAATTCGTCGTCATCGACACGCCGGCGAGCGACTCCTATCTCATGCGGCTCGCGCATTCCCTCGCCGACACGCTGGTCTCGCCGCTCAACGAGAGCTACATCGACATCGACGTCCTTTCGCGCGTCCATCACGACCGCTCGCAGCGCGGCGCCGTGGCCCATTACGCCGAGCTGGTGATGGAGGCGCGGCGCAAGCGCCGCCTGGTCGACAACGGCGTCATCGACTGGGTGATGGTGCGCAACCGCATGGCCGTGATCGCGAGCAACAACGCGCGGCAGATCGCGGTCAGCATCGCGCGGCTGGCCGCCGAATTGCGCTTTCGCGTCGCCGACGGCCTGCACGACCGCGTCATCTTCCGCGAATTGTTCCCGATCGGCCTCACCGCGCTCGATCCGATCGAGGACGCCGCCGCGGGAACGCTGACGAGCTCGCAGAACGCGGCTCGGCGCGAAATCGAGGGCCTTCTCGCGGCGCTCGATCTGCCCTCGCGCGCGCCGGGCGTCGAGCACTTGGCGTCGCGCCGCTCATGGCACGCGCGTGTCGCGCACTATTATCGCGAACTCGGCGTCGTCGATCCCGTCTACAATTGAGCGCGGCTGCGAACGATCGCGGGCCGACGGCGAAGACAGCGCTCTGCTTCACGCCCGACCTTGCGTTCTTCCGACCCGCCGTGCGCGCCGCGGCGTCGGTTCTGGCGCAAGGCGACGCCGACGCGTTCGACATCTTCATCGTCTGCGAGGCGGGCGACGTCGCGCCCGGATTCGACGCGCTCGACCCAAATCTGCGCGACAAGATCAAGCTGCTGATCGTCGACTTTTCGCGCTTCGAGCGCGGTCTGACCGGTCGCGGCCGCTTTTCGCGGGCGGTCTATCGCCGCTTGTTCCTCGATCGCGTCCTGCCGGAATCCTACGGCCGCATCGTCGCCATGGACTCGGACATGCTCGTGGCGCGGCCGGGTCTCGCGCGTCTCAGCTCGATCGATCTGCGGGGCAAGCCAATCGCCGCGGCTTACGACATGATCTTTCTCATGGATTTTCGCGGTGGCGCGCTCGCGCGCCGGTTTCAGGCTCACCGGCGCTCGCTCGGCCTCGACCTCGCCACGCCCTATTTCAACGCCGGCCTGATGGTCGTCGACCGCGCCGCCTGGCGCGCCGCCGAACTCGGCGAACGCGCCGCTAGCGCGCTGCGCGACCAGCCGCGCAAATTTCCCTTCATGGAGCAGGATGCGCTCAACGCCATGCTCGCGGGCGGATTCGCGCCGTTGTCGCCGCGCTGCAACTTCATGGGCGACTTCTTTCTTCTCGAACTCGAATCGACGATCGCGCCGATCGCGTTGCACTTCGTCAACGCTCCCAAGCCCTGGCAGTACGAACGCTGGCGCGGCGAGGCGCGGTTCGCGGAAGCCTGTCGAAGCTGGTTCGCCGCTTCGCCCTGGCCGGACCGGTCGGCGACCGCCCCAGCCGCGCGCGCCCACAAGCCGCGCCGGACCGCCGTACGCCGCCAATTCGCCGAACGGCTGACGGCGTTCCTCGCTGCGCAGCGCTTTGTCGACGATTAACGATTCCTTGCCGCTTTTCGACTTGAGCGGCAAAGTATTAGGGTTAAATCCAAATTAAGAAGTCTCGGCGAGATTCCCCTTGGGGGCGCTGCGACTCATTGCGTCGCGGCCCCCGCTTCGATGGGGACCGAGTCGATGAAAACAATTGCCGCCGCCGCTCTTGCCGGCATTGCGCTGGCGACGACGCCTTCGCTGGCCGCGGATCTGTTCGGCACGGCCCCGCCGCCGATGTCGTTTCCGACCGCGAACAACCCGATGGCCGAGGTCGGCTCGAACTGGTATTTGCGCGGCGACGTCGGCCTGAACTTCGATCCCGCCGCAAGTTTCTCGATGGCGCCCGTCTCGACGCCGGCGCAAGGCGTCGGGGTCCTGCCCTTCGACAGCTCGGTCGGATCGTCGCGCGAGCGCGAAGATTTTTCCGGCGATCTCGGCGTCGGCTATCGCTTCAACAACTATCTGCGCGGTGAAGCGACTTATGAATACCGAGTGGGGCCGGCAGGCCACAACCTCAATACGGTCATTTGCCCACAAACTGCTACCATGTACCCCACGAAAACCGGGTATGAATACAACACAGCAGAAACCTGCAACGGCGGTCTTAGTCTTCAGCAGCACAATTCAACGGCGCTGGCGAGCGCTTACCTCGACCTGGGCAATTATTGGGGCGTCACGCCCTATGTGGGCGGCGGCGCCGGCCTGAATGCGAACACGACGAGCGGATCGGTCGCCTACACGGAGACCGTAGGCGGGGCTTCGTACGTCGGCAATCTCACCACGACCGGAGCGGCCCCACAGGTCTGGGTCAACCCGACGACCGGCGTGCCGCTCACGACGCAACCCAATGTCCCGTTTACCAACCAGGTCTGGGACCGTTCGATCCGCAGCACGAAATACACCATGGCTTGGGCGCTGATGGCCGGCGTCGGCATTCAGATTTCACCCAGCGCGACGCTCGACATCGGCTATCGCTACCTCAACGCCGGCGTCACCTCCACGTCGATCACCCCCCAAATCGGTTCGAGCGTGAAGCAATTGAATTCGTCGCAGGAAGTTCGCATCGGCATCCGCTATATGGCGGATTGACGCGGCCGAGCCCTTTTCACGGCGTTTCTCTTGACGCCGAGCGGGGATTGGGTTTCCCATCGGGCGTCTTCTTGCTCCGAGAACGGCGCCGGCCCGAATGTTCAGTCAACTCATGCGTTCGCGGCGCTTCGCGCCGCTCTTTTGGTGCCAATTCTTTTCCGCGTTCAACGACAATTTCGTTCGCCAGATGCTGGCGATGCTCATCCTCTTTCGCTTCGGCGCCGAGGACGCCGGCGCGAAGGTCTCGCTCGCCATCGCGATTTTTGTGCTGCCGTCGATTCCCCTGTCGCCGCTCGGCGGCGAGATCGCCGACGCGCACGACAAGGCGGTCGTCGCCCGATGGCTCAAGCTCGCCGAAATCTTCGTGCAATTGGTCGCGGCGGCGGGGTTCTACTTCTCGTCGCTCGAATTGCTCTACGCCGCGCTGTTCGGGCTCGGCTGCATCGCCGCCCTGTTCGGACCGATCAAGTACGGCATCCTTCCCGACCACTTGAAGGCGGAGGAGCTGATTTCCGGCAACGCGCTGGTCGAGGGCGCGACGTTCGCCGCCATCATCTGCGGTCTCGTCGTCGGCGGTTACGCGGCGGCCGAGGGGCGCGCGGCCTGGACGGTCGTCGCTCAGCTGGTCGTGGTCGCGGCCGCGTGCTACGGCTCGTCTTTGTTCATTCCGGCGACCGGGATCGGCGCGCCGAACCTCAAGATCGACTTCAACCTCTGGACGGCGACGGGTTCGATCCTGCGCGAACTCAAGACCGACGATCGTCAATGGGTCGGCGCCGTCGCGGTGAGCTGGTTCTGGATGGTCGGCGCGGTCACGCTGTCTCTCGTACCGGTGATCATTAAATCGCGGATCGGCGGCGGCGTCGAAGTCGAGACCGCGATCAATCTCTTCTTCGCCATCGGCATCGCCGCCGGATCGCTGCTCGCCGCCGCCTTGGCGCACGGGCGAATCCAGCTCGCGCCGGCGCCGTTCCTGCTGCTGATCATGGCGGCAATCGCCATCGCCGCCGGCTTGCAGACCAGCGCCATGCCCCCGGCGAGCGCGCAAATCGGCATTGTCGAGTTTTTCAGCGGCGCGGCCGGGCGCCGCATCGTGATCGAGCTCGTCGCCTATTCATGCGCGGCCGGGCTGTTCGTCGTGCCGATCTTCGCCGCAGTGCAGAGCTGGGCGAGCGAGGATCGACGCGCGCGGGTCGTCGGCGCGGTCAATACGCTGACCGCCGTCTTCATGGTCGCCGGCTCGCTCGCCACGACCCTGCTGCTGCAACTGACCGGCCTCAGCGAATCGACGGCCCTCGTCCTGCTCGGCCTCGCCAACGTCGTCGCGGCGATCTATTTCTTCCGCCGGCTGCCCGCCGATTTCGTCGCCTTCGCGTTGCGCGTCTTGTGGCGTCTGGCGTTTCGGCTCGAAGTGGTGGGCATCGAGAACGTCGCCAAGGCCGGCGCGCGCGCCATCATCGCGGTCAATCACATCTCCTTTCTCGACGCCCCGATCGTGCTGTCGGTGCTCGGCGACGCGCCGGTGGTGGCCATCGACGTGGCGACATCGAAGCTTTGGTGGATCAAGCCGTTCCTGAAACTTTGCGACGCGCGCGTGCTCGACCCGACGCGCCCGATGGCGGCGCGCCCGTTGATCGACGAAGTCAGGAGCGGCAAGCGGCTGGTGATTTTTCCCGAAGGACGCAGCGCGGTCACCGGCTCGCTGATCAAAGTTTTCGACGGCGCGGCGATGATCGCCGACAAGGGCGAAGCGCTGGTGATCCCGGTGCGTATCGAGGGTCCGGACCGCACGCCGTTCTCGCGGCTTCACTCGGCGCAGGTCCGACTCCGCTGGTTCCCCAAGACGACGGTGACGTTCGCCCCGCCGCGGCGAATCGCCATCGACCCGAACTTGCGAGGTCGCGAGCGCCGCCGCGAGGCGGGGGCGGCGCTC
>JBEKFO010000327.1:0-4817 GCA_050013275.1 Roseiarcus sp. | reverse complement strand
CGCCGCCGCCGAGCACGAGGAAGTTCCGACATGTGTCAACGAGCATGTATCCGCCGAAACCAATCGCGTTGGGATCGCGGCGGCGCGATTTCTCAAGGCGAAGTCCGCGTCGTTCGGCAACGCGGCGCAAACGATTCTCTCTCACTTTGAAATGACGATCCATCTTGAACTCCCGATCACCGATTATGCTGGAAGCAGAACTCTAAGGTATGCTGTTAGCGATACCCGAAGCCATGCTTGGAGTCAAGCTGATATAAATAAAACACGATTTCTCTTAGGATTTGGGCAAGCTTGGGATTCAAGAGACGTTCGCTCACGGCCGCGCCGGGCTTCGGCTGCTCCGGCTGGGGCCAGGGCGAAGAAAGACGTCAGCGGCCAGCCCACGGCTATGCGACCACGGTCATCGCGTCGGCGCCCAAATCTGCGTCGCTGCGCGCTTGAATTCCGATATCGCGAGCTGCCCTCGCGTCCGCGCCTTGGATTTCGAACGCGAGAGCATCTCGACGACCTGCGCCCGGCTCGCTTCCCACATGCCGATCGGCTCAAGCGTTTCCAGTTTCAGAACCACCAGGATCACCGCATCGAACTCAGAGTCGATTTTGATGCGCCCCATTCGCTTTCCGGGATTCCGACTTGGACTTTCGACAGCTCCTTTGATTTGAATCTTTTCCTCGCCGCGCAAGGCGTCGTAGCCGGGCGTGCGCGCCGGGACGAGTTTCAGGTCAAGCTTTTCGGCGACGACATACTCTGCCATCTCTCCGGTGACGCCGAGCGGCCTTCCGGTGAGGTGATAAAACGCGAGTGCGAGTGGCTTCACTTGCGCAAGGATTGCGCGCGCTTGCGCATCGATGTCGTCGCTCATTGTGCCAACCTCATAGTCGTCCCGCAACTGACCACATATTATCGCACGATCTCTCCAAGCATTTCCGCGACATCGTTCGTCAGATATTGTTTAACTCGTCAACCATATGGCGTCTTCGCTCAATTAGCGCCGTAACAGTGAGCTAAAAATTTCGCTCTCTGAGACTTTCACAGGCTCCGTCAAGCCCAGGGAACAAAGAACCGGCCGTGATGCCCATCAATGCAAGCTCTTCCATCACCTGATTCCGCTCGCCTGCGGGCAAATCAACGATCTCAAGATAAGTCGCACCAGCCGAGTTCTCATTCACTCGGACAACAGTTTCTATGTCATCAACGTTTGACACTGTTGAAATCGATTGTTGGGGAATTGCGCGGCTATTTTCAATCGCAAGGGCATCTACTACAGACACATTTGGTCTTATCGGGAATAGTTTATCGGCTCGCCACGTGCGACGATTCCACTCTCGACTGTCAAATTTGAAAATTCTAACCTTTCTCCCCCCAGCATTCTGCGCGTCCTTCTCAATGTTGCGAAAAGCAAAGAAAGCGGCAACATACGGAGACCACGTCCAATCTAGAAATGGGGTCGGATACCCATGGTGCTGTACCAAATTTATAAACGCAGCGTATTGAAGTCTGTTGTCTAAATCGAATGGGATTCTTGTGAGGGAACTTAGCGTTCTGTGAAGATCATTTACGTCATTTATCAAGTATCTTTCGATGCAAGCTCGGCCCGTTCGGTAAAAACTCGTCCGCAATCGCCACTCGTTATTTTCTTGTCCACGGAAGATATACCGTTTACGTTCAAGAGAGTTTACGTACGTCTTGAATTCATCCCACGTTCGAACTGGCAGCGGCATCAATTCAGAGGTTAATCCGTCCCGCGTCTTGGGCGCTATCGCTGTCCCGCCTCCCGCGGAACCGACGGGTGTCTTCCACTTTATTGACAAATTCTGACCGTCGAAACCGAGTTCGATGTCAACAGTTTCAGGAAAAAGAAGGCCCCTCGTTGATTTTAATTGCTCAAGCTCGACAGGTGGAATGAAAGTGCCGTTATAATACATCGGCTGAACTCGAATACCCTCCAATCGCTGGTTGTTGTCTTTCGACAATGTGTGAATTCGGATCAACGAGCTCACGCTATCCGGCTCATCTTGCCAGGCGCAAGCCGTTCCTTCGTAATGATCGCCAATCTCGTCAAGCTCAATGACGAGCGTGCCAGAATTGGTTCCGGCGTAACGAGCAACCCATTGACCGCTCAAAGACATATGTGGAGCCTCGAAATTGTCGCCGCCCTTGCATTGAAGGTGCAGCCGATCGAACGCGGAATCTCCGTACCGAGATCGCGTAGCTTGATCCCATTGTGCTGCCTGTAATGCGTCAGTGTCGTCTATCTGCCAAGCCTCAGTCGTTCCCCGAGGCGCACTCCGGCCAATCGGCGGCCTCTTCATCACGACGAAGCACGACTGCTCCAAGTGCTCCACAAGGCGCGTGGCGACGATCCGCGCCATGATCTCGGTGGCGTCGTGCTTGCGCTTGCGGCCGTCGAAGCGCAGCGCGAACGCGAGGGCGTCGGCGAGGTCTTCGGGGGTGGCGGGAGCGAGGCGGCCTTGCGCGTCGGGCATGCCATCAAGGCTAGCCCAGGCGCGAGAACCAAACAAGAACATCCTCGTCTTGCGAAGCCTGTAGTGTGCTCCCAGCGCATCGCGAAGGAACGTTAGCGGTGAATCTCCGACGCTTGGTTCCCGTCTCCGCTCGTCGGCAAAGGAGGGAGCGGCCGTTACATATGGGATCGCAGATGGCGCGAAAGCGCCAGGAACGGAAGTCGCTCCGGTGACCTCTGTCCGCGATTTCATCCTGAGTGGTGTCGGGACTCATGCGCCGCCCAGGATGAAACTGCGAACGCCTACGCAATCTCACAGTCCCGCGGCATGCGACAACGAGCCGCGCCAATTTCGCCGTCGCGGGCGGATTGACGCGTGGACGCCTGCCTGCGACTCATGGCGCTGCGGCGCAATAAGTCACTGGCGAAAGCCCGATGCGCGAGGCGGGACGAAGACGATGACGATGAGCCTGACCGCGTCGCGCGCGCGAAGCTCGGCGCTAGCGTTTGCGCTGATCGGCGTGCTGTTCGTCGCGGTCGCGATCTTCGATTCGCTGAGCGCGCAAAATTGGCTCGCCGCCGGCCTCATGGGCGCGGCTGGCCTCGCGCTTTGGCGGCGGGGGCTGCTCGGCGTTTGGCCGGCTTGGCCGACTGTCCTCGACGCGGCGGCTTTCGCGATCTTTGCGATTCAGCGCAATGATTCCCTCGGCTTCTGGCAATTGGCCGGGCCCTGGGCCGACGTGGTGCGCTTCAATGTCGCGGGCGCGGCGATCGGCTACGCCATTTACCTCTGCGGGACGCTCGCGGCGCTGTCCGGGTCTTCTCGCGCGCTGCGCCCGATCGAGGCGATCGGCCTCGTCGCGATCCCGTTTCTCCTCAATTTCATCGTCACGCTGGGCGCGGACTGGCATATGGCGGAACTGGGGGCGCTGGCGACGGCGGGCGTCGCGGCGACCTTTCAAGTGCAAGTTTTCGTCGGACGCGCCCTGGTCCTCTTCTTGGTAAGCGAGGTCGGGCTCGAAATCCTTTCGCTGGTTGGCGTCGGCCGCCTGGCGCGAACACCCAGGCTGCACGGGCTTGTGGCCATTATCGCGGCGTTCGGAGCGCTGACGCCACTTCTGGCCAATTTCGCCCAGAGCATCGCCGCGCCTGTGCCCGCGATCGGGTTCGGCGCGCTGTTCGCCGCGCTTGCACAGGCCGGTCTGTGGGGGCTGGTCTATTTCACCACCGGCCTCACGCTCGACTCGGTTTCGGCGAGGCCGCCAAGCTTCGTCTCGGCCTTCGACAATTGGCGCGCCGGGGTGGTGAAGGGGGCGATGTACGGCGGCATGTTCATGCTCGTTGTGCTCGCCGTCGCCGCGCCCCTGCGCAATCCGGACTTTGTCGTCTTCGTCAAGGGCTACGGCGCTCTCGCCGGGCCGATCGCGGGCGCGCTCGCTTTTCCCTTCGCGAAGACTCTCGTCGGTAGCGCCGACGGAACGCCGCCCTTCTTCGGGCGTCTCATCGACGCCTATCGCGACCTTCGTGTCATGGCCCGCGGCGCCATCGTCGGCTTCGGCTTCTCCCTGGCCTACGAGACCGGCCTCGTTCACATAAGTCCGAATATGCGCTTCGTGCGGATGTTCGCCGTCGGCGCCGTCGCCTACGCGGGGGTCGATCTGCTCTTCGATGCCGCCGCGATCGCAGCCAGCGCGGGGGGTAAGAAACAGAGCTCGCGACTCTATGCGCTCGGCTTAGATGTCTTGCGCTTCTTCACCGGCGAGCGGCACAAGATGCAGACTTGGCGCGTCTATGCGCTCGGCGTCGCGCTCGGCGGCTTCGTCGCGGGCGCTCTCGGCTGGTATTTCGACGCGCCGCAGATCGCCGTCGTCGTCAACAAGTTTTGGGCCTACGCCGACGCCAATTATCGCCTTAGCGGACGCCCGCTCGGCGATTTTGTCACTTACCCCATCTTCAACAAATACGGCATGGTGAACCTGGGTCAGGTCGCCGGCGGCGTGCGTCTGTTCTACGCGGAGTCGATTTCCGGCGTCATCAATTGGTCGTTGGCCGCGCCGCTGTTCGCGATCAACGCCGTTCTGCTCACCGCGCTGCTGGATCGCAGCCTGACGCCCGTCAAAGACCTCTTCAGCGGGCGGGGCGCGCAGAGCCTCGTCGAACTGGCTGTGCGCGTGATGCGCTGGGGCCTGTGGATGGCGCCGATCATCAACACGTTCCTGCGGCAGTCCGGGCACCCCGCATGGTTCAACCAGGACGGCGCGGTGCGCACGCTCGTCGCGAGCGTCGCCGACGTCGGTATGTCGCCGGGCAATTTCCATGATTTCAGCGTGACGATATTCCTCGGCTTGCTCGC
>JBEKFO010000326.1:0-4828 GCA_050013275.1 Roseiarcus sp. | reverse complement strand
CGCCGCGGCGGAGGCGGAGCGGCGGATGCGCGGTGCCATCCACGCCGACGGGCTCACGAACGACCAGGCGCTCGACGCGCTGCGGCGCGAGCGGGCGCAGCGCTACGACCCGAACGCCTACGAGAGCTGGCGAGCGATCTCGCATTCCCTGGCGAATGCCGGCTATGACGACAGCTCCCTCGCGGCGGAACAGGGCCGCGAGGCCGGCCGCGCGCGGGCGCTGTCGCCTGATGTCGACACTTCGGCGATCGAGAAGGCGTCGAGCAAGGCCAAGGAGGCCGGCGCCGACTTGAAGGCGCTCGGCGCGACGGTGGCGCCGAAGGTCGATTCGAGCGCGCTCGACGCGCTGCTGACCAAGCTGCGAGAGGCCGCCAGCCTCGTCGGTTCGATCAACGGCGGCCTCACTGGGGCGTCGCGGCGCGTCTCCTACGCCGGCGCGCTGCACGACGGACCGGAGGCGCGCTGATGCTCGCGTGCTGGGGCGGCTACGTCTTCGAAATGGGCGCGATGGCGTTCGATAAATTGACGCGCGCGACGGGCGCGCGGTGGAAGGATCACGAGATCATCGGCCGCCGGCCAGCGGGGCAATATCTCGGGCCGGACAAGCGCACGCTGACGCTCGCCGGCATCGTCTTTCCCAACGACGACGCCGCCGGCGCGGCGAGCCAGGTGACCGCGCTGGAGGCGGCGTGCGAGGCGGGCGAGGTCTATTGCCTGGTGACCGGCTCGGGCTCGGTCTCGGGGCCGTACCGGCTCGAGTCGATTTCCCCCGAGGAGAGCTTTCACGACGCGAGCGGCAATCCCGGCCGGGTCGGCTATACCCTCACCTTCGCCGCCCACGACGACGGCAACGGGCAGATTTGGAGCTTGTGGCCATGAGCGAAACGGCGCTGCTGAAAAAGGCGAGCGAGGCCGAGCTCGGCGCCTACGAAGAGGGTTACGCGATCGGCCTCGCCGGCGGCAGCCCGCTCGACGTCCCCTATGAGCGCGGCGCCCCCAAGTTCGCTCTATGGGTCGACGGCTGGACCGACGGGCGCTGGGAAAAGGCGCGCGCCGCGCGGAAGGAACGGCCATGAGCTCGACCTATATCACCCAGCAGGGCGACATGGTCGACGCCATCGCGTGGCTCAATTACGGCTTCGTCGCCGGCGCGGCCGAGGCGATCCTCGCCGCCAATCCCGGCCTCTCCTCGCAGCCGCCGGTGCTGCCCGAGAATCTGACGATCGCGCTGCCCGCGCTCGCCGCGGTGACGCCGCCGGCGAAGCCGATGATCAACCTCTGGGATTAGCGATGGCGACGCCGGTCCTGCAGATTTCGATCGACGGCCAGGACGTTTCGAGCAAGGTCAATCCGCGCGTGCTCAAGGGCCGGGTCGACCGCTTCGACGGCGAGAAGGCCGACGCGCTGGAGCTGACCCTTTCGAACTACGACGGCATGCTCGCCAAGCCGAAGCGCGGCGCGACGCTCCGGGTCGCGCTCGGCTTCGCCGAGTTCGGCGGCGCGGTCGACCGCGGCGCCTACATCATCCAGGACGTCACCAAGAGCGGAGGGCTGGCCGAATTCCATCTGACGGGCCAGTCGGCCGACCTTAAAAAGACCCTCAAACAGCAGAAGACGCGCACCTGGGTCGCGCCCAAGACGCTCGGCGCGGTGCTGAGCCAGGTCGCCTCCGACAACGGGCTCCGCGCGGCGATCGACGCCGCCTTCGCGGCGCTGCCAATCGACCCCATTCTCGCCCAGACGGGAGAGAGTGACATGCACCTCGTGATGCGCCTGGCGCGCCGCTACGGCGCGGTCGGCAAGTTTGCGATGGGGCAGCTCGTCTTCGTGCCCAAGGGCGCGGGAACAACCGCGAGCGGCGCGGGCGTTCCGGCGATCACGATCACGCCCAACGACTGCGAGCCCTTCCATATCCACGACAGCGACCGCGAGGTGCGGGGCAAGAGCCACGCCAAGGTGTGGGATCGCAAGACGGCGACCTCGACCGACAAGGCCGGCGACGCCGGCGACGGCGGCCCCGACTATGCCCACCCCGAGACCTTCGGCTCGGCGACGGAGGCTGGCGCGGCGGCGACCGCGCGCGCCAAGGCCTTCGCGCGGGCCAAGAAGACGATCGAGGCGACGCTGCGCGCGCCCGCGCCGGTCCCGGTCCCCGGCGGCGTGGTGACGACGCAGGGCTTCGGCGACGACGACGACGTCGATTGGATCGTCAAGAAGGTCAGCGACGAATTCGACGGCGAGGGCCTGGTGACGAAGTTCGAGGGGGAGCTGAAGGTATGAGCCACGTGGATAGCGCGTCAGATAAGCGCACGGCGAACAACGCGGTTCGCCACCAATACCGGGTCCTCACCGAGGGGGAAAAGGCCGCGATGGTCGCGGTCAAGGACAAAGGGGCCGAGCTGCTGCAATTGATCGAATCATTCGGCTCGAGCCGGGAACTTTCGATCGCCCGCACGAAGGCCGAAGAAGCCGTCATGTGGGCCGTCAAGCACATCACCTCTTGATCGGTGGCGGGGCTCGGGTTGCCCCGAACGCGGGCCATGCTTGCCGGCCGACCCGCGCAGCGTAAGTGACCTGAACGCCGCCCCGCCCCTCGCCCTCTTGCGGCGGGGCTCAGGGGCTCCGATTCGGGACCGGGAGTCGATGGGGAATTCGTATAGGCGCGTCGAAACGACGCGGCCCGCCGCGGGTTACGTCGGCGGCAAGAAGCAGCTCGCGCGCGGCCTGGTCGCGCGCATCGAGCAAATCGACCACCGGCTTTATGCCGAGCCCTTCGTCGGCATGGGCGGCGTCTTTCTGCGCCGCCGCCGCGCGGCGCGGGCCGAGGTGATCAACGACGCTTCGCGCGACGTCGCGACGTTCTTTCGCGTGCTTCAGCGCCATTACCAGGCGTTCATGGACATGCTGAAATGGCAGGTGACCGGCCGCGCCGAGTTCGAGCGGCTGCTCGCGGTCGATCCCGACACTCTGACCGATCTGGAGCGGGCGGCGCGGTTTCTCTATCTCCAGCGCCTGGCGTTCGGCGGCAAGGTCGCCGGCCGGTCGTTCGGCGTCGACACCACCGGCCCGGCGCGCTTCGACACCACCAAGCTCGGGACCATCCTGGAGGCGATCCATGATCGCCTCGCCGGCGTGACGATCGAATGCCTCGGCTGGCGCGACTTCCTCGCCCGCTGGGACCGGCCGCACGCCCTGTTCTTCGTCGACCCGCCCTATCTCGGTTCGGAGGGCTACTATGGGGCGGGGATGTTCCCGGCGTCCGACCACCAGGCTTTAGCGGCCGCTTTGAGGCGGTTAAAAGGCCGTTTCATCCTCACTCTGAACGACACCCCGGATACCCGCGCCCTCTACGCCGGCTTCGCCATCGAGTCGGCCGACTTGAGCTATTCGCTGCCCGGCGCCGGCGCGTCGAAGCGAGCGCGCGAGATCATCGTCACCGGCTAGCGCAGGGTGCTGCCATATGATCTTGCGCGAACCGCCATTTGATTTTGCGCGCTACACAAATTGGCGACGACTCTCTTGCGCCCGCCGCTCCTTTCGCTTAAAAGCGCGCGTTACTTCGAACCGCCCGGCCGTTAGGGCTGCCGTGGCGGTTCTTTTCGCTCATTCCGACGCGAACGGGCCGAAAGGTCCGGCAATCTCAAAAAGGGCGTCAAGCCCAGGAGAGCCAAATGCCCAAGTTGAAGACCAAATCGGGCGCGAAAAAGCGCTTCAAGATCACGGGAACCGGCAAGGTCGTCTACGCCCAGGCGGGCAAGCAGCACGGCATGATCAAGCGCACCACCAAGCAGATCCGCAATCTGCGCGGCACCGCGGTCATGTTCAAGACCGACGGCGACAAGGTCAAGAAGTTCTTCCTGCCGAACGGCTGACCCACCCCTGCCCCAAGAATTCCCGGAGAATAAGCGATGTCACGCGTCAAACGCGGCGTAACCAGCCACGCCAAGCACAAGAAGGTCCTGCGCGCCGCCAAAGGCTATTTCGGCCGCCGCAAGAACACCATTCGCGCCGCCAAGCAGGCGGTCGAAAAGGCGATGCAGTATTCGTATCGCGACCGCAAGAACCGCAAGCGCGAGTTCCGCGCGCTGTGGATCCAGCGCATCAACGCGGCGGTCCGCGAGCACGGCCTCACCTACAGCCGCTTCATTTCCGGCCTAATCACCGCCGGCGTCGAAGTCGACCGCAAGGTGCTTTCCGACCTCGCGATCAGCGAGCCGGCGGCCTTCGCCGCGATCGTCGAAAAGGCCAAAGGGCACCTGCCCAAGGCGGCGTGAGGAGGGGGCAGTAGGCAGTGGGGAGCAGGCAGTAAAGAGCGACTGCCGGCGCCTATTGCCCTACTGCCTATTGCCTACTGCTATTGCCTACTGCCCCCCGGCAGGGGGGAACGCCAAGGCCCCCTCCATGACCGATCTTTCCGCCCTGCAACTGCAAACCCTCGCCTCGATCGCAGACGCCGGCGACGAGGCTGCGCTGGAGGCGGCGCGCGTCGCCGCGCTCGGCAAGAAGGGCTCGATTTCCGCGCTGCTCGCCACTTTGGGCAAAATGTCGCCCGACGAGCGCAAGAGCGCCGGCGCCGCGATCAACGCGCTCAAGGACCAGGTCGCCGAAGCGCTCGCCGCGCGCCGCGCGGTGCTGAAGGCGGCGGCGCTGCAGGCGCAACTCGAGCGCGAGGCGCTCGACATGACGCTGCCGACGCCCCGCGCGGGCATCGAGCGCGGGCGCATCCACCCGATCAGCCAAGTGTTCGACGAAATCACGGCGATCTTCGCCGACATGGGCTTCTCGATCGCCGAAGGCCCGGACATCGAAAGCGACGACTACACCTTCA
>JBEKFO010000325.1:0-4828 GCA_050013275.1 Roseiarcus sp. | reverse complement strand
TTCCCGCTGGCGACCGCACCGACGCTCGGCGAGGTCGCGCGATGGACCGGCGCGGCGCTGAGCGAAGGCGCCGACGCGGGCCGAATCGTTCGCAACGTCGCCGCGCTCGACGAGGCCGGGCCCGACGATCTCGCCTTTCTCGACAACCCCCGTTACCTCGACGATTTCAAGGCGACCCGCGCCGCCGCGGTGCTGGTCGCGCCGCGTTACGTCGCGGAAGCGCCCGCCGGCTGCGCTACGTTGACGACGCCACAGCCCTATCGCGCGATGGCCGAGGTGATGGCGCGGCTCTATCCGCAGGCGGTTCGGCCGCGCTCGATCTTTGGCGAGGCCGGCGTTTCGCCCGCCGCCTTCGTACACTCCGCCGCGCGACTCGAGCCGGGGGTGATCGTCGACCCCGGCGCGGTGGTCGGGCCGGGCGCCGAGGTCGGCGCCGGCGCGTTGATCGGCCCGAACGCGGTGATCGGCCCGGAGGTGCGCATCGGGCGCGACAGCGTCGTCGGCGCTCAATCGACCATCGCTTGCGCGTTGATCGGCGATCGCGTGATCATCCATCCCGGCGTCCACATCGGTCAGGATGGTTTCGGCTTCGCGATGGGGCCACGCGGCCATCTCAAGGTGCCGCAAATCGGCCGTGTGATCATCCAAGACGACGTCGAAATCGGCGCCGGATCGACGATCGACCGCGGCGCCAACCGCGACACGATCATCGGCGAGGGGACCAAGATCGACAATCTGGTGCAGATCGGCCACAACGTCGTCATCGGCCGCCACTGCATTCTTGTTTCGCAGTCGGGCGTGTCCGGTTCGACGGTGATCGACGACTTCGTCGCGCTGGGCGGTCAGGCAGGCCTTGCGGGTCACCTCCATATCGGCGCGGGCGCGCAGATCGCCGCCCATGCCGGCGTCATGAACGACGTGCCGGCGGGCGAGCGATGGGGCGGCGCGCCGGCGGGCCCTCTGCGCCAGTTCTTCCGCGAAGTGGCCGCCGTCAAGAAACTGGCGGGTCGCGCCGGGTCCCGCGAGCCCGGTGGGAGTTGACGGGGCGCTCGTTCAGGCGGAATCCGGTCCTCGCGCGAATTCCCGGTTGGGGGCATCCTTAGCCAAGAAAAACCGGTTCCCGCTTGTTACGGATGCTTACGTGGCGCGCAAACGCCGCACGAGGCTTGACGCCGGGGCGGGGACGGGGCATGGGCCCTCGGCGGACGCGAAAGGAGGGGGTAATGAACGATGTGACGGGGCGAACCTTTGAAACCTACGAGATCCAGCGGCTGCTCGCCCTGTTGCCGCATCGCTATCCCTTCTTGCTGGTCGATCGCATCGTCGAGGCCCACGGCGACGAATACGGCGTCGGGATCAAGAACGTGACGTTCAACGAGCCGCAATTCCAAGGTCATTTCCCCGGGCAGCCGGTGATGCCCGGCGTTCTGCTGATCGAAGGCATGGCGCAAACCGCAGGCGCTCTTTGCGTGGCCAGCCGGCCGGCCGGGGCCAAACCGAGCCTCGTCTATCTCATGACGGTCGACAAGGCGAAATTCCGCAAGCCCGTCCGGCCGGGCGATCAGGTCAAGTTCCACATGACGCGCATCGCCAAGCGCCGCAACATGTGGTGGTTCCGTGGCGAGGCGAGGGTCGAGGGGGCGCTGGCCTGCGAGGCCGAGGTTTCCGCGATGCTGGTGGACGAATGAGCGTGGCCGCGAGCAGCGCGTCGCCGCCCGACGCCTTCGTTCATCCCAGCGCTTGCGTCGAGTCCGGCGCGCGGCTCGGCGTGGGCGTTCACGTCGGCCCGTTTTGCCACGTCGGCCCCGAGGCGACGCTCGGCGACGGCGTGCGGCTGATTTCGCACGTGAGCGTCGCCGGCCTCACCGAGATCGGCGCGCGCACGCGGATCTTTCCGTTCGCTTCGGTCGGCCATGAACCGCAAGACCTCAAGTATCGCGGCGAACGGGTGAGGCTGACGATCGGCGAGGACTGCACCATCCGCGAAGGGGTGACGATGAACCCGGGCACCGCGGGCGGCGGGTCGCACACGATCGTCGGCGCGCGCAGCGTCTTTCTCGCCAACGCGCATGTCGCGCATGATTGCCGCATCGGCGAAAACGTCATCCTCTCCAACAACGTGATGCTCGCCGGCCATTGCCAGGTCGGCGACTTCGCAATTCTCAGCGGCGGATCGGCGGCGCATCAGTTCGTGCGGATCGGCGCGCACGCGTTCGTCGGCGGCCTCGCGGGCGTCGAAAACGACATCATTCCCTTCGGCATCGCGCTCGGCAATCGCGCCGCGCTCGCCGGACTCAATTTCGTCGGCTTGAAGCGCCGCGGCTTTTCCCACGAGGCGATCCACGATCTGCGCCGCGCCTACAAGCAATTGTTCGCGTCGAAGGGCACGCTCAAGGAGCGCGCCGACGACGTCGCGGCGGCCTTTCCCGATCAGGAGGCGGTTCAACAGATCGTCGCGTTCCTGCGCGAAGGCGGCGAGCGCGCGATCTGCGTGCCGCGCGTGGGCCGGGACGAAGAGGCTTGAGCGAGCCGGGCGAAACGCGCCCGCTCGCCATTCTCTGCGGCGGCGGCGGTTTTCCCCTCGAGGTCGCGCGCGCCGCGAAGGCCGGTGGCCGCCGACCCTTCCTCGTCGGCATCGTCGGTTCGTCCGATCCGGCGATCGAGGCGTTCGCGCACGTTTGGGTGCACATGGGCCAGATCGGCAAGATGTTCGCCGCCCTCCATGAGCGCGCGATTGCCGAAATCGCCATCGTCGGCGCGATGACTCGTCCGGAATTCGCCGATCTGCGTCTCGACTGGGGCGCGGTGAAGCGCGCGCCCGAACTCGCGCAGTTGTTTCGCGGCGGCGACAACCGCCTGCTCGTCGGCATCGCCGGGATCTTTGAACGC
The DNA here is from genome assembly GCA_050013275.1 of Roseiarcus sp. Classification (GTDB taxonomy): domain Bacteria; phylum Pseudomonadota; class Alphaproteobacteria; order Rhizobiales; family Beijerinckiaceae; genus Roseiarcus. The sequence goes on along the minus strand of JBEKFO010000325.1, from coordinate 1,939 downwards.
GAAGGCGTGCGCGTCGTCGGCGCGCACGAGATCGCGCCGCAGTTGCTCGCGCCGATGGGGCCGATCGGCGCGCGGGTCGCTTCGCGCGAGGCGGAGGACGACGTGCGCGCCGGCGCCGCCATACTCAAGGCCCTGTCGCCGTTCGACGCGGGGCAGGGCGTCGTCGTCGCCAACGGCCGCGTCATCGCCATCGAAGCGGCCGAGGGCACCGACGCGATGCTGGCGCGCGTCGCCGAGCTCAGGACCTCGCGGCGCTTGCGCTTGCAAGGGCCGGCGGGCGTTTTCGTCAAAGCGCCTAAGCGCGGCCAGGATCTGCGCCTCGACATGCCGGCGGTGGGCCCGAAGACGATCGAAGCCGCCAGCCGCGCGCAATTGCAGGGCGTCGCGCTCGCCGCCGGCCAGGTCCTCATGGCCGATCGCCAAGCGCTTTCGCGCGCGGCCGAGGAAGCGGGCCTGTTCGTCGTCGGCTTCGCGCCATGAGCGCGTCAGCGCGAGGACCGCGCGTCGCGCTGATCGCGGGCGAGCATTCGGGCGATCAACTCGGCTTCAAGCTGATGCGGGCGCTGCGCGCCCAGACCGGCGGGCGGATCGAATTTGCCGGCGTCGGCGGCGAAGCGATGGAGGCGGAAGGTCTGAAGAGCCTGTTCCCGATCGGCGACATCGCGGTGATGGGCGTTTTGCCGGTGATAGCGCGATTGCCGACCTTGCTCTCGCGCATTCGTCAGACCGCTCGAGCCGTCATCACCGCGCGGCCCGATGCGTTGGTCATCATCGACAGCCCCGACTTCACCCATCGCGTCGCTCGGCGGGTGCGGCGCGCGCTGCCGGACCTGCCGGTGATCGACTACGTCAGCCCCTCCGTTTGGGCGTGGCGGCCCGGGCGCGCCAAGGTGATGCGCGCCTATGTCGATTGCGTGCTGGCGCTGCTGCCGTTCGAGCCCGCCGCGCACGCGCGCCTCGGCGGTCCGCGCTGCGTCTATGTCGGCCATCCCCTGATCGAGCGCTTGAGCGAATTGCGCCCCAACGCAGAGGAGGCGCGCCGCCGCGCCGCCGAGCCGCCGGTCATCGTCGTTTTGCCGGGCTCGCGCCGCTCGGTGATTGCGCGGCTGATGGAGGATTTCGGCGGCGCGCTGGCGCTGCTCGCACGCGAATGCGGCCCGTTCGAAGTCGTCCTGCCGACTCTGCCGCACGTGGAAAGCGAAGTGCGCGCGCGCGCGGCAAACTGGCCCGTCAAGCCGCGCATCGAAATCGGCGAGGCCGCCAAGCTCGGGGCGTTTCGCGTCGCACACGCCGCGCTCGCCGCTTCGGGAACGGTGACGCTCGAGCTCGCGCTCGCCGGCGTGCCGATGGTCGGCGCCTACAAGGTCTCGCGCTTCGAGGAGCCGCTGAAATACATCGTCACGCTGCCGTCGTCGATCCTGCTGCCCAACCTCATCCTCGGCGAGCGCGCGATTCCCGAAATCCTGCAACGCGATTGCACGCCGACCCATCTCGCCGCGGCGCTCGCCGCCATCGTGCGCGACGGGCCCGCGCGACAGGCGCAACTCGAAGCGCTCGCGCGCCTCGACACGTTGATGTTCGGCCCCGACGGCGGCCTTCCGAGCGAGCGCGCGGCGCGCGAAACGTTGGCGACGATCGCGGCGCGAAGGGCGTAACCTTCGCGTCGACGAGGAATCCTTCAGCGATTGCCCATCGGCCGATATTCGCGGCGCGGGGAACCCGTATAGAGCTGGCGCGGGCGGCCGATCTTCTGGCCGGGGTCGTCGATCATTTCCTTCCACTGAGCGATCCAGCCGACCGTGCGCGCCACCGCGAACAGCACCGTGAACATATCGGTCGGGAAGCCCATCGCCTTGAGGGTGATGCCGGAATAGAAGTCGATGTTCGGATAGAGCTTCTTCTCGATGAAATACTCGTCGTGCAGCGCGATGCGCTCGAG
>JBEKFO010000324.1:0-4898 GCA_050013275.1 Roseiarcus sp. | reverse complement strand
CGCCCTAAACGTTCTCAAACGCGCCAGACCCGAAATCTCAATCCGGCGAAAACGAAAACGGTCCGGATGGTCCGACGCCTTCGCCCGATCCATGCTCGGCCAAATGCGATAGCCCTGCGCAGTCATCCCTCGGCGCTTGCTCCAGAGCCGCGAAACGCCCAGTCTGCGCGCATGCGTCGCCCCGAATCGCCGCGCCCGAGCGCGCGTCTCGAGACCCTGCGCGTCCTGCCGCGCGCCGGCCAGCGCGCGCGCGGCTGGCTGCTCGCCGGGCTGGTGCGCATCGCCTGCTCACTCGGCCCTAGGGGAATCGTGCGCGCCAAGCGCGAGGGCGACGGCGGCACGCCGGCGGGGCGATTTGCGCTGTTGTGGGGATATTTTCGTCCCGATCGTCCGCGCCCCGCCGCCGGCGGCGTGCCGCTGAAGCCGCTGCGGCGCGATTCGGGCTGGTGCGAGGACCCCGCGAGCGCGCGCTACAACAGGCCGGCGCGCTCGCCCGCCGCGGATTGCAGCGACCGGATGTGGCGCGAGGACCATCTCTATGATCTGGTCTTCGTGCTCGACCAGAATTTCAGCCGCCGTTGCAAAGGCCGCGGCAGCGCGATCTTCTTCCATCTCGCGCGTCCCGGCCTGACGCCGACCGCCGGATGCGTGGCGATCGGCGCCGCCGACATGCGGCGGCTCGCCCCGCGCCTGGCGCGCGGCGCAACGATGCGGATCGGTTAGGGCGACGCGGCGACGCGCGCCAGGGCCAACGCGGCGGCGCGTTCGAGATGGGCGCGCATCGCGGCGACGGCGCCGGCGGGGTCTTGGCCGAGGATCGCCGCGGCGATGGCGCGGTGCTCGCCGACCGAGGTTCGCAGCACGTCAACGTTCAGCGCGTCGCCGACCTGCGCCATGATCAGCGGCAGGTGCAAGCGCATCGACAGCTCCCGGAGCTGTCGATTGTCGGCCAGGCGCATGATCGCCTCATGGAACGCCGCGTTCTCGTCGAGGTAGACGGCGACGCGACGCGGCGCGTCGTCAAAGATCATCCGGATTTCCTCGGCGAATCGTGCGCGCGCGTTCGCGTCCGCAGTCTCGGCGGCGAGACGCGCGGCGAGCGATTCCATCTCGACCCGGATCTGGAACAACTCGCGAATTTCGCGTGGCGTCAGGCGTCGGACCACCGCGCCGCGATGCGGCGCGTGCTCGATCAGTCCCTCGGCGGCGAGCCGCCGCAACGCTTCGCGCACCGGGCCTCGGCTCACCGCGAAGCGGGACGTCAGGTCGCACTCCACCAGCCGTTCGCCGGGCGAAAGGCGATGCGCGAGGATGTCGTCGCGCAGGCGCTCGACGATATGCGCGACCGTGGCCCCGTGCGCGGGGAGGCCAGCGCGCTCGCCCGCGATTCCCTCAGTTGTCGTCGTCGAGTGACCCATGGGCTGCGCTGTCCGAGTTGTGGGGCCGCGATCGTCGCGTCGCCATGACGCCGAGCGGCGCGAGCGGAATGCGCGCTTGACCGCCGTCGGGCCAATGATATTGTCCTACAATCCTAAAAGGGTGGCGGCAAGCCAAGCGCTTGACCGCCACTGCCGTCGCGGCGGCCGGACAAGGCCCCCGCAGGCGCGGAGGAAGCGGTCATGCTGATCGGCAAGCCCGGCGCGGCTTCGAGCTCGATTTCCACCGCCGATTCGCAGAGCGTGACCGTTCGCGGCCGCGACCTCGCCGCCGATCTGATGGGTTCGACGAGCTTCACCGAGTTCTTCTTCTTCATTGCGACCGGGCGCATGCCTAGCGCGGAGCAGCGTTTTTTCCTCGATCTGGCTCTGGTTGCCCTCGCCGAGCACGGCCTCACGCCGAGCGTGCAGGCGGCGCGCATGACCTACGCCGCCGACCCCCGGGCGCTTCAGGGCGCGGTCGCCGCCGGCATTCTCGGCTGTGGCACGGTGATTCTCGGCTCGGCCGACCTCGCGCGCGCGCTGATCGACGAAGTCTTGGCGCAGGTCGACGCCGGCGCGTCGGTGGACGAAGCGACCGAGCAGATCGCCCGCGAGCGGCGCGCGGCGGGCCGGCCCATGCCGGGCTTCGGCCACCCCCTCCACAAGCCCTTCGATCCGCGCGCCGAGCGCATGATCGCCCTCGCGCGCGAACATGGCGTCGCCGGACGCGGCGTCGATTGCGCGACGCGCCTGACGGGCGCCGTCGCGCGGGTCTGGGGCAAAGCGTTGCCGATGAACGTCTCGATGGCGATCGCCGCGACGCTGCGCGATCTCGACGTGCCCGCTTCGCTTGTTCGCGGCGTGCCGATCCTTGCGCGCACCGCCGGTCTGATCGCCCATCTCGGAGAGGAAGCGCAGTCGCCGATCGGCTTCTTCATGGCTTCGCGGGCCGAAGCGGCGATCCGCTATGCCGACGAGGCGCCGCCATGAGCATGGTCGAGCCGGAACTCGAAGCGGCGCCCTGGGATCAGCAAGCCGGCTGTGACGATCCGCTCTACCGCGATCAGATCGCCTATCTCTTCGCGCGCTCGCGCTTCTATCGCGACAAGCTCGCGCGCGCCGGCTTCGATTCGCCGGCCGCCGTCGGCGGACTGGAAAGAATCGCCGAACTGCCGTTCACCGAAAAGGACGAATTGCGCCACTCGCGGACCAAGGACGAGCCGATCGGGACGCACTTGACCGCGTCCCGCAACGAGATCGTGCGCATCTACTCGACCAGCGGCACGACCGGGACGCCGAGCTACATCCCGCTGACGGCGTCCGACCTCGAGGTCTGGGTGCGCACGTCGGCGCGCAGCTACGCGGCGTCAGGCGTCGCGCGCGGCGAGCGTCTCGTCTCCACTTACAACGCCGGCCCGTTCGTCGCCGGCGTCACGCTCGACGCTTTCGCGCGCCTCGGTCTTTGTCACGTCCCCGTCGGCAGCGGCAATTCCGAGCGGCTGATGGCGGCGGTGAACGCGTTGCAGCCGGGCGCCGTCGCGCTGACCCCATCCTATGCGCTGCACCTCGCCGAAGGGGCGCAAAAGCGCGGCTTCGACCTCCCGGCCTCCAGCGTGAAGCGGCTGTTGGTCGCGGGCGAGCCCGGCGGCGGCGAGCGCGCGATGCGCGCGAGGCTGGAAGCGGCGTGGGGCGCCAGCGTCACCGAAGCGATGGGCATCGGCGATATCTCGGTTTCATTGTGGGGCGAATGCGAGGCCAAGGCGGGGATGCACTTTTCCGGCCGCGGCTTCGTGCACTTCGAATTGGTCGACCCCACGAGCGGCAGGGCTGTCGCCATGCGCGACGGCGCCGAAGGCGAACTCGTGTTGACGCATCTGGTCAACCGCTCCGCGCCGCTGCTGCGCTTTCGCACCCGCGACCACGTGCGGCTCGGGGTCGGGCGCTGCGCTTGCGGGCGCACCGCGCCGCGCGTGCGCTGCATCGGGCGCACCGACGACATGCTGATCGTGCGCGGCGTCAACGTGTTCCCGTCCGCGGTGCGCGAAGTGGTCAATCAGTTCGCCCCCGACGTGACCGGCGTCATGATGATCCGGCCGCGCACGGCGGGCGTGCGCCAGGAGCCGCCGCTGCGGGTGTGCGTCGAGGTCGGCAACGCCGCGAGCGAGCGCCTCGCGGAACGCATTCGCGAACGCATTCGCGAAACTCTGCTGGTGACGACGGACATCGAACTGATTGCGGCGGGAAGCCTGCCGCGCAGCGAATACAAGTCGAACCTCGTGGAAAAGGCGTGAACGGAGGCGTCCATGAAGAAGCTGCAAACCCAAGGCTTGCACCACATCACGCTGGTCGGCGCCGATCGCCAGACCTCGATCGACTTCTGGGAAGGCCTGCTCGGAATGCCGTTTGTGTTCGAGCAGCCCAATCTCGACAATCCCGCCGAAAGCCACATCTATTTCGATCCAGGCGACGGGCGGCTGATCACCGTCTTCACCCGCGAGGACCGCAAGCCGGTGCAGCGCCGCACCCCCACCGACATCGGCTGCGTCCATCACATCGCCTTCAACGTCTCGCGCGCGGTGTTCATGCAGGCGGTCGAGCGGCTCGACGCGCGCGGCGTCAAGCATACCGGCGTGCGCGACCGCAAGATCTTCCATGCGATCTATTTCGAGGATCCGCTCGGCCTGCTGATCGAGCTGTCCTGTTACAAGTTCGAGCCGCCGTTCGGCTTCGGGTATGGCGACGTGCTGTTCGAGGCGCACAAGCTGCGCGTCGCCGCCGGCGATCCCGCCATCGCCGAGGTTCATCTGGCCGACGCGATCGAGCTGCTGGTGGCGCGCTCGCGCGCAAGCCTATCGGCCGATCGGGCGCCCAAGAATCCGTATCGACGCTGAAGCGCGCCCATCGGCGGAAATTAGATATCGCGAACTCGAGATCAAGACGACGGGAGGAATGAATGTCTGCGATCAAGCTGCATGTGCTGAAGCCCAGCGTGAACAACATGACGGCGCGCGTCTTCGTACGCGCGGCGAAGCTGGACTTCACCGAGGACGACGTCTGGGGAAAGACCCGCTCGGAAGAGTTCCTGGCGAGGAATCCGGCCCATCTGACGCCGATGATCGAAGCCCCCGATCTGCCCAAGGGCGTGGTGTGGGAGAGCTGCGCGATCATGCAGTATCTGTGCAACACACACGGTCTTGAGCGCTTCTATCCCAAGGCGCCGGCCGCGCGCGCGATGGTCGACAGCGCGATGTTCTATATCATCGGCACGCTCTACCCATACGTCGCGCGCGCGACCTATCCGGCGCTCGGTTTCCCGCAGTATCCCGGGGAGGTCGGCGCGAGCGAGGCCGACGCGAGCGCCAAGGACGCCGCACAGAAAGCGGCCGCGGCGGCGATCGCCGAGCCGCTGGAAGTCTTCCGCACCTTCTACATGGACGGCAAACCCTTCATCGGCGGCGCCGAGCCGTCGATCGCCGACAT
>JBEKFO010000323.1:0-4923 GCA_050013275.1 Roseiarcus sp. | reverse complement strand
CCGTTGAACTATCCCCCAAAGAGCGCCGGGCGCTTCGGGTCGCGCGCGGTAAATAGCGAAGCCGCGCCGCCGAGGCAAGGGCCTGAAAGAAATCGAATGCCCAGCGCGCCGATGCGAAACCGCGCCCGGCGCAAAGGTTGGGCCTTGCCTTCGCGTCACGCTTGACTAGAATGTAAGCATCATGGTCAGTGCGCATAATTTAGGCAATATGCCGGATTCCCTTTCTCGCATCCGATCGATCGCCTTGCTTGGCGGCGCCATGCTGGCGCCGATGTCGGGCGTCAGCGACCTCGGGATGCGGCGCGCCGCGAGCCGGTTCGGCGCGACCTTGGCGTTTTCGGAAATGGTGGCGAGCGACACGTTCCTCGACGGCGAGGCGGAAAGCCGCATGCGCGCCGAGGGCGACGGCGTCGGCGCGCACGCGGTGCAATTGGTCGGGCGCGAGCCCAAGGCGATGGGCGAAGCGGCGCGGCGAGTCGAGGACGCGGGCGCTGAAATCATCGACATCAACATGGGCTGCCCGGCCCGGCGCGTCGCCGGCGGCCTAGCGGGCGCCGCGCTGATGCGCGATCTCGACCACGCCTCGCGCATCGTCGAAACGGTCGCGGCGGCCGTCAGTGCGCCGGTCGCCGTGAAGATGCGACTCGGATGGGACGAGGCCGAGCGCAACGCCGCGCAATTGGCGCGACGCGCTGAAGCGGCGGGCGCGGCGATGGTCACGGTCCACGGACGAACGCGCCGCCAGTTCTATCAGGGCCGCGCCGACTGGCGCGCGGTCGCGGAGGTCGTCGCCGCGGTCGGCGTTCCCGTCGTCGTCAACGGCGATTGCGCGAGTCTCGAGGACGCCCGGGCGATGCTCGCGGCCTCGGGAGCGCGCGCCGTCATGATCGGCCGCGCTGCGATCGGCGCGCCGTGGATCGTGGGCGCGATTGCGCGCGCGTTGCAGACCGGCGCGCCATTTGTCGAGCCGTCGCTCGAGGAGCGCCGCGACGCGGCGCTGTCGCACTTGGATTCGTTGCTCCTGGGATTGGGCCGGCGCGCCGGGCTTCGTCACGCCCGCAAGCATCTGGCCGCTTACGCTCAAAAGGCGGGCGCCGCGCCGGCGATCCGCTTCGCTTTGGTGACGACCGAGGATGCGGACTGCGCCACGACGCTTTTGGCGCGCGCATTCGAGGGCGCCGAGGGCAGGGAGGCCGCATGAGCCGGCACGATCGCTCCACAATCCCGCCGGCCGCGGCGCGGCCCGATCCGCTGCAGCTCCTCAATGCGCTGCCGCAGCCGTTGCTGGCGATCGACGCCGACGGCGCCGTGCAGGAGGTCAATATCGCGGCGGAGCATTTTTTCGACATGGGCCGCGCGATGCTGCTGCGTTCGCGCCTGGAGGACCTTCTGCCGTTCGGTTCGCCGGTGATCGGGCTGGTGGCCGATGCGATCGCCGATCAGGCGACCGTCAACGGCTACAAGCTCGACGTCTCGACGCCCCGCACCGGCCTCGGCCGCATCGTCGACGCTTTCGTCTCGCCGCTGCCGCAAGGCGGGGGCGGCGTGACCTTGCTGCTGCAAGAACGGTCAATTGCCGAAAAAATGGACAGGCAACTGACTCATCGCAGCGCCGCGCGCTCGGTCACGGCGCTCGGCGCCATGCTCGCGCACGAGATCAAGAACCCTCTTTCGGGTATTCGCGGCGCCGCGCAACTGTTGGAAAGCTCGGTCGGCGACGAGGACCGCGCATTGACGCGGCTGATTTGCGACGAGACCGACCGAATCGTCAAACTGGTCGATCGCATGCAGGCGTTTTCCGATGAGGGGCCGACGCCGCGCGAAAGCCTCAACATCCACGCGGTGCTCGACCATGTGAAGCGGCTCGCGCAGGCCGGATTCGCCCGACACATCCGCTTCGCCGAAATCTACGATCCGTCGTTGCCGCACGTGCTCGGCTCGCGCGACCTGTTGATCCAGGTGTTCTTGAATCTGGTGAAGAACGCCGCGGAAGCTGTTGGCGACGAAAGCATTGACGGCGAGATCATCATCTCGACAGCCTATCGTCCCGGGGTGCGGCTGAAGGCGGGCGCGGGGGCGGATACGATCAGCCTGCCGCTCGAAATCTGCATTCGCGACAACGGGCCGGGCGTGCCCAGCGATATCGCCGGCAATCTCTTCGATCCCTTCGTCACCTCCAAATCGTCGGGGTCTGGCCTGGGACTTGCACTCGTCGCCAAGGTGATCGGAGACCATGGCGGCATCGTCGAATTCGAGTCCCACCCGCGCCGAACGACGTTCCGCGTCCTTATGCCGCTCGACACCCAGCGAACGCTCGGGGTCGCAGGAGCGGACGAAGGCGAAGGCGTAGAGCGTCGAGCGGATGCCGTCATGCGTTAGGGGAACCTTCACCGACCGTCCAAGCGCTTAACACCCATGAATAGAACGGCGCCTCCCGTCTGTGGACAATCGGGGAGCGCCCGCAAGGAGCCAATTCATGCCGTCAGGGCATATTCTCGTCGCCGACGACGATGCCGCGATCAGAACGGTTCTCAATCAGGCGCTTTCGCGCGCCGGTTACGAGGTGCGGGCGACGGGGACCGTCGCGGGACTGTGGCGGTGGGTCGCCGCCGGCGAAGGCGACCTCGTCATCACCGACGTGCTGATGCCCGACGACAACGCCTTCGAACTGCTTCCGCGCATCAAGCGAATGCGGCCCGACCTGCCGATCATCGTGATGAGCGCGCAAAACACCTTCATGACCGCGATCAAGGCTTCCGAGCGCGGCGCATACGAGTACTTGCCCAAGCCGTTCGATTTGAAGGAGCTGGTTTCGATCGTCGGGCGCGCCCTGGCGCAGCCTCGCCACCGTCGTGAAAACGCCGCCGAGCCGCAGGCGGCCGCCGAATCGATGCCGCTGGTCGGCCGCTCGCCGGCGATGCAGGAAATCTTCCGCTCGCTTGCGCGGCTGATGCAAACCGACTTGACGGTGATGATCTCCGGCGAATCCGGCACCGGCAAGGAGTTGGTGGCGCGCGCGCTGCACGACTACGGCAAGCGCAAGGCCGGCCCCTTCGTCGCCATCAACATGGCCGCGATCCCGCGCGATCTGATCGAAAGCGAGCTGTTCGGCCACGAAAAGGGGGCTTTCACCGGCGCCAACGCGCGCTCGGTGGGTCGTTTTGAACAGGCCGAGGGCGGCACCCTGTTCCTCGACGAGATCGGCGACATGCCGATGGAGGCGCAGACCCGTCTCTTACGCGTGCTGCAACAGGGCGAATACACCACGGTCGGCGGACGCACGCCGATCAAGACCAACGTTCGCATCGTCGCGGCCACCAACAAAGACCTTCGTTACGCCATTCAGCAGGGCTCGTTCCGCGAGGACCTGTTCTTTCGCCTGAACGTGGTGCCGCTGCGGTTGCCGCCGCTGCGCGAGCGCACCGAGGACATTCCCGATCTGGTGCGCCATTTCTTTCAAAGAGGCGTCGCCGAGGGACTGGCGCCGAAAACCCTGGACGCCGCCGCCATCGATCGGCTGCGCCGTTACCCCTGGCCCGGCAATATCCGCGAACTGGAGAATTTGACCCGCCGGATCGCCGCTCTTTATCCCCAGGAGGACATCACCGAGCCCTTGATCGAGGCCGAACTCGGCCTCAACGCGCCGCTGCACGGCCCGGGAGCGCCCATCGGCGCCGATCTCGGCGTCCAGCGCGAAGCCGCCGCCGCGCAAGAGCAATTCGTCTCCGGACTCGAGCGTCACGTCGCCGAATTGTTCCGCTCTTACGGCGATTCCTTGCCCCCGGTCGGATTGTACCAGCGCGTGCTGCGCAATCTCGAAGTGCCGCTGATCGCCGCCACGCTGACCGCCACCCGCGGCAACCAGATCAAGGCGGCGGAGATTTTGGGGCTCAACCGCAACACCCTGCGCAAGAAAATTCGCGATCTGGATTTGCGCGGCGTGCGCGGGGTCAAGTGAACTTCGCCCCCATTTTGTCGTAATCTTGCAACATCGTTGCATCGGCGCCACTATTTGATCCGAGCGCGGGCGGCGGCGAAGATTGCAGACGTGACCATCCGACAATCGCAAGGGGACGCCGGGACTTCGGCGCGTCGCGAGCGCGCGGAACGCTTCGGCGAGGGACGGATGTCCGGGCCCTTCGGGCCGTTCGCGGTCGGCGGCGCGCTGATTCTGGCGCTCGCGACCTTCGTCATTTTCGCCGGCTTCACGCCGATTATTCCCACGCCGAACGTCGTTTTGGCGATCTTGGTCGGCGACGGCCTCATCGTCATTTGCCTGCTCGTGTTGATCGGCCTGGAATTGCGCAGTCTTCGCGCCGCGCGCCGCGCCGCGAGCGCCGGCGCGCGGCTGCATAATCGGGTCGTCGCGCTGTTTTCGTTGGTCGCGGCGATCCCGGCGCTGGTCACCGCGGTCGTGGCGACCGTTTCGGTGGAATGGGCGATCAATCCGGCGTTCATGAAGGACGTCGGCGCGTTCCTCAACGAATCCGGCGCGTTGTCGCGAATCTATTGGGAATCGCAGTGCAGCGCGTTGCTGCGCGAAGCCGAACTGACGGCCGGCGACCTGTCGCAGGGCGCGCGCCTGCTGCGCTCGAGCCCCAATTTGTTTCGCGACTATCTCGGCGCGCGCGCCCACGCGCTCGGCTTCACGGCCGCGGCGGTGATCAAGTCCGACGGATCGGTGACCGCGATGGCCGCCGGTTCGGACCCGAAGCTGATCGCCAAGCCGGAAGCTTCCGACTTCACCGCGGCCGCGGCGCGACAGCCGTACTGCGGCCTCCTGGGCGCAGGCGACGTATTCGTCGCGATGCGGCCGATCGAAGGTCTCGACGACAGCTTCTTCTATGCGGCGCGGGCGTTCGACCCGACCTCGGACAAGGTGGCGCGGGAGGCCTCGGGCGTTTCGGCGATCTTCGCCAATTT
>JBEKFO010000322.1:0-4939 GCA_050013275.1 Roseiarcus sp. | reverse complement strand
GGGGCGCCGTCGCCACAATCGACGAGCGGCATTGCGGGATTGGTCTATCGGACCGTGCGAGAAGCGATCGGGTTGGCGGGATGGGGTATGGACTCCCTTCTTGCGCAGCTCGATTCCTTGCTCGGCGAGGGGGATCCCGCGCACGACGGCGGAGCGGTGCGCGCGGCGCTGAATGGCGTCCTGGGCGACCATCTGGTCGCGACGGGCAATCCATTGGCGATCCCGATGCACGTGCGCCATGACGGGCGCTTTTTGCACTTGGACGCGGAGAGCATCGCCGCGAGCGTTTCCCGGCCGAGCGGTCGTGTGGCCGTGCTGGTGCACGGCCTGGCCCTGAGCGACCGGCACTGGAACCGGAAGGGGCATGATCACGGCGCCGCGCTCGCCCGCGACCTCGGCTACACCCCGGTGTATCTGCACTACAACACCGGGCTGCATATTTCGGTGAACGGGCGCGCCTTCGCGGATCTGCTCGAATCGCTAATCGGACAGTGGCCGACCCGCGTAGAGGAAATGGTCATCATCGGGCACAGCATGGGCGGGCTGGTCGCGCGTAGCGCCTGCCACTACGCCGTCCTCGCAGGACGCGAGTGGGCGCAGCGTCTCGGCAAGCTGATCTTTCTTGGCGCGCCGCATCACGGCGCGCCGCTGGAGCGCGGCGGCCAATGGGTCGACCTCGCTATCGCAAAGAGCCCATACACCGAGCCGTTCACCCGTCTGGGCCGGATTCGCAGCGCCGGCGTCACCGACCTTCGCTACGGCAATCTGGTCGATGAGGATTGGGAGGGCCGCGATCGTTTCGAGCATGTCGGCGATTCGAGGCAAGCGGTGCCTCTGCCGGAGGGCGTGCGGTGCTTCGCCGTCGCCGCGACGACCGGCAATCGGGTCGGCGACCTTCGCGATCGGGTCCTCGGCGACGGCGTCGTGCCGCTCAGCAGCGCGCTGGGAATCCATGAGGAACCGCACTTCGCCTTGCCGTTTGCGCCGGGCCAGCGATGGATCGGCTATGCGATGAACCACTTGGATCTGCTGAACCGACAAGAGGTGTACGAGCAGATCAGAGACTGGCTGAGCCCTGGCGCCGCCGCCGCGGCCGAACAATGATCTCACGCCGGTTTCCGGCGACCGCCGCATTGCGGCCTCGATCGCGAGCGCGCCGATTTGGGACGGCCTGTCGCGGACGCGCGCGCTTCAGCCGATGCGCACGCGCAGATAGCTCGGCGGGCGGGCAGGCGTCGCCGGCGGCGGCATGAAGGTCGGCGTCATGACATGGCTGTGGCCGAGCTTGACTGGCGCCGCGGCTTCGTCGAGCGGCCGCACTTGGCCGAGCGCCGCGCAGGCGAGCGCGAGCAGCACGACCCACGAGAGGCGGAACTGTCGACGTGCGCTTTCGTGCAAGACCTCGGGGTCTAGGGTCGGGTCTAACTCGGTCGAGCGGGCCAGCCTCATCATGACGACGCCTCTATGTCGCGAACACCGTCGAACGCCGCACGCCCCGCGACTTGATCGCGGGTCGGCGCGCGCCTCTCGGAGCTTGCTCGGAGCCGGATCAAGATCGAATTAAAATAATCATCGCGATTTTTCGCAGTCGCCGCGAGTCGGCTCTTCGGACGATGGCGCCCAGCGATCGAGCACGGTCAGGGCGACCGATCGCGGCCGCGCGCGATAGAGCTAAGACAGAGCTAAGCAAGAAGGCTTAGGCGAGGGCGCAGAGGACGTTTTGGCCGCGGCGGCGCTCGGCGCCCTAAGCGTTCGCCGCCTCCCGCGCTCGAGACTCTTGACAGCCCAATTCAATCGGAAAAGGCTCTCGCCAAGAGATCGCCGGCGAGAAGCGAGACGCGCGATGACTGTCTCCCGATCGGACGCCCTGGTGCTTTTCGGCGTGACGGGGGATCTTGCCCACAAGATGATCTTTCCCGCGCTCTATGCGCTGGCGAAAAATGACGGGCTGAATGTCCCGGTCGTCGGCGTCGCCTCTCAGAAGTTGAGTCTGGAGCAACTGCGCAGCCGCATGGAGGAGGGCATCCGGCAATCGGGCGGGATCGACGATCAACACGCGCTGCGCCAACTCTTGTCCCTGCTCAGTTACGTGAGTGGGGACTACAACGACCTGAGCACCTTCCCGGCCATAAAGAAGGCGCTCGGCGGCGCAGCCCGCCCGGCGCACTATCTCGCGATCCCGCCTTCGCTCTTCGAGACGGTGATCAAAGGGCTCGGCGCCGCGAACTTGGCCGAGCAGGCGCGCGTCATCGTCGAAAAGCCGTTCGGACGCGACTTGGCTTCCGCGCGGGCGCTCAACCGCGTCGCGCAGACGGTGTTCCCGCGAGACTCGATCTTCCGCATCGATCACTTCCTCGGGAAGGAAGCGATCATGAACATCCTTTACTTCCGGTTCGCCAATTCGTTCCTGGAGCCGATCTGGAACCGCAACTATGTGGCCAGCGTCCAGGTGACCCTGGCCGAAGATTTTGGCGTTAAGGGCCGCGGCGCGTTTTACGAAACCGCCGGCTGCCTGCGCGACGTGATCGAGAACCACCTCTTCCAGATCGTCGCGCTGCTCGCCATGGAGCCTCCCGCCGGCAGGAGCTATGGCGCCGTGCACGACGAGAAAGCCAAGGTCTTTCAAGCCATGCGGCCTCTCGAGCCCGCCGACCTGGTGCGCGGCCAATACGCCGGCTACCGAGAAGAGCCGAACGTGGCGAAGGACTCCGACGTCGAAACCTTCTGCGCGCTGCGGCTTTATATCGACTCGTGGCGGTGGGAGGGGGTGCCATGGTACTTGCGCTCCGGCAAGTGTCTCGCGCAAACGGCGACCGAGATCTTGGTCGAGCTGAAGGCCCCGCCGCAGAGGCTTTTCGCCGATTCGGCGCCGGCGACGGGCCGGCGCAACTACCTTCGATTCCGGCTCTCGCCCCGTTCCGCGATTGCCCTCGCCGCTCGCGTCAAGCGGGTGGGCAAGGAGTATGTCGGCGACCAGCGAGAGCTCTACTTGCTCGACGAACACCCGGGCGAAGAGACGGCCTACGTCCGGCTTTTGGGCGACGCCATGGCGGGCGACGGAGCGCTCTTCACCCGCGAGGACGCGGTCGAGGCGGCCTGGGCGGTGGTTGACCCGGTTCTCAAAACGCACGCCCCGGCTCGCCCTTACGAGCGCCGAAGCTGGGGGCCGAAGGAAGCGGACGCCTTGATCGCCGCAGATGGCGGTTGGTACAATTTCGGCCCGGAGACGGAGTCCGGCGACTGAGCCTATTCATTTGATCTGGCGCACAGCCAAGATTGCGCGGGTCGGCGTCCGCAGAGCCTGGCGGGCGCGCGGCGCGCTCGCTCACCCACCGCCCATTTCTTCGCCGCCCTTGCGCATCGGCGCGCGAGCGGCTAACCCGCCGCGAGCAATCCTGTCAGCCCCGCCATGACCCCTTCCGCCCCCAAGAACCTCACTTATGCCGACGCCGGCGTCGATATCGACGCGGGCAACGCCATGGTCGAACGGATCAAGCCCCTGGTGCGCGCGACGCGCCGGCCGGGCGCGGATGCGGAGATCGGCGGCTTTGGCGGGCTGTTCGATCTGAAGGCGGCGGGATTTCGCGATCCGGTGCTGGTCGCCGCCAACGACGGGGTCGGCACCAAGGTCAAGATCGCGATCGAGAGCGGCCTCAACGACACCATCGGGATCGATCTCGTCGCGATGTGCGTCAACGACATCGTCGTCCAAGGCGCTGAGCCGCTGTTCTTTCTCGATTATTTCGCGACGGGCAAGCTCGACCCCAGCGTCGGCGCGGCGATC
The DNA here is from genome assembly GCA_050013275.1 of Roseiarcus sp. Taxonomy (GTDB): domain Bacteria; phylum Pseudomonadota; class Alphaproteobacteria; order Rhizobiales; family Beijerinckiaceae; genus Roseiarcus. Next base: position 1,155 of record JBEKFO010000322.1, on the reverse strand, counting down.
GTCGGCGGCATCGCCAGGGCCTGCGTCGAATCGGGCTGCGCGCTGATCGGCGGGGAAACGGCGGAGATGCCGGGGCTCTACGCCGAGGGCGATTTCGATCTCGCCGGGTTTGCGGTCGGCGCGGCGGAGCGGGGGAGCTTGCTCCCTCGCGCGGGTCTCAAAGCCGGCGATCTCGCGATCGGGCTGCCCTCGTCCGGCGTTCACTCCAACGGTTTTTCGCTCGTGCGGCGCATCGTGGCGCTCAGCGGCCTTTCCTGGGACGCGCCGGCGCCCTTCGCGCCGGGACGCTCGCTCGCGGCGGCGCTGCTCGAGCCGACGCGGCTCTATGTCAAGCCGCTTTTGGCGGCGCTGAAGGAGACGCGCGGCGTCAAGGCGCTCGCCCACGTCACCGGCGGCGGCTTTCCCGAAAATCTGCCGCGGGTGCTGCCGGACGACCTCGCAGTCGCGCTCGATCTCGAGGCCTTCTCGGCCCCGCCGGTGTTTTCGTGGCTCGCCGCGACGGGCGGGGTGAGCGAAGCCGAAATGCTGCGCACCTTCAATTGCGGCTTCGGCATGGTCGCCTTCGTCGCGGCCGAAGCGGCGCACGAGGCGATGGGCGCGCTTCGCCGCAACGGCCTCGCGCCGATGCCGATCGGCCGGCTCGAGGCGCGCAAGGACGAGCGCGTCGTCATGCGCGGGCGGCTGAAGCTGTGACCCAGCGGGCGCGCGTCGCGATTCTGATTTCCGGGCGCGGCTCGAACATGGCGGCGCTGATCGAAGCGGCGCGTGCGCCCGATTTTCCTGCTGAGATCGCGCTGGTGGTCGCCGACAAGCGCGACGCGGGCGGCCTCGAACGCGCACGCCAGGCGGGAATCGCGACCGAGATCGTCGAATCGCGAGATTTTCCCAGCCGCGAGGCGTTCGAGGAGGCGATGCAGCAGCGCCTCGGCGCGCATCGCATCGATCTGGTGTGCCTGGCCGGTTTCATGCGCATCTTGAGCCCGCCCTTCGTCGAGAGCTGGCGCGGGCGACTGATCAACATCCATCCCTCGTTGCTGCCGGAGCTGCGGGGGCTGCACACCCACGAGCGCGCGCTCGCGGCGGGGCTGAAGGAGCACGGTTGCACCGTGCATTTCGTCGAGCCCGAACTCGACGCCGGGCCGATCATCGCCCAGG
>JBEKFO010000321.1:0-4943 GCA_050013275.1 Roseiarcus sp. | reverse complement strand
GCCTCTGCCTCCTCGACCGAAAGCTCCCGCGCGGAGCGGCCGATCGGGTCGAACAGGCGCACTCGACCTTTCGCCGAACCCGCTGCGAGGACCGCGAATCCCCCGTCTTTCAGCCCCATGATCGCGGGATAGGGGATCGCGGCGAGGCGCTTGGCCGTGACGCGGCTTAGAATGCGCGATTTCAACTGCAGGATGTTCGCGCCGCGCACGAGATCTTCGGCATTGGCGAGCCGGCCCGTCAGCGCCAGTTGGTGGCGCAGCTGCAACGGATCGGCGGCGATCCGGTAATAGCCCGCGACCAAGGCGAGACCGCCCAGCCCGGCGTCGAGCGCTTGCGCCATCGCAGGCGACAGCGTTTCGGACCTGGAGCCGCCGTCGGTCATTCACCCTTCCAAAACGACCCGCCGGCCGTCGACGATCTCAGGCGACGACCTCGTCGAATCAGCCGAAATGCTGATTAGTTCAGCAAAACCACGAGTGCCCGGTCTTGACAAGACTGCAGTTGACGCACGGCCGGCAGCGGAACGGGCCGCCGCGCCGAAACGATCGGGTTGGCGCGCTATCCCCGTCGTGGATCGGTATGGAGATCGCTTCCGGCCTTGCGACGCCCGCTACGAGCGGGTTTCACCGCCCGGTGACGGACTGCCGACGGATGCGCCGGTCGATGATCGTCTGCAACACCACCGAGACGACGATCACCAGCCCGAAGACGAGCTGGGTGTAGAAGGCGTTGACGCCGGCCGAGACGATGCCGGCGTTGATCGCGCCGATGATGAACGAGGCGACGAAGGTGCCGACGACCGACCCGGTGCCGCCGAACACCGACGTGCCGCCGAGGAACACCGAAGCGATGGTGTTGAGCAGCGATCCCGCGCCGGTCGTCGGCCAGAAATAATAGCCGTAGATCGAGCTCATGAGACCGCAGAACACCGCGGTAACGCCGACCAGAACGAAGGCCTTGATCTTGACCCGCGACGTGTTGACGCCGGTCAGCCGGGCGCTGATCTGGTTGTCGCCAGTGAGGAACACGTGCGCGCCGAACTTAGTGCGATTGAGCAGGATCCATTCGGCGATCAAGATCGCGACCATCCACAGCGTCTGCACCGGAAAGCCCCACACCTCGCCGCGCAGCAACGCGTGCATCTGCGGATACTGGTCGGCGCCCAGCGGCACGCCGGTGCCGCCCATCAGCACGAGCTCGAGCCCGCGATAGAGGAACGAGGTGCCGATTGTGATGACAAGCGAGGGGATGTTGAGGGTGGCGACCAGTAGGCCGTTGACGAATCCGCAGGCGACGCCGGTCGCCAGCGCGGCGATCAGGCCGATCCACCACGGCGCGCCGCCGTAGGCGGTGGCGAGGCAGAAAGCCGCCGTTCCCAGCGCCATGACGTCGGGAAACGAGATGTCGATCTCGCCGGTGACGACGACGAAGGTCAGCGACAGCGCCGCGATGCCGAATTGCGGCGTCGTTTCGGCGAAGGCGCGATAGATGTCGACATCGGTGAACACCCGCGGCGCGGCGACGACGAAGGCGAGCCACATCGCCAAGCCGACGCCGATGATGCCCATCTGGCTACCGTAGCGGAGCAGCAGCGACGGCGGCGCGCCACGATTGTCGCGGGCTTTGCGGGCGGGAAGAGCGTCTTCGGCCATGGGTTTACTCGAGCGTTCCGGTGCGGGCGACGTGATAGAGGCGCTCGATCAGCTGATCCATCGAGATTTCGCTGCGGTTGTAAACCCCGGCGACCTTACCGCGGTCGAGCACGTAGAGGCGGTCGACGACCGGATAGACGTTGAAGATGTTGTGGTCGATGAAGATCGCCGACTTGCCCGCCGCCTTGATGCTGCGCACGAAATCGAGCGTCTTCTTCGTCTCGCTGAGCGAGAGCCCCATCGTCGGCTCGTCGAGGATGACCAGCTCGGCCTCGAAATAGAGCGCGCGGGTGATCGCCACGCCCTGCTTCTCGCCGCCCGACATCGTCGCGACGATGTTGTTGGGGTGGACGGCGGCCGAGGTGAAGCCCATGTGCTCGCTCATCAGCCGCGCGCATTCGCCGCGCATGCGAGCGACGTCGAGCAGGCCGAAGCGCGTGCGCAACTCGCGGCCCATGAACATGTTGCGCCAGATCGGCTGCTTCTCGCAGAGCGCGCGCTCCTGGTAGACGGTCTCGATGCCCAGGCCGCGCGCCTTCGCGACCGACCAATTGTCTTCGCGCTGGCCGTGGAACCACACCTCGCCGCCGCCGTCGGGCGCGTAATAGCCCATCACCAGCTTGACGAGCGTCGACTTGCCCGAGCCGTTGTCGCCGAGCAGTCCGACGATCTCTTTCCGGTTGACGGCGAAGTTGACGTTTTGCAGCGCCCTCACCTCGCCGAAGGTCTTGGAGACGCTGCGCAACTCGATGACTGGCGGCGCTTGGGCCCCCGCAGTCTCAGACTCGGCCAATCGACCCTCCCGGCCGTCTCGATTCGAACGAGGCGCCGCCTCGGCGGCGCCTCACGCAGTCACATCATCATTACACTACCGGATTTCCTTCGCCGCAAGCGGCGCGACGGCGTCGACGTTCTTGGGGTCGACGAATGCGCCGGCCGTGTTGATGTCGAGGCCGGAGAATCCGTACTTCTTGGTCAGGCAGATGTTGAGGATCGGCAGATAGCCCTGCAGATAGGGCTGCTGGTCGATCACCAGTTCCTGGTAACCCTCCTTGATCGCCTTGGCGGTGGCCGGCGACATGTCGAAGCCGGCGAAGAACACTTCGCCCGGCTTCAACGACGCCGCGCGGGCGTAGACGCCGACGTTCGCCGTCAGCGCGCCGTGGTCGGTGACGACGAGCTTGATGCCCGGATTGGCCTTTATCACGCCGACGAAGACCGGGGTGCCGGCGTTCGGATCGGCGTCGGTCGCCTTGTCGATCTCCTGGTAGATCACCTTGGCGCCGGTCTTCTCGATCGCCTCGATCACGCCGACCGTGCGCGAGCCGCGGTCCCCGCCCTGGCCCTTGAGACCCCATACGAACGCAAGGTCGCCCGCCTTCAGCCCGGCCCGCTTGGCCGCCTCGGCGCCGAGCGCGTAGCCGGCGGCGTGGTTGGGCGCGCCGACGTAGCCCATGCCGTCAGGCCCGTACTTCGCCTGCGCGATGGGCAGCGCGGTGTTCGCTGTGGTGAAGATGATGCCCTGGGCGAACGCCTTGTCGATCTGCGGATCGGTGGCCGCGTCGCCTGGATGGCCCATGAAGGCGATGCCGTCGACCTTGGTGGCGATGGCCTGCTGCAACTGGGTGATCATCAGGTTCGGATCCCAGTTGGAGAAGTAGTAGGTGACGGCCGGCCCAAGATCGAGTTCGGCCTGACGGTAGCCGTTATAGACGTTGTTCGCGAACACGCCGCCCTGCGGACCGCCGGGGAACGCCGCGATCTTGACGCCCGCGCACCATTTGGGCGTCGGGTCTGTCGCATGAGCCGTCTGAACCGCGCCGACGGCGAGCGCCGCCGCCGCCGACAAAACCAGAATGCGCCGCGTTTGTGCCTTGACCATGACATCCTCCGTGTGACTTCCCGCCCGCAACCCACTCCGCGCCCAAAAGGACGCCGAGCAAAAAGCCCCCGCCTTCACCGCTTTCCGTTTGAACGCGTCCTCGAAGTCGCCGCCGGAATCCTGAACCCGAATTCCCGCCCTTTCGACGTCCGATCACTGATGATGATTTCTTCCTCCCAGACGCAGCAGGGGTCTTGCGCGAAAAACGCAAGTAAAAAAGGAGATTAGGTCGAGACGCCCTCGTCGCCTTGATTTTGATCAAGCCGAAACCGGAAATTGCGGCGGAGCGGGCGGCGGCGAAAACGGCGGCCCGCGCTTCAGCGCCGATTGCCGTCCCGATTGTCGGGCCGTTCGAGGTAGTGCGCCGCCGGCTGATCGCGCAGCCGTTGCGCGGCGCTCTCGGGCGTGATGTCGCGCTGCGGCGAGCCGAGCAATTCGAAGCCGACCATGAACTTGCGCACCGTCGCCGAGCGCAGCAGCGGCGGATAGAAATGCGCGTGGAAGTGCCATTCCGGATGCTCCGACCCGTCCGTCGGCGACTGGTGGAAGCCCATCGAATAGGGAAACGGAATCTCGAACAGATTGTCGTAGCGGATCGTCAGAGCCCGCAGGATGTCGGCCAGGCCCCTCGTCTCCGCGTCGCTCAGTTGGTCCATCGCGCCGAAATGTCGACGCGGCAGCACAAGCGTCTCGAACGGCCACACCGCCCAGAACGGCGCCAGCGCCACGAAATGCTCGTTCTCGCAGACCACCCGTTCGCCGGACGCGAGTTCGAGCTTGAGATAGTCGCACAGCAGGCAGCCGCGGCGATCGAGGCGGTAAGCGGTCTGCGAAACCAGTTCCTTCGCCGCCTCATTGGGCAGGCTCTGGCTCGCCCAAATCTGGCAATGCGGATGCGGGTTGCTGGCGCCCATCATGGCGCCGCGGTTCTCGAAGATCTGCACCCAGTTGATCGCCTCGAGGGCGCCGAGTTCGCGATACTGCTCGGCCCACACCCGCACCACCGGCTCAATCTCCTCCACGCTCATGCGGGCGAGCGTCAGGTCGTGGCGCGGCGAGAAGCAGATCACCCGGCAGACGCCGCTCTCCGGTTCGGCCACGATCAGTCCGCCGCAATCGACGGCGCCTTCGCTCGCTTCGCGACGCAGGGCGGGAAAGTCGTTGTCGAAGACCAGAGTGTGCAGGTAGTCGGGGTTGACGTCGCCGTGCGCGCGCTTGTTGCCGGGGCAGAGATAACATTCAGGATCGTAGGCGACGACGGCGGGCTGCGCCGGCCGCTCGATCTGCCCTTGCCAGGGCCGCTGCGTGCGGTGCGGCGACACCAGCACCCATTCGCGCGTCAGCGCATTGAAGCGGCGGTGCGAGGCGCCTTGAAACGGCGTCATCGGCGCGCCTCGGCCGGCGTGAT
>JBEKFO010000320.1:0-4964 GCA_050013275.1 Roseiarcus sp. | reverse complement strand
TCGCCTCGAAGGCGGGGGCGAGCGCCAATATCCTCAATTGGGGCGCGGTGGTGCGCGATCTCGTCGTACCCTCGGCGAACGGCCCGCAACGGGTGACGCTCGGCCTCAACTCGATCGAAGACTACCTCGCCCATTCCCCGAGTTTCGGCGCCGTCCCCGGACGTTACGCCAACCGCATCGCCAACGGCCGTTTCGCCTTGGACGGCGCGGTCTACGAGCTCGAGCGCAAGCCGGGCGAAAAGCATACGCTGCACGGCGGACCGAACGGCTTCGGCCGAAAAATATGGAAATTGGGCAGCCATGACGCGTCGTCTGTGACGCTCGTTCACGAATCGCCCGACGGCGAGGCCGGATTTCCCGGCGCCTTGACCGCGACCTGCGTCTACCGGCTCATGGAGCCCGCGATCCTGCGCGTCGAGCTGACGGCGCGATGCGCCAGGCCGACGATCGTCAATCTCACCCAGCACGCCTATTTCAACCTCGACGGCTCGAGCGACGTGCGCGACCACGAACTGACGCTGTTGAGCGACTTCTACACGCCGGCCGACGCCGAGCTGATCCCGACCGGCGAGATCCGCTCGGTCGCGGGGACGCCGTTCGACTTCCGCCTGGCGCGCCCGATCCGCAACGCCTCAGGCCAGGACTACGACACCAATTTCGTCGCCTCGCATGTTCCCGACGAAACCGGGCTGGCGCCGATCGCTAGGCTGCGCTCGCCGCGAAACGGCCTGACCATGGAGCTGCACAGCACCGAACCCGGCGTGCAGGTCTACGACGCAGCCAAGCTCGATTGCCCGGCGCCGGGCCTCGACGGCGCGCATTACGGCCCGTACGCCGGCCTTTGCTTGGAGCCGCAGGCGTTCCCGGATTCGCCCAATCGGCGCCATTTCAGCCCCTGCGTCCTCAGACCCGAGAGCGAATACCGCCACGTCAGCGAATTCCGGTTCGCCTGAGCGCAAAAGCGCTCTTAGTCGCGCGCCAGGCTCTCGCCCGGGCCGGCCTCGGCCAAGGCCTTGCCGACCTCGAGGCCGAGATCGTCCATCGAGGTTTCCTCGCGCACCGTGAGATCCTCGCCCTTGGCCTGACGCTCGGCCTGTTCGGGCGAGCGCGCGACGTTGATCGTCACGAAGGCCTCGACCTCGGGATGGAGATGCACCGGCGTCTTGTGCAGGCCGAGCGCCTTGATCGGGTGCAACAGCGAAATGTGGTTGCGATGGGTCGGGTAGCCGGCGGCGGTGAGCGCCTCGGCGATGTCGCGAGCCGAGACCGACCCGTAGAGCTGGCCGGTTTCGCCGGCCTGGCGAATGATGATGAAGCTCTTGCCGTCGAGCTTGGCCGACTTGTCCGCGGCGTCGCCCTTGAGCTCGGCGTTGCGCGCTTCGAGATCGGCGCGCTGGCTCTCGAACTTCTTCTTGTTCGCCTCGGTGGCGCGCAGCGCCTTGCCGCGCGGCAGCAGGAAGTTCCGGGCGAAACCGTCCTTGACGCGCACGGTGTCGCCCATGTGGCCGAGTTTGCCGACGCGTTCCAACAAAATGACATCCATGACTTGTCTCCTTCGATTGACGGGATTGGGGTTCAGATTTTCGATTTGCTCGCCGCCGCGCGGGCGCGCAGCGACGCGAAGCTCTCGAGCAGGCCGACGATCGCGATCGCCGGCAGAGTCCAATTCGAGCGGATGAAGCAACAAAAATAGAGCGCCGCGAGCAGCCAGGGACGCATCGGCAGGCCGCGCGACAGCGCGTGCAGCACGGCCAGGCCCTGCAAGACGAACGCTGCGCCGAGCGCGCCGGCGACGATCCAGGCGTATTGGTTGGCCGGCGCCGGCAGCGCGAAGGCCGGCGCCAGCGAGGCGAGCGCGAGCGCGGCCATCGGCGCGGGCAGGACGAGCGAGCTGGGGATGTCCGGCCACGGTCGGGGCAGCCGGCGCGACAACGCCGCCGAGCGCGCGGCGGCGTAGAGATTGACGCAAAACATCAGCAACGTCGATCCGGCGATCGCGGCGGGCGAAAGACGCACGACGCTGAGCGCAAACTCATTGGCGGTCTCGCCCTCGGGCAGGAGGCCGGCGGCGCCGCCGGTCGCCTCCTCGATGGCGGGTTGGAGCGCATCGGCGAAAGCCTGCAAGCCCTTGTCGTAGCCGCCGTAGACCACGATCAACGCGACGAGCGCCGCGAGGCTGATCAGCGCCCCGAGCACGGCGGCGAGGGTGACGATCGCGCCGACCGACATCCATTCCGACGGCGGCGCGCGCCTGCGCCAGGGAAGGCGGGATTCCGGCAGGCTCGCGAACGAAGCGAGCCCCCAGGCGGGCAGGGCGATGGTCAGCGCGAACAACAGGCCGGAAAGCGGCTCGACGACGGCCGCGACGCAAGCGCAGGCGGCGATGCACGCCAACGCGCCGCTGAGGGCGCCCCAGCCGAGCGCGGCGATCATGATCGGCAGCGGCGCGAGATAGGCCAGCGCCATCGCGATCGCCGTGCCCTTCACGGTGACGACGAACAGCAGGGCGGACGAAAGCCCGGCGCCGACGGGCACGCCAATTCGGTTCATCATGACGTTCACGCTGTCCCGCGGCTCCAGGCGGTTAGGGAAAGGCCGGAACGGCCCGCCTTTCCCAACTCGTCCCGCGCCAAGGGAAACGCCCGCGCGGGACTTCTTGTCGTTGGCGCGACGCAGGCGCGCCGGCGTCGGTCAACGAATGACGTAGGGCAGCAATCCCAGGAAACGCGCGCGCTTGATCGCCTGGGCGAGCTCGCGCTGCTTGGCCGCGCAGACGGCGGTGATGCGCGAAGGGACGATCTTGCCGCGCTCGGAGATGTAGCGCGACAACAGGCGCGTGTCCTTGTAGTCGATCTTGGGCGCGTTGGCGCCGGTGAACGGGCAGGACTTGCGGCGGCGGAAGAACGGGCGGCGGGGCGCGGTCGCCATCAGAATGCTCCAGCTTGGGCGTCGTCACGTGGACGACGGGGACGGTCGGGACGGTCGCCGCGATCGGGACGATCGCCACGATCGGGGCGGTCGCCGCGCGGGCCACGGCCGCCGCGCTCTTCGCGCTCGCCGTCGTCGCGCTTGCGCAGCATCGCCGACGGGCCGGCTTCGTGTTCGTCGACGCGCAGCGTAATATAGCGGATCACGTCTTCGTTGAGGCCGAGCTGACGCTCCAATTCGACGATCGCCGCCGGCGGCGCGTCGATGTTGAGCAGCGTGAAATAGGCTTTGCGGTTCTTCTTGATGCGGAACGCGAGCGACTTCAAACCCCACGCCTCGACCTTGGAGACCGAGCCGCCGTTGGCGGCGATGGTGGACTTGAGCTGTTCCGTCAGCGCTTCGACTTGCGGCGCGGTCACGTCCTGACGCGCCAGATAGACATGCTCGTAAAGAGCCATGGTGAGCCTTTCCTTTTCCGTTTCGCGAGGCGTCCCACGCTGAGCCCTTCGAGCCCGTTGGAAAGGCTCGAGGCGGATCGTTCGAAGGCGGGAACACGGGAAGCCGGGCGTCTTGCCCTGCCGCGTCCGAACTGATGAAGTTCGGCCACGGCCTTCCGTTCAGCCCCCAGCGGGACGCTTCGGTCGCGCGCTTATAAACGAGCGCGGCGGAAGCGCAAGGAAAATCGGTTGCGTGTCGTCTTGAAGTTCCCCGCCAGCGTCGCCGGCTGGTCCTCGAGCCGCCCGGAATACGGACCGCGGCGTTTCGACCTGCGCCCAGCGACGCGACTCGCTCTTGGCGTCAGAATTCAATCTCGTCGGCCGCACGGACCTCGACGGAATGGTTGCCGGCGTCAAAGCCGTCGAGAGTTGCGTTGTGGTGGGCGATGATCTGGTTGAAGGCCAGATCGCCCATGTCCGCGGTCGAATGGCCGTCGGAGACCAGCGTCACGTCATAGCCCAGCGAGGCCGCGCGGCGGACCGTGGTGTCGACGCAGAATTGCGTCATGCAGCCGCCGACCACGAGATGCGTCACGGATCGCTCGCGGAGACGGTCGGCAAGATCGGTTTCGAAGAACGAATCGCAGCTTCTCTTGTGAACGACCACGTCGCCGGCGATGGGCGCCAGTTCCAGGCGAACGGCCCATCCGTTGGACCCGACCGCCAATCGATGCCGCTCGTCGCCATCGTGCTGCACCACTACGATCGGCACGCCTGCTGAGCGAGCCTTTTGCTGAAGCCGCCGAAGGCGCGCGACGACCTCGTTCAACGCGGCATCGATATGCGGCTGCCGCGCGGGCGTTCCCTTGCCCTAGAGAATGGCGTTTTGCACGTCGATGATGAGCAACGCTTTCGTCATGCGTCCAAACGATCCTTCTCGCGCCCTTCCGGCGGCCCTCGCGACCGGGCTCACGCGGGCGGGGCGAAGCTCATGATCCGATCTGTCGGAAAATCATAGAGTTTGCCGGTTTCCCGCCAGTCGGGCGAACAGATGGCGACGATCTTGGGCGCCAGCTCCTCGGGCGCGCGCAGGGTCGCCGGATCTTCGCCGGGCATCGCCGCCGCGCGCATGCGCGTGCGCAGCGGGCCGGGATTGACCAGCATGACGCGGATTGGCGAGGTGTTGACGGTCTCGGCGGCGTAAGTGCGGGCGAGGGCGTCGAGCGCCGCTTTGGAAACAGCGTAGGGGCCCCAATAGGCGCGCAGCTCTGTGCGGCTCGCCGCTCCCGAGGTGAGGAAGACGACCCGTCCGGCCGAGGATTGGCGCAGCAGCGGATCGAGCGCGCGGATCAGGCGCCAGTTGGCGGTGACGTTGAGGCTTAAGACGTCGTCCCACTGCTTGGGTTCGACGTGATGCAGCGGCGACAGCGGCCCGAGCGCGCCGGCGTTGCCGACCAAGGCGTCGAGACGGCCCCAGCGACGGAAGAGGGCCTCGCCAAGCCGGTCGATCGCTGCGTGGTCGCGAAGGTCGCAAGGAACCAGGGTCGCGGGATTTTCCACCTCCGGCCGCAGGGCGCGGATCGCGTCGTCGAGTTCCTC
>JBEKFO010000319.1:0-8366 GCA_050013275.1 Roseiarcus sp. | reverse complement strand
GGCGAGGCCTACTGGCCGGCCGGCAAGCCCTATCACCAAGCCAAGATCGCCGAGCTCGGGCGCTCCAAGATCATCGAGACGGCGCGAAAAATGGGGCTGACGACGCCGCTCGTCGACACCGTTTCGCTGCCGGTCGGCGCCGACGAAGTCAAGATGATCGACATGGTCGCCGCCAACGCGCTGTTGGCCAATGGCGGCAAGCGCGCGACTCCTTACGCTGCGATCGAAGTTCGCAATTCGACCGGCCAGACGATCTACACCCACGCCGCCAACGGGCCGGCGCCGGTTCAGGTCCTGTCGGCCGACAAGGTCGCCGAGATGAACAACATCCTGACCCACGTGCTCACCGAGGGCACGGGTCGCGCCGCGCAGATTCCCGGTCTGATCATCTCCGGCAAGACCGGCACGACAAATGGGCCGACCAACGCTTGGTTCAACGCCTTCACCGGCAATCTGGTCGGCAGCGTCTGGTTCGGCAACGACGACAATTCGTCGATGACCGGCAATATGCAAGGCGGCGCGCTGCCGGCGCAGACCTGGCGCGCGATCATGGCTTACGCCCATCAGGGCCTCGAGGCGAAGCCGCCGTTCGGCGTCCCCGCGCCTGCGCCAGGGGCGGGCGGAGAAATCGCCGTCGCGCCGCTGGACAAGACCGGCGCGGGCATCGTCGAGGCGCCGCGCCAAATCGGGTTGTCGTCGCGCTCGACGCGGATCATCCTCGAAATCGGCGACATCGCGCGCTCCGCGCAAAGGCACGGCGCGGCGTCGGGGTCGCCGACCGAATACGCGGCCGACGGGAACGAAGGGGTGACGATCATTCGCGGCGGCGTCATGTCGCCCTGATCGGCGCGCGCTTGACTTCGCGAGTCGGTCTCGCGATTTATCGAATCGGGCTTGTCGTCGATCGCGGCTTTCATGTCGGTCGAGGCTTGGCCACAGGACTTCTCGCGTGACGATGTTGGTGAAGGCAATTGCGGCGTGCGCGATCGGGCTTGCGCTAGGCCTTTGGGCGAGCGAGGCGATCCTGGCCGCCGGCGGCCCGTTCGGCGTCGTCGCCATCGGCCCCTGGAACGCCGAGGCGACGGCGGGATCGCTCGATGCGGACCCGTACACGCGCGCCGGTCTGGAGCGAAGCGGCGAGATTCCGCTGGCGCTCGGCGAAGGCCTGCAACTCGTCGCGCGCGTCGACGACGCCGGTCGGCCGCTCGACGCGCGTTGTTCGTATCGGGTAGGATCGCGAACGCCGGCGGCGCGCTACTGGACGCTCAGTCTGGTCGGTCGCGAAGGCTATCCGGTCGAAAACGCGGCGGGGCGCTATGGCTTCCGCTCCAGCGAGATCTTACGAGACGCCGACGGCGGGTTTTCGATTTTGGTTTCGGCGACCGCGCACGCCGGTAATTGGCTGCCGATCGGCGCGCCGGAGCCGTTCGCGCTGGTGCTGCGGCTCTACGATTCGCCGCTCAGCGCCACCGCGGGCGGCATCGAAAAGAGCGCCACGCCGTCCATCGCCAGGGACGATTGCGCATGAACGCGCGCGAATTTCTGGGCGGCGCGGCGACATTTCTGGCGGCCGTCGTGATCGTCGCCGCGCTCGTGCATTTCATCGTGATCCTGATCATTCCGGTGGTCGCGACCCGCGACGCCTTCGCCCGGCTCGCGGACCTCGGCCCCGTCAACGCCACTGTCGCGCTGGCGCGGGCGAGCCCGACCGAGCGTCTCTTCCCGTACGCCGATCCCGCGCTGGCCAGCGCCTTTTGCCGCTTCGACCTCAGCGCCGGCCCGGAGCGCGTCAAGGCGCCGGTCGGACGCGCCGGCTTCGCGTCTTTGTCTTTTCACACGCGGCGCGGCGCCGTGTTCTACGCCCTGACCGACAAGGCGGCGACGCACGGCCTGATGGAGGCGATCATCGTCACGCCCGCCCAGTTGCGCGTGCTGGCCGCCCACGACGACGAAGACAACCCCTCGCAGGATCTGCGCATCGTCTCGGCGACGACCGAAGGTTTTGTGGTGATGCGGGCGTTCAGCGAATTGCCGAGCCTCTATGCCGCGGCGGAAGACCAAGTCAAGTCGTTGAGTTGCGCGCCGGAACCGCTGCCGAAGTGAGCGGCGGCCGTCGCGCCGTTGTTCGCACGTGTGGACATTTGCGAACATTCCGGCGATGCTCGGTCGAAGCGGATGGAAACGACTCTTGTCGAGGATTGCTCTCGGTGACTACGCTTCTGGTGACTCATGCGGCCTGCTCGGCCCATGACATGGGCGAGGGGCATCCCGAGCGGCCGGAACGTCTGCGCGCCGTCGACCAGGCCCTCGAACATGAGATGTTTCAACTGCTCATTCGCGAGAACGCGCCGCGCGCGCCGATTGCGGCGCTGACCCGCGTTCACCGCGCCGACTACGTCGCCGCGATCGAACAAGCCTCGCCGAGTCAGGGGCACGTTCAGCTCGACTCCGACACCGCGATGTCGCCGGGGACCTGGGAGGCGGCGCTACGCTCCGCGGGCGGCGCGATCTACGCGGTCGACGAAGTGGCGCGGGGCGGCATCGACAACGCTTTCGTCGCCACGCGGCCGCCCGGGCACCATGCCGAAACGGCCACGCCGATGGGATTTTGCTTCTTCAACAACGCGGCGATCGCCGCCCGCCACGCGCAGGCCACGCATGGGCTCGAGCGCGTCGCGATCGTCGATTTCGACGTCCACCACGGCAACGGCACGCAAGACATCTTCTGGAACGACGCAAGCGTGATGTACGCCTCGACCCATCAAATGCCGCTTTATCCCGGCACCGGCGCGCGCAGCGAATGCGGCGAGCACGATCAGATCGTCAATGCGCCGCTGCGCGCGGGCGACGGCGGCGAAGCGTTCCGTGAAGCCTTCGCGCAGGCGCTCCTGCCGCGCCTGGAGGCGTTCGGCCCCGATCTCGTCATCGTCTCCGCGGGGTTCGACGCCCACTATCGCGATCCCCTGGGCGGTCTCAACTTGCGCGAGACCGACTTCGCCTGGGCGACGCAACGGCTGATGGAGCTGGCGCAAAAGCGCTGCGGCGGCCGCATCGTCTCGCTGCTCGAGGGCGGCTACGATCTCGAAGGCCTAGGGCGCTGCGTGGCCGCGCACGTCGGGGCGTTGATGGGCGGCTGAGCCGCGGCTTTTGGTCCGTCAGGAAATAAGAACGATGTTATCCGTCATTGCGAGCAAGGCGAAGCAATCCAGACGTTGGGTTTGCGGCGGCTTAGCCTGGATTGCTTCGCTTTGCTCGCAATGACGGCCCGATGATTCGTTTGATTGCTGACGAATTCTAGCCGTCGATCGGCTCCACCACGGCGATTTCGATGCCGAAACCGGCGAGGCCGACGTATTTTCGCGGATTCTCGGTGCGCAGGCGGATCGAGGAGACGTCGAGGTCGCGCAGGATTTGCGCGCCGAGGCCGATTTCGCGCCATTGCGTGGCGCGCACGCCATCCGAGCTCTGCGGCTCGGCGCCGCTGAGGTTGGTCGGCACGCCCGCTGAGCCATCGCGCAGATAGACGAGCACGCCGCGGCCTTCCTCCTTGAAACGCTGCAGCACGCGCGGGATGACGCCGGCGCCGAAAATATCGCCGATGATGTCGGCGCGGTGCAGACGCGCGGGCACGTCGCGTCCGTCGCCGATCGCGCCGTGCACGAAGGCGAAATGCAGCACCGGATCGAAAGTGGTGCGATAGGCGTAGCCGGTCAGCTCGCCGATCGGCGTCTTGACCGGAAAGCAAGCGACGCGCTCGACCAACTTCTCGCGCGCCTGACGATAGGCGATGAGATCGGCCACCGAGATGCGCGCGAGACCGTGCTTGGCGGCGAAGGTCTCGATCTGCGGCCCGACCATTACCGTGCCGTCGTCGTTGGCCAGTTCGCAAATCACCGCCACCGGGGGCAGTCCGGCGAGCTTGCACAGATCGACCGCGGCTTCGGTGTGGCCCGAGCGCATCAGCACGCCGCCGTCCTTGGCGATCAGCGGGAACACGTGGCCGGGGCGGACGAAATCGCTGGCCCCCATGTTGCCGTTGGCGAGCGCGCGCACGGTGTTGCAGCGCTGCTCGGCGGAAATGCCGGTGGTCATTCCGTGTTTGACGTCGACCGAGACCGTGAACGCGGTGCCGAGCGGCGCGTCGTTCATCGCCACCATCGGGTTGAGATGCAGGCGCCGCGCCTCGTCGCCGGTCAGCGGCGCACAGACGATGCCGCAGCAATTGCGGATGATGAAGGCCATCTTCTCCGGCGTGCACAGCGAGGCGGCGACGATGAGATCGCCCTCGTTCTCGCGGTCGTCGTCGTCGGTGACGACGACGATTTCGCCGCGCGCGATCGCCTCGATGGCCTGGGTGACATGGTGCGACATTTGGCTTCCCCAATCCGACGGAACCGCGCCGTCGAGAAAATCGTTCGGCGTGACCGCGCCGCGCGTCTCCACGAGAATGCGCTGGGCGGTCTCGCGCGACACCCAGGCGCCGTCTTCGCGGCAAATCTGCGTCACCGCGCCCGGCGAAACGCCGATGCGGCGCGCGAAATCGGCGCGCTTGACGCCGCTGCGCGTGAGCCACTCGGCGAGCTTCATGACTGAAACATAGACCGTGCGGCGTTTGAGCTCAACTCAATTTTGAGCTGGTCTTTAGCATAGCTCAAACAAGCTTGACGAGCATTTTGCCGAAATTCCCGCCGTGCAACAGGTCGACCAGCGCCTGCGGCGCGCTCTGCAAACCGTCGCGGATCGTCTCGCGCCAGTGGAGGCGCCCCGCCGCGACATGACCGGCGAGTTCGCCGATCGCCTGCGGCCATAGCGGCAAGTGGTCGGAAACGATGAAGCCCTCGACCTTGATCCGCCGCACGAGAAACAACGCCATGTTCGGCAGCGCGGTCGGCGGCCCCTCGTAGGATGCGATCAGGCCACAGATCGCGATGCGCGCGAAATCGGCGAAACGCGGCGACTTGTGATCGACGCAGACATCGTAGCCGAGGTCGCTCGTCGCATACGCGCACTTGTCGGCGCCGCCGGCGACGCCGACCGTCCGCGCGCCGGCGATCTTCGCCAGTTGGCCGACGACCGAGCCGACCGCGCCGGTGGCGGCGGAGACGACGACCGTCTCGCCCTTCTTCGGGGCAATGATCTTGTTGAGGCCGTACCAAGCGGTGACGCCGGGCATGCCGACCGGGCCGAGGTAGGCCTGAAGGGGGATCGTCGCGGCGTCGACGACGTTGAGGTCGCGCCCGTCGCTCAACGCGTAGAGCCGCCATCCGCCCATGCCGACGACGAAGTCGCCCGGCTTGAAGCGCGGATTGTTCGAGGCGACGACCTCGCCGACCGTCCCGCCGCCCATCGTCGCGCCCACTTCCTGCGGCTTGGCGTAGGATTTGGCGTCGCTGAGCCGACCGCGCATGTAAGGGTCGAGCGAGAGATAATGGTGGCGCACCAGCACTTCGCCGGGGCCGGGGGCGGCGAGCGGCGCCTCGACGAGGCGGAAATTGGCGGGCGTAACCTTGTCGGTCGGCCGGGAGTCGAGGACGATCTGCTTGTTGAGGGTCACGGCGATATCCTGAGGTCGAGGAGGAAGCGAAGCCGCGATCCTACAGGAAGTTGCGGTTTCGTCGACTTTTCTCGCCGCCGCCCGTGATCGGCAGGATCGTTCTTTCGGCGACGCCGGCCCGTCGCTGCACTGGTCCGAGGACGAAGCGAAAGCATAATGATTTCAATTCCGAGCGGAAACCATTCGATTTGGAACGCTTCGTTAACCGCTGCTCTTCATTGTTCATTCCTGACCGATCGTCGGCTTCCCCGCGGAGTCGACGAAGGCATGATGCCGCTGCGTCGCGTCGGCGCCGAACCCGACATGTCCTTTCTTCAATCGTCTCGAACCTGCCTCGGGGGCGCAGCGTCCGGCCGATCGTCGGCCCATTTGCGCTGTCCGACGAAAAACCGAGGCGGAATCGTTGCGTCGACGTCCTCGCCCGGTCTGGAAAAATAGGAATAATTTTGATGTTTCATCCTGATTTTGGCGGTGACGCCAAGCGCATTCTCAAAGCCCTCAGCCGTTCTCTCGCCATCATCGAGTTCGAACCGGACGGGAAGATCATCATCGCCAACGAGAATTTCTGCCGCCTGCTCGGTTACGAATTGTCGGAAATCCAAGGCAAGCATCACAGCCTGTTTGTCGACCCGGACTATGTCAGAAGTTCAGACTACAAGGAATTCTGGGCCAAGCTCGGTCGCGGCGAGTTTGACGCTCGCGAGTACAAGCGCATCGGCAAGGCCGGGAAGGAAGTCTGGATTCAGGCATCGTACAATCCGGTCGTCAGCAAGTCGGGGACCGTCCTCAAGGTGATCAAGGTCGCTACGGATATCACCGCCGCCAAATTGCTGGCCGCCGAGAACGCCGGAAAGCTCGACGCCATTTCCCGAGCGCAACCCGTCATCGAATATTCCGCCGAGGGCAACGTTCTCACGGCGAACGAGAATTTCATCAAGCTGGCTGGCTATCCGCTGGAGAAAATCAAGGGCCAGCATCATCGCATGTTCGTGGACGCGGCTTATGCTCAATCCAGCGAATACCAGGACTTCTGGCGCAGACTGAATCGCGGCGAATGCATCAACGAAGAATACAAGCGCGTCGGCGCGGGCGGCAAGGAAATCTGGATCCAGGCTTCCTACAATCCGATTTTCGATCTCGACAACCGCGTGGTGAAAATCGTCAATTACATGACTGACGTCACGACCCGCAACATCGCCGTCAACCAGATCGCGGCCGGGCTCAGCCGGCTGGCCGAAGGCGATCTCGAGCAACGCGTCGAGGTCGAATTCATCCCCTCGCTCGATCGGCTTCGCGTCGACTTTAATGCGTCGCTGGACACGCTGGAACGCTCGATGTCGGCGATCAGCGCCAACACGCAGGCCATCCGCTCGGGAACCGGCGAGATTTCTACGGCCGCCGACGATTTGTCGCGGCGCACCGAGCAGCAGGCTTCCAGCCTCGAAGAGACCGCCGCCGCGCTCGAGCAGATCACGGCGACGGTGAAGAAGACGGCGGAGGGCGCCAAACACGCGCGCGACGTGGTTTCGACCGCCAAGGTCGACGCCGACAAGAGCGGCGAAGTGGTGCGCGAGGCGATGGCTGCCATGACCGGCATCGACAAGTCCTCGAAGCAGATCAGCCAGATTATCGGTGTCATCGACGAAATCGCATTCCAGACGAACCTGCTCGCGTTGAACGCCGGGGTCGAAGCGGCGCGCGCTGGCGACGCCGGACGCGGCTTCGCCGTAGTGGCTTCGGAAGTGCGCGCGCTCGCCCAGCGTTCGGCGGAAGCGGCCAAGGAGATCAAGGGCCTGATTTCCACCTCGACGGCACAGGTCGATCAGGGCGTGCTGCTGGTCACCCAGACCGGCAAGGCGCTCGAACGGATCGTCACGCAAGTGGTGGAGATCAACGCCATCATCACCGATATCGCCGCCAGCGCCCAGGAACAGGCGACCGGCCTGCAGCAGGTCAACACCGCCGTCAACGAGATGGATCAGGTCACCCAGAAGAACGCGGCGATGGTCGAGGAAACAACGGCTGCGTCTCACGCGCTGTCCAGCGAGACCGAGGAACTCGGCCGGCTGATCTCGCGCTACCGGATCAGGCAGGCCGCGG
Organism: Roseiarcus sp.; assembly: GCA_050013275.1. GTDB lineage: Bacteria > Pseudomonadota > Alphaproteobacteria > Rhizobiales > Beijerinckiaceae > Roseiarcus. Next base: position 712 of record JBEKFO010000319.1, on the reverse strand, counting down.
AAGATCCTCTGCGCAAGGAACTGAAAAAGACGGCGCCGCACGCGTTCCGCGAGCCGCTGAAGAAGGCTTCGACCGCCCAAGCGCCGGCGGCGGCCGCTCGCAAGCCCGAACCGGTCCGACGGCCGGCGGCCAAGGCCGTTGTCAACGGCCCGGACGAGAGCTGGCAGGAGTTCTGACGCGGACGCGCGCGGCGTATCGGATGCGTCCGTATCGCCGCGCCTTTCGATCTTCTTGAATGCAACAACACACGGGTGCGCACATGAGCGAGAGCGTAAAAGCCGGGGCCGGCAAAGGCAGCGAGCTGATCGCGTTCAATATCGGCTCCCAGGAATTTTGCGTCGGCACGACCTCCGTGCGCGAAATCAGGGGCTGGACGCCGGCGACGGCGCTGCCGCACGCCCCGGTCTTCGTGCTCGGCGTCGTCAATTTGCGCGGCGTCGTGCTGCCGATCGTCGATCTCGCGGTGCGGCTCGGCTTTCCGCCGACCCAGCCGACCGCGCGTCACGCCATCATCGTCGTCGAGTTCGGCAATCAGGTCGCGGGCCTGTTGGTGGACGGCGTCTCCGACATTTTCACCGCGGGCGAAGACCAGATCCAGCCGACGCCGGACATCGCCGCCGAGACCGCCAAGCTCTTCCTGCGTGGCGTCATCGCGATGGACGGTCGTCTGATCGGCGTCATCGACATCGCCAACCTGTTGCCGCCGCCGGAA
>JBEKFO010000318.1:0-5054 GCA_050013275.1 Roseiarcus sp. | reverse complement strand
TACGGCGACGCCGCCAAGCTGTTCCCGCGCAGCCCGCGCTTCTCGTTCGAGCAGGTGGCGAAGGTCGTCTGACGGGTTCGCCAATCGATAACTTAGCAGTCGTCGCGCGGGCGCCGGGCCCGCGCGCGTCTATGGGCCGAGACCCGCAAACGACCAGGCGATCCCGTGAACTTCACAATCCTTCCCGCGTCCTGGGCTCCCTACCTCCAGGCGATCCTGCGCATCATGACCGGGCTGCTGATTCTCGAGCACGGAACCGGCAAGCTTTTGAACTTTCCGGTCCTTCCCGGCATCGAACAGATGCTCGGACACACTTTGCTGATCGTCACCGGCTCGATCGAGCTGATCGGCGGCGCTCTCCTCGTCGTCGGGTTCCTGACGCGTCCGGCGGCGTTCATCCTGTCGGGCTTCATGGCCGTGGCCTATTTCATGGTCCATTTCCCCATGGGATTTTTCCCCGTCCTCAATCACGGCGAACTGGCGATCGCGTTCTGCTTCGTCTTGTTGTACCTCGCCGCCGCCGGCCCGTCCGTCTGGGCGATCGACAAGGCGTGACCGCGATTGCGGGCTTTTGCGCGCGCCCTCGCCCCAACCCTTCCCGCAAGCGGGCGAGGGGCTTAGCGGCGCCGCCGTGTCCCTTCTGCCGCTTGCGGAAGAAGGCGGCGCGACGCGCCGGATGATGGTCTCGCTTTCAACGCCGCGCCGGCCAGTACGCGCCGCCGGTGAGCGGCCTCGGGGCGCCTGTCGTCGTCGGCAGCGAAATCGGCAGTCCCTGGCGCGATCGCAGAGCGAGATAGGCGAAGCACTGCGCCTCCACGATGTCGCCGTCGTAGCCGATCGCCTCGATCGGATCGACTCGCGCAGCGAGCCGCGCCGCGAGCGCGCGCATCAACGTCGAATTGCGCCGTCCCCCGCCGCACACCAGCCATCGCGACGCCTTCGCCGGAAAATGACGCGCGGCGGCCGCGGTCGCTTCGACCGTGAAGGCGGCGAGCGTCGCGGCGCCGTCGGCGTCGCTTAAGCCTTCGGCCGCGCGCGCGACGCCGTGGAAGTGATTGCGGTCGAGCGATTTGGGCGGCGGGCGGTCGAAGTAGGCGTCGCGCATGAAGCGTGCGACCAGCTCTTGGTCGACGCGCCCCGCGGCCGCCAACGCGCCGCCTTCGTCGTGGCTGACGCCCAGCCGCTTGGCGACGAAGTCGTCGATCAGCGCATTGGCGGGGCCGGTGTCGAAGGCGATGATTTCGCCGTTCGCGCCGAGATAGGTGACGTTGCCGACGCCGCCCCAATTGAGCGCCGTCAGCGGGCGTTCGAGGCCCGCGCACATCGCCGCGTGATAGAGCGGAACGAGCGGCGCGCCTTCGCCGCCCGCCGCGACGTCGGCGGCGCGAAAGTCGTTGACGACGTCGATCCCGAGCGCGGCGGCGGCGCGCGCGCCGTCGCCGAGCTGACGGGTGAATTTTTCGCGCGGCCGATGCAGCACCGTCTGGCCGTGCAGTCCGACCAGCGCGACGCTTGCGCGGTCGATGGCGAACTTTGCCAGGAAAGCCTCGATCGCCGCGACGTGCGCGTCGGTCACCGCGCGTTCGAGCTCGGCGAGCGGCCCGAGCGCGCGATCCGGATCGGCGACGACCGCGCGAAGCGCGGCGCCGACCTCGACAGGGTAAGGAAAGGTCGCGCCCGGGCCCGTCTCGACGCGCGAGCGTCCGTCGCTGCGGATCAGCGCGACGTCGATGCCGTCCATCGAAGTGCCGCTGATCGCGCCGATCGCGGTCGCGAGGCGCCCCTCGGCGCTCATTCGCTCGGGCCCACGATCGCGCTCAGCGCGCCGATCCCTTCGATCGCGCCTTCGAGCCGATCGCCGGGCGAGACCGGCCCGACGCCCGCCGGCGTGCCGGTGAAGATCAGGTCGCCGGGGCCCAGGTGATAGAAGCCGGAGAGATGAGCGAGGATTTCGGCGACCGACCACACCATCGCGCCGATGTCGGACGATTGGCGAACGATCCCATTCTGCTTGAGTTCGAGGCGTCCGCTCTTCGGGTGGCCGATGCGCGCGGCGGGCGCGATGGGCGATACCGGCGCGCTCGCCTCGACGTCCTTGCCGAGGGTCCAGGGGCGCTGCTTGGCGCGCTCCGCGAGCTGAAGGTCGCGGCGCGTCATGTCGAGGCCGCAGGCGTAGCCGTAAACCGCTTGCAGCGCGTCGCTCGCGGCCCCTTTGAAGAACGGCGCCCCGAGCGCGACCACCAGCTCGCATTCGAAATGATAATTCGTCGTGCCCGGCGGAAAGGGGAGGATCGCGCCGGATTCGCGCAGCGCCGTCGCGCTCTTGGAGAAATAGAACGGCTTTTCGCGGTCGACCGCCTGCCCCATCTCGCGCGCGTGCTCCTCGTAATTGCGCCCGACGCAGAAAATTCGCGCCACGGGATAGCGACCATCGACGCCGTCGACAGAGAGCGAGGGCAGGGGGCGGGGCTCGAACAGAAACGACGTCATGCGTTCACGTCTCGCCCTGATGAGCGCCGGGAACCCACAGCGCGTCGCCGCGGCCGCGGTCGTTGGCGGCGCGCGCGGCGACGAAAAGATAGTCCGACAGGCGATTGATGTAGGCCAGCGCCGGCGCGCCGACCGACTCGCCCGGAATCGCCGCGAGCGCGACCATGCTGCGCTCGGCGCGCCGGCAGATCGCGCGCGCCTGATGCAGCGCCGCGGCGGCGGGCGTTCCGCCCGGCAGGACGAACGAGCGCAGCGGCCTGAGGTCCGCATTGAGCGCGTCGATTTCGCGCTCCAGCCGCTCGATCTGGCTCGGCGCCACGCGCAGCCGGGCGTCGGCCTTGTCCTTCGCCGGCGGCGCGCAGAGGTCGGCGCCGAGATCGAAGAGATCATTCTGCACGCGCGCGAGCGTCGCGTCGATCGCGGCGAGGCGCGGGTCGTCGCCCGCGCCCGTGGCGAGACGGGCGAGGCCGATCGCGCAATTGGCCTCGTCGACCTCGCCGTAAGCGGTCACGCGCGCGTCGAACTTCGGCCGTCGCCCGCCGTCGCCCAGACCCGTCGTGCCGTCGTCGCCGGTGCGGGTGTAAATGCGATTGAGTCGCACCATCGCTTCGTCCCTAATGCATGCGCGTCAACAGCACGATGACGACGATGACGATGGCGAGGAATTGCAGTCCCACGCGCCACCGCATCAGCCGCTGCGAAGTGTCGCCCGCCCCCTCGCGCACCATATTGGCGAGTCCGAGAATCAGCACGACGGCGACCGCGAGGATCGCGACCGTGACGGCGGCGTTCGGGATGGACGACATGAGCGGCCTCCGCGCGATTGAGCGAGCCGACTATACGGGTCGCCGCGCTTTTGGCCAAACCGGCGGCGGCCCGCGACGCGCAGCCGCCGTCTGCGACGACCCCGATTGCGCGTTGGCTTTTCCCGCCGTAGCTTCGCTCGCAGGGAGACGCGCGGATCGCCGCGCCCGCAATCGCCGAGGAGGGGTGAATGTATCGCAAGATGCTGGTCGCTAACGATGGTTCGCCGGGCGGCGCCAAGGCGCTGGAAGGCGCGCTCGATCTCGCCAAGCGGCTCGACATCCCCCTCACGATGATCTGCGTCGAGGATCTGCCGCGCTTTCCCGCCGTCGTCGACGTGGTCGCCCAGGCGCAGACGGAACGGACGAGCGTGTTCGAATCGGTCGTCGAGTCGGCCAAGGCGCTGGCGCAGGCCCGAGGCGTTCCGTTCGAGGCGCAGATCGTCGCCGGGCATCCGGTGTCGCGAATCGTCGAGTTTGTCGAGAGCGCCGGCTATGACCTGCTGGTCGTCGGCTACATGGGCCACTCGGCGCTCTACGATCATCTCATCGGCAGCACGGCCGATCGTCTGATCGCGCTCGCGCCTTGCACGGTGGCGGTCGTGAAATGACGGCGAGGGCCGGCGCGGCGGGGTCGGTCTCGCCGCTCTCGGGTCCCGCCGCCAACGACGTTCAATCGCGCTTCAGCAACCGTTCGAGATAGTCGCGCTCTTCGCTCGCCCGGTTGGGGTCGGAAAGGCGCCGTCGCAGCTCCTCCAAAACGCGGCGCGCGCGCTCGGCGACGTCGGCGCCGCCGTTGAGGGAGCCTTCTATCGCGCCGCGCGCATCGCCGCGCTCGCGTCCCAACGGGTCGCGCCCCGCTCTGGGATCGCCGGGGCGCCGTCCGGTGGCGTAGAATCCGCCTTGGCCGCCGCCCTGCATTTGCTGCTGCAGGCCCTGCGCCCCTTCCTTGAGAGCCTCAAGCGCGCGTCCCTGCGCTTCGACCGCCCGGCCTTTGCCGGTCTGTCGCGTCTCGCCCGGCAGGCCGTCCAATCCCTGGTCGTCCTGTTGTAGGCCGTCCTCGCCCCCGCCGCCCTGGTTCAGGCCTTGGCCGTCGCCCTTCAGATCGCCCTCGGCCTCCTTCATGTCGCCTTCGGCGTCGCCGAAACCCTTTTCGCCTTTCAACCCGAGACCCTTCAGGCGCTGCTGCAGCTCGGCCAAGCGATCGCGCAACGCGCGTTGCCGCTGCTCGAGCGTCGGCTCGTCGCTTGGCGAACCATTACTGTCCTTGTTGGCGAACGGGTTGAAGTCGTTTTCTCCCTTGTTCATGCCGGACGGCGGAACGTCCTCGCTCGGCGTGCGAGGCCCGAACAGGTCGGAGCCGCCCTTACTGGATCTTTCGCGCTGATCGCGCCGGAAGGTTTCGTCGCGCAACGCCTGCTGATCGCGCAGCAGCTTTTCGAGTTCGCCGATTTGCTTGCGCATCTCGCGCATCGCCGGGTCCGCCTCCGCGTCGCGCGCGCTGCGCATGTTCTCGAACATGTTTTGCAATTGATCGAGCATCGCTTCGGCGTCGTGACGCGCGCCGTTGCGCGCGGTGTCCTCGAAGCGATCGAGCATGCTCTCCAGGTCCTTTTCCTCCATCGGCTGCGCGTCCTCGTTCGCGCCGGGGTCTTGGCTCGCGAGGTCGCGCATGTAGCGCTCGGCGGCGTCGCGCAATTCCTTGGTCAGCTCGCGAATCTCTTCGTCGCGAGCGCCGCGCTTGAGCGCTTCGCGCAGCTT
>JBEKFO010000317.1:0-5060 GCA_050013275.1 Roseiarcus sp. | reverse complement strand
TGGGCGGAAACGCCGAAGGCGGCGCGAACACAAAGACGAACCGGCGCCGAAGCCGGCGCCTAGCCGACGCGGGCCGGTTCGAACACGATCGCGGCGCCGATGGCGGTTGCGCTGTTGACGATGAGCGCGTCGGCGCGCGCTTCATGCGGGACTTGATTGGCTTCAAGGACGCGTCGGGCCGCGCCGACATCGGCGACGGCGATCCGCGCGAGCGCCAGCGGCGGGCCGTCCGCTCCGATCGCGGGCTCGCCGTAACGCTCGGCCCATGCCTGACGGGGCGCGATTTCGACGCTCGCGCCATCGATATCGATCGCGATCCCGCGTTCGATCGCGCGCGCCCGCGAAGCGTCGAGGAACGCCATGAGAAACCGCGCCGCCTCCTCGGGTCGCTCATGCGCGATCGCCACCCCGACAATCCCGGTTGCGCCGTTGGGATGAATCTGCGCCGCGCGGCTCCAAAAATTCTCGGGGAAGCGTTGCTGGCAGACGAAGAAGCCGGCCTCGGCAAGCGCCGGACATGCCGCGAACGCCAGCGAAAACGCGACGTCGACTTCGCTTCCGTCCGGCCGGCGGGCCTTGCGCGCGAAGTCGAAGCGCGCGAAATCGCCGAGCCCGTCGGCCTTGAGCCGCCGGCGGTCCGCCTCCGCGTCGTGCGAGCGCATCACCAGCATCGCCAGCCCCTCGCGCCGCTGCAGGAACGCGCCGACGAAGCCGGCGAAGGAAAAGACGCCGGGCTCGGGCGCCGGCGCCGCAAAATTCTCCCCGAGCCCGATCAGCTCGAGAAACGCGCCGTCGAACTGAACGATATGGTTCTCTGTGCCCCAGGGATGGCGGTTGCGCGCCCCGACCTGAAAGCCGAGACGGCGATAGAACTCGGCCTGCGCGGAAAGATCGCGCGCGGGGATGACGAGATGGTCGACGGCGCGCGGCACGCGCCGCTCACGCCGGCTTCTTCAGCTTCACCACGTTGTGCAGCGTCGCGTCCGCCGACTCGAAGAAGCGCTTGACGCCGCGCGCGGCCTGGCGAATGCGCTGCTCGTTCTCGACCAGGGCGAGGCGCACGTAGTCGTCGCCGTGCTCGCCGAAGCCGACGCCCGGCGCGACGGCGACGTCGGCCTTCTCGATCAGCAGCTTGGAGAATTCGAGGCTGCCGAGATGGCGGAATTTCTCCGGCACCGGCGTCCACGCGAACATCGAGGCGCGCGGCGGCTCGATCGGCCAGCCGGCGGCGGTGAAGCTCTCGACCATCACGTCGCGCCGGCGCTTATAGACCGCGCGCATCTCCTTGATGCAGTCGTCGGGACCGTTGAGCGCCGCGGCGGCCGCCACCTGGATCGGCGTATAGGCGCCGTAATCGAGATAGGACTTGACGCGCCCGAGCGCGGCGATCAGGCGCTCGTTGCCGACCGCGAAGCCCATGCGCCAGCCCGCCATCGAGAAGGTCTTCGACATCGAGGTGAACTCGACCGCGACGTCGAACGCGCCCGGCGCCTGCAGCACCGAGGGCGGCGGATCGTTGTCGAAATAGACTTCCGCGTAGGCGAGATCGGACAGCACGAAAATCTCGTGCTTCTTCGCGAACAGAATGAGGTCCTTGTAAAAATCGAGCGAGGCGACCATCGCCGTCGGATTGGAGGGATAGCAGACGACCACGGCGATCGGCTTGGGGATCGAGTGGACGAGCGCGCGCTCCATCGCGCTGAAGAATTCCGGCGTCGGCTCGGCCGGCACCGAGCGGATCACCCCGCCCGCCATCAGAAACCCGAAAGCGTGAATGGGATAGGAGGGATTGGGCGCGAGCACGACGTCGCCGGGCGCCGTGATCGCCTGCGCCATATTCGCGAAGCCCTCTTTCGAGCCGAGCGTCGCGACGATCTGGGTTTCCGGATTGAGCTTGACGCCGAAACGACGCCCGTAATAGCCGGCTTGCGCGCGCCGCAAGCCGGGGATGCCCTTGGAGGCGGAATAGCGATCGGTGCGCGGCTTGCCCACCGTCTCGACCAGTTTGTCGATGACGTGCTTGGGCGCCGGCAGGTCCGGATTGCCCATGCCGAGGTCGACGATGTCCGCCCCGGCGGCGCGGGCCTTGGCCTTGAGCTTATTGACTTGCTCGAAGACGTAAGGCGGCAGGCGCCGCACGCTGTGGAATTCGGCCATCGCGAAAAATTCCCTTTCTCGACACGGCGCCGACGGCGCCGGCGCGTCGATTCTGTTAGCATCGCCGGGAAGCGCGCCGCAAACCTAAAACGTCGGCGAGAGCCCGTCGGCGGCCGACTTCTTGCTAAAATGTCGGAATGGGGCCGCTCGAGGCCGGCTTGGCCTTCGATTTGGCCTTTTTCGCGGCGGCGGCTTGCGCAACGGCCTTGGCGGAAGGCGGAAAGGCGGCCCGCAAAGCGTCGTGGCGTTTGGCCACCGCTTCGAGATCGTTGTCCAACGCTTCCAATTCCTTGGCAGTCTTGACCGCCCCCGGCGGCTCGGCGGGCGTGGTGAACGCCGGGATCGGCGCGGGCTCTTGCGCCGGGCGCGACTCGCGCACGAAATCGGGCGGCGGATCGACGTCGGTGGCGAGCCCGGCGCCTTTCATCAGCGAACGAAGGGGCGATTCGGGCTGCGCGGCGTCCTGTGCCGGAGCGTCCTGCGCCATCGACGAACACGCGGCGAGCGCGCCCAGCAGCGTCGCCACGACGACCAGCGACGCCGTTCGCTTCGTTTCGCGCCGCAGTGCGGAGATCATCGAAATGCCGTCACAGCCCATTTTTTCTCGACGCCCGCCCGTGCCGCGACTCGCTCGTGTCACGAAGAGCAACTAACGTGTAGCGCTGGAGCAAGCTAGCGGCATATTATGTCCGAAACGGGACTTAAAGCGCGAGCGCCCCTCGTGAGGAAACGCATGCCCAAGAAATCTCCGCAACGTCCACCGAAGCGGACGCGCGCACGGCCGTTTCTTGTGGTCTCGACGAGAGACTCGGTGGCGGCGCAGCGCGCGGCCTCGCCGCCGGCGCGAAAGCGCGCCGCCGCCAAGACGGAGAAGCCCGCCCCCGCGCCCGCCGAGGCGGACGTCCGAATGGCCGCGCCGGCGAGCCCGCCGTCCCCTGTTCCTTCGAGCGAGCCCGCGCCGCCGACCGCGACCGCGGCTCCGCGCCCGTCGAAAGAGGAGGCCGCGTCCGAACGGACCGGCGCCGGCGACGCAGGCGCGACGCAACGTCCCGCGACGCCGCTGCCGAACATCGAGGCGCTGTCGCGCAACGTCGCTCGGCTGATCGAGGAAGGCGGCAAGGTCCTCTCCGCCTATCTCAAGCCGCGCGAGACGGGCGAAGCCCAGCCGGAGCCCGGCGGCGAAGTGGCGGAGATCGTGACCGCGCTCGGCCGCGTCGCGGAATATTACGTCTCCGACGCCCAGCGCGCGTTTCAGGCGCAGGCGGCGTTGTCGACCCAATTCATCGACTTGTGGGCGACGACGCTGCGCCGCCTCAAGGGCGAGGACGCTGCGCCGATCGCCTCGCCCGAGGCCGGCGACAAGCGCTTCGCCGATCCGGAATGGCGCGCCAACCCCTATTTCGACTTCCTCAAGCAGGCCTATGTGCTGACGACGCGCTGGGCCAACGATCTGGTCGAGCGCGCGGGCGATATCGATCCGCACACGCGCGAGAAGGCGCAATTCTATCTGCGTCAGGTGACGAGCGCGCTGTCGCCGTCGAACTTCCTCGCCACCAACCCCGAACTGTTGCGCACGACGCTCGCCGAAAGCGGCGAGAATCTCGTGCGCGGGCTGAAGATGATGGCCGAGGATATCGCCGCTGGACACGGCAATCTGCGCATCCGTCAATCCGACGCCAAGAAGTTCACGCTCGGCGTCGATCTCGCCGCGACGCCGGGCAAGGTGATTCTTCGCAACGAGCTGATGGAGCTCATCCAATATGCGCCGACGACGCCGAGCGTCTACAAGCGGCCGCTGCTGATCGTTCCGCCCTGGATCAACAAATTCTACGTGCTCGACCTCAATCCCGAGAAGTCGTTCATTCGCTGGGCGGTGGCGCAGGGCCTGACGGTGTTCGTCGTATCCTGGGTCAATCCCGACGAGCGCCACGCCGACAAGGGCTTCGAGGCCTATATGCGCGAGGGAATATTCGCGGCGCTCGAGGGAATCGAGGCGGCGACCGGCGAACGCGACGTGGCGGCGATCGGCTATTGCGTCGGCGGCACCTTGCTGGCAATTGCGCTCGCCTTCATGGCCGAGACCGGCGACAAGCGCATTAGCAGCGCGACGTTGTTCACCACCCAGGTCGATTTCACCGACGCGGGCGATCTCAAGGTCTTCGTCGACGCCGAGCAGCTCAAGTCGATTGAGAAAAAGATGGCCGAAACCGGCTATCTCGAGGGCGCGCACATGGCCAACGCCTTCAACATGCTCCGGCCCAACGACCTGATCTGGTCGTTCTGGGTCAACAATTACCTCAAGGGCAAGGAGCCGATGCCGTTCGACCTTCTGGCCTGGAACGCCGACTCGACGCGCATGCCCGCCGCCAATCATCGCTTCTACCTGCGCCACTGCTATCTGCAGAACGATTTGACCAAGGGCTGCATGACGCTCGAAGGCAAGAGGCTCGATCTTTCCAAGGTGACGATGCCGATCTACGAGCTGGCGACGCGCGAGGACCATATCGCGCCGGCCAAATCGGTGTTCACCGGCGCCAAGTTCTTCGGCGGGCCGGTGCGCTACGTGCTCGCCGGCTCCGGCCACATCGCCGGCGTGGTCAATCCGCCGAGCAAACCGAAATACCAATATTGGACCGGCGCGCCGCCGAGCGGCGCATTCGACGCCTGGCTCGACGCCGCTGAAGAGAAGCCCGGCTCCTGGTGGGTCGACTGGATCCAATGGGTCACGGCCCAGGCGCCGGAAAGAGTCGCGCCGCGCGAACCGGGCGCCGGCAAGCTGAAGCCGATCTGCGACGCGCCGGGGGAGTACGTGCGGGTGCGGGCGTAGGGAATTCAGACGCCGCCCCGTCCCGATTGCCGCGCACGCAACGACGGCGGCCGGCCCCTAGCGCCTCGCCATTAGC
>JBEKFO010000316.1:0-5110 GCA_050013275.1 Roseiarcus sp. | reverse complement strand
GCTCATGTCGCGATGTCCATCGGCGGCACGGGCAACGCGCTCAACGCCGGGCGGCTCTTCATTACTCTGAAGCCGCGCGACCAGCGCACGGCGACCGCGGATCAGATCATCGCGCGATTGGGCCCGCAGCTCGACAAAGTCGAGGGCGCGAAATTGTTCATGCAAGTCGCACAGGACTTGACCGTCGGCGGACGCGCCTCGCGCACCCAGTATCAATACACCTTGCAGGGGTCCGACCCCGACGCGCTGAATGTGTGGGCGCCCAAGATGCTCGCCAAGTTGCAAACCTTGCCCGAGTTGCGCGACGTCGCCACCGACCAACAGACGGCGGGCACGACGCTGACCTTGACTTTCGATCGCGACCAGGCGGCCCGATACGGACTGACGGCTCAGACGATCGACGATACGCTCTTCGACGCTTTCGGCCAGCGCCAGATCGCCCAGTATTTCACCCAGCTCTCGAGCTACGAGGTGATCATGGAAATCCTGCCGAGCCTGCAAAACGATCTGACGACGCTCGACAGGATATTTCTGAAGTCTCCGACGACCGGCGGCGAGGCGCCGCTCTCGGAATTCGCGAAATGGACGACGACGCCCGTCCAGCCATTGTCGATCAGCCATCAAGGCCAGTTCCCGGCGGTCACCATCAGCTTCAATCTGGCCCCCGGCGTGGCGCTCGGACAGGCGACGGATGCGGTCCAGCGCGCCCAGAGCGACCTGCAGCTTCCGGCCACCATCATCGCCAGCTTCCAAGGCAACGCGCAGGCGTTCCAGGATTCGCTCGCGACGGTCTGGATCCTGATCGTCGCGGCGCTGGTGGTCGTCTACCTGATCCTCGGCATCCTCTACGAGAGCTACATCCACCCGATCACGATCATCTCGACCTTGCCCTCGGCCGGCGTCGGCGCGATCGCAACGTTGATGCTGTTCCACTTCGATTTCAGCTTGATCGCGCTCATCGGCATCATCCTGCTCATTGGCATCGTCAAGAAGAACGGCATCATGCTGGTCGATTTCGCCATGGTCGCCGAGCGGGACGATCATCTGTCGGCGCACGACGCCGTGCGCCGCGCGGCGCTGCTGCGCTTCCGGCCGATCATGATGACCACCATGGCGGCTATGCTCGGCGGCGTTCCGCTCATGCTCGGGACGGGCACCGGCTCGGAACTCAGGCAGCCGCTCGGCTACGCGATCGTCGGCGGCCTCCTCGTGAGCCAGGCCCTGACGCTGTTCACGACGCCGGTCATCTATATCTATCTCGACCAATTGTCGGACTGGATACAAGGGTGGCGATCGTCAGCGCCAAAGCGGGAGCCTCAAGCGCAAGGCGCTCCAAATCCGCACTCGGCGGATGGCACGTTTGCGTCTAGCGCGACGGACACGACGAATTTATGATTATCAACGTTTCACGCTGACATGGATGAGGCTGTCATAGCGAACCCAGCGGGTGAATCGATCGGCGAGGCGGTGCTCGGCCAGCAGAGCGATAGCGGCTTCCTGGGGAACATCCCGGGCATCGCCTTCACGATAGAGGGTTCGCTGGTCGTGGATTCAGGGATGACGACGGGCCGACATTGCGTCGGGCGACCGCACCGCGCTTCGAGGAGCGGGGAATGTCAGGAAAAACCAATACCGCGATAAAGTTTCCGGAGATGGGGGCCATACCCGGCGCAACGGGCGTAACCTTTCGCGTGTGGGCGCCCCATGCCGAAAAGGTCTACGTGACCGGAACCTTCAATGATTGGAGCAAGACCGCAACGCCTTTGGCCGGAGAGGCGAACGGATATTGGTCGAGTGACGTGTCGCAGGCAAAGACAGGGGATGAATACAGATATTGGATTCACGGTCCCACCGGCCCCCTCTCGCGCATCGACCCTTATTCCAGAAAGGTAACCAACTCAGTCGGCAATGGCGTTGTCTACGATCGCAAAGCCTTCGATTGGGGTGATGACAATTTTCACACGGCGACGGGGAACGAGCTCGTCATTTATGAGATGCATGTCGGCACCTTCAACGTCAAAGAAGAAGGGCGGCCTGGCACGTTCGACAGCGCCGTGGAAAAGTTTCCCTATCTTCGAGCGCTGGGCGTCAATGCAGTGGAACTGATGCCGATCGCGGAGTTTCCCGGGGACTTTTCGTGGGGTTACAATCCATCTCATCCCTTCGCCATTGCGAGCATTTACGGCGGGCCGGACGCCTTTAAGCAATTTGTGAAGGCGGCTCACGAGCATGGGATCGCCGTCATCGTGGATGTCGTTTACAACCACTTGGGCCCCTCCGATCTCGATCTCTGGCAGTTCGACGGTTGGAGCGAAAATGACAAAGGCGGGATCTACTTTTTCAACGATCGCCGATCGAACACGCCGTGGGGCGAGACGCGCCCCGATTATGGCCGGGGCGAAGTGCGACAATATCTCTGCGACAATGCTCTGATGTGGTTCGAGGAGTGCCATGCCGACGGCTTACGCTGGGACGCCATACCCTACATCCGGAATATTGAGGGTCGGGACGCTGATCCGCCCAATGACATTCCCGAAGGCTGGAGCCTGATGCAGTGGATCAATGGCGAAATCGGACGACGGTTCCCCGGCAAAATCAGCATCGCCGAAGGCATGCATAACAACGCTTGGGTCACCAAGGATGTCGGGGCTGGCGGCGCTGGCTTCAATTCGCAATGGGATAGCGAGTTTGTGAACCCCGTTCGCCAGGCTGTTATTGCCCGTGATGATAAATCCCGCGATCTGGCGGCCGTCAGCAGGGCGATTGAATATCGCTATGACTTAGATTTCTTTCGGCGGGTTATTTTCACCGAATCGCACGACGAGGTCGCCAATGGGCGGGCCCGCGTCCCCGAGGAGATTTGGCCAGGCAAGGTGGACAGCTGGTTTTCCAAGAAGCGCTCGACCTTGGGCGGCGCCCTCGTGCTGACGTCGCCCGGCATTCCGATGCTCTTTGAAGGGCAAGAATTACTGGAAGATCGCTGGTTCCAGGATAAGGTCCCCATCGATTGGTCCCGAGTTGAGGACGAACACGGCATTCTCGGAATGTACCGGGATCTGATCGCCCTGCGGCGCAATCTGTCGGGTGTGACGCGGGGGCTGTGCGGTGAAAATGTCCATATCCACCATTTTGACGACGGGGCCAAGATTCTTGCTTTTCATCGCTGGGATAAGCAAGGCCCGACCGATAGCGTCGTCGTGGTCGTGAATATGACGAACCAAAACTGCGATGGCTATGTCATCGGCTTTCCGCGAGCCGGATTATGGAAAACGCGATTCAACAGCGACTCGTACAGCTACAGCCCGAACTTTGCCAACCATCCCACCCCCGATGTCGAGGCCCATGAGGAAGAAATCGATGGGCTGCCCTGCTCCGGAAAAATCAGTATCGGGCCCTACACGGTGGTCATTTTTTCGCAGAATGAATGAGAGCTTGAATATGTTCGCTGTCGCTGAGGGCGTCAGTGAGAAAGTGGTGCGGGGTAACGGGCTTCGATCAGCGAGGCGTCTCCGAGCATCATTGCCCGTGACTGCAGAAATATCCCCGCCGGCGAATGTCCGCCAGGAGCTGTCTCGATCACGCAAGCTCGCGGCTCGGCCGAGTGATCGCAGCCGATCGCGGCGCTTGCGCCGGTTCACGGGTTGATTGGCGTTCTTCGCGATCAGACGCGTCTTTACCTAACCGCAGGCGCTACGCCGGCGCGAGCCGGCTTCGCCGCGAGCGCCCGCTCAATCGCTTGAACGATGTCCGGTCCGCGGAAGGGCTTTTGTATGAGCACGGCGTCCGGCCCGAGCGACAGGTCTCTCAACGCGTCGCCGGTCGCAAAGACGTGAGGAACAAAACCGCTTCGCAGGATCTCTTTGACCGCCGCGACGCCGCTCGCTTCGCCGAGCCCGACGTCGACGATCATCAGATCGGGGTGGTGACGCGCAGCGGCGGCCACCGCATTGGCGGCGTTGGTCTCAACGGCGCAGACGACGTGACCGAGGTCCTCGAGCGTTTCGGCGAGCAGTCCGCCGATCATCACGTCGTCCTCCACCACCAGGATGCGCAACGCCTTCATCGCCTCACCTTCCTGTCCACGCGGCCATGATCCTGCCAGCGACCTCGCGAACTCCGCCGCATGGCTCATTTCGGCGCCACATGCGATTCGACGAGCCAGAGCTGATGGTCGACGCTGCGCGATATTTCGGTGAGGAGATCGGACGTGTCGGCGTCGCCGATGGTCGCCGATTGTCCGATCGCTTCGCGGGCCGACTGCCCAAACGCCGCGAGCGTCGCGGCGACCGCGAATATGTGTTGGTTTTCGTCGGCGATCCGAAGGGGGTAGGGGACGAGGAACGAGCGCTCGGCCGCGACTTGGACCGTGCCTTCCGCAACGCCGCCCAGGCCGGCGGCGCGCTCGGCGATCAGGTCGGAATAGCTCTCCGCCTCGCCGGCGACCTTGTCGAACAGCTCATGGACGGCGATGAAAGCGGGTCCGCGCACGTTCCAGTGCGCCTGCTTGAGCTGGCCGTGCAGATCGATCGCCGCCGCCAAGTGCCTGTTCAGGAGCTCGACGGTCTGAGTGCGAATGTTCTCGGACAATGTGTTGTGGGTCGGCTGCATGGTCGGGCCTCTTGGTTGTGACAAAGCGAGCATCGGGCGCGGCGCCTCGGCGCTCGTATGACGACCGACGCTTTCATCGCGCGGGGAACGAAGCGCAGACGCGCCTAAACTCATGATAGCGCGCGGCCGATCGCCAAAGGCAGCTTCGGAAACTACTCATGCCGAGGCGCGGCGGGCGCCGGCGGACGGCGTTTCTCCGGGCGCAGAGCAAGTCCCGCCGCTCCTGCGAGCCGTACGACCGCGCCGACGCCGAGGGCCGGCGATCTTTAGATAAGTCGTATTAGCGCCCGAATTGTGCTATTAAATACTTTGCCGCTCCATTTGGAGCGCCGCTCTTCGAGAAAAATAGCC
The DNA here is from genome assembly GCA_050013275.1 of Roseiarcus sp. Taxonomy (GTDB): domain Bacteria; phylum Pseudomonadota; class Alphaproteobacteria; order Rhizobiales; family Beijerinckiaceae; genus Roseiarcus. Next base: position 151 of record JBEKFO010000316.1, on the reverse strand, counting down.
GAATGCCCGGAAGTCATCCGCATCAAACCAAGGCGGAGCGACCGCGTTGGATCCAGAAGCCCCTTTCCGCCAGCCGCCACGCGGAGTTTCCGATCGTCGCGATTGGCGCTTCGGCGGGCGGCCTCGACGCGTGCAAGAAGCTGCTCGACGC
>JBEKFO010000315.1:0-5153 GCA_050013275.1 Roseiarcus sp. | reverse complement strand
CACCGAATCGACGACGCCGAACAGCAGGCGCTTGTGCACGCCGGACAGACACAGGTCGATGAACTGCCGCGCCGCGCGTTCGACGTCGCAGATCTCCAGCGCGCCTGACGCGACAAAGCCCTGGAGCCGCGCCGCGAGCTGTTGGACGCCGTAACGCGGACCCGCGTCGTAGAACGCTTGTCCGAGGCGCGGAAATCTCCCCGTCGCGGCGATCACGACGCGCACCTGCGCGACGTTTTCGGGCCGCGCCATCATTTCGACCAAGCGGCGTCCGAACCCGTGCAGCTGAGAGGCCGGATCAATGTGATCGATAGGAAACGCGCACAGCCGCTCGGCCTGCTGACTTCGCTCCTCGCGAATGAGCGCTTCGAACAATTGCTCCTTGGAGTCGAAATAGGCGTAGAGCGTTCCCTTGGAGACGCCCGCGGCGCGCGCGATGTCGTTCATGCTGGCGCCGTCGAAACCGGCGCTCAGGAAGACGGCGCGCGCCCCGTCCATGATCTGGCGCCGCTTGGCGCCGCCGTCGGCCGGCTCCGCGTCGCGTCCCGCTATCGTCTCGGCTTCCATAGCCGCCATGACCTCCGCCAAATATCCTTCGACCAAAAATGACCGAACCGTTCAGTTCGGCCTTGATTTAGTCGCGGTCCTCCGCTACGTCAATGAAAAAGTGACCGAACGGTTCGGTCTGAGCTGTGGATGCTACGGAATGTCGCAGGATCAAGCCCAAACCTCGCCCTTGCTGTTCACCCCGACGCACGATCGCGCCCCGATCGCGCCGGCCGTTGGGCGCGACCCCGAAGCGCCGCGGGAGACGGCGGCGCCGTCGGCGCCCCGCTCGCCGCGCCGCTTCCTCCTGCCCGCCGTCCTGCTGATCGCGTTCGGCTACGGCGGCTATCTCGCCTACGACTGGTTCGTCGAAGGGCGCTTCCTGGTGACCACCGACGACGCCTATGTCGGCGCCGACACCGCGGTCATCGCCGCCAAAGTGGCCGCCCATGTCGCCGACGTCGCGGTCGCCGACAACGCCCTCGTCCACGCCGGCGATCTCCTGGTCAGGCTCGACGACGGCGACTATCGCCTCGCGGTCGCGGCCGCGAAGGACAAGATCGCGACGCAGGACGCGACGATCGCGCGCATCGGCCGGCAGATCGAGGCGCAAGGCGCGGCCATCGCTCAGGCCGCGGCGCAGGTCGAGTCGGCGGCGGCGCAAATTCAAGGCGCCGGGGCCGATCAGCAGCGCGCCAAGCTGGAGTTCGATCGCTCGCTCAAGCTCGCGGAAACCAACTTCGGTTCGCAGCAGCGCCTGGAGCAGGCGACCGCCGACCGCGCGCGCACCGCCGCGGCGATGAGCGCCGCGAGCGCCGCCAAGGCGGCCGCCGACGCCGCGCTCGCCGGGGCCAAGGACAATCTGGAAGTGCTGAAGGCGCAGCAGACCGAGGCCGCGCGCGTGCGCGGCGAACTCGTCACCGCTGAAGAAAAGGCGGAACGCGACCTTTCCTTCACCGAAATTCGCTCGCCCTTCGACGGCGTCGTCGGCAACAAGGCGGTCGAGCTCGGCCAGTACGCGCAACCCGGCACGCGGCTGCTCGCGCTCGTCCCGTTGAGCAGCGCCTATGTCGACGCCAATTTCAAGGAGACGCAACTCGATTCGATCCGGCCGGGACAGAAGGTCGACCTCGCCGTCGATTCGTTCGACGGACGGGTGATTCCGGGCGTCGTCGCCTCGATCGCGCCCGCCTCCGGCGCTGAGTTTTCGCTGCTGCCGCCGGATAACGCGACGGGCAACTTCACCAAGGTCGTGCAGCGCATTGCGGTCCGCATCGCGGTGGCGCCCGAGGCGCTCAAAGACGGGACGCTGCGGCCGGGCCTGTCGGTCGTCGCCTCGGTGCACACTCGCGACGAGAGCCAGCCGAAACCGTCGCTGCTCGGCGCGCTGGGATTCGGCGCCGCGGCGAAAGAAAACGGCGCCAAGCCGTGAGCGCAGCCGCGCCGGCGATCGGCCAGGGCGCGATCGCCTCCGGGCCTGCCGCGATCGCCGAGCATTTCGAGCCGCGCCGCCTCGTCGCGTTCATCTTCATGGTGTTCGGCATGTTCATGGCGATTCTGGACATCCAGATCGTCTCCGCCTCGCTGTCGGAAATTCAGGCCGGGCTTTCGGCGTCGCAAGACGAGATCACCTGGGTGCAGACCAGCTATCTCATCGCCGAAGTCATCATGATCCCGCTGTCGGGATTCCTGTCGCGCGCCTTCTCCACGCGCACCGTGTTCGTCGTCTCGGCCGCGGGTTTCACTTTGATGAGCTTTTTCTGCTCCCGCGCCACTTCGATCGACGAGATGATCGTCTGGCGGGCGTTGCAGGGCTTCATCGGCGGCGGCATGATCCCGACCGTTTTCTCCTCGGCGTTCACCATCTTTCCGCGCAGCAAGCAGCCGATCATCGCGCCGATCATCGGCCTAGTGGCGACGCTCGCGCCGACCATCGGGCCGACGATCGGCGGCTATCTGACCGACCTCTTCTCCTGGCATTGGCTGTTTCTGGTCAACATCATTCCCGGGATCATCGTCTCCACCGCGGCCTGGTTCCTGATCGATTTCGACAAGCCCGACCTGAAATTGCTCAAAAATTTCGACTGGGCCGGCCTCATTGCGATGGCCGCTTTTCTCGGCGCGCTGGAATATGCGTTGGAGGACGGTCCGTCGAAGGATTGGCTGCAAAGCGAGCCGGTGACGGCCGCCCTCGTCATATCGGCGCTCGGCGGCGTCTTCTTCTTCTGGCGCTCGTTCACGGCGCGGCAGCCGATCGTCGATCTGACGGCGTTCGCCGACCGCAATTTCTGGACCGGTTCGCTGTTCGGCTTCGTCCTCGGCATCGGCCTCTATGGCCTGACCTACATCTATCCCGTCTATCTCGCCTCGGTGCGCGGCTACTCCGCGCTGATGATCGGCAAGACGATGTTCGTCACCGGCGTCTGCATGTTCATCATGGCGCCGATATCGGGACGTCTGATGGGCAAGGTCGACCCCAGATGGATGATCGCCGTCGGCTTCGTCGGTTTCGCCGTCGGCACCTGGCAGGCCTCGTTCATCACCGCCGATTGGGACTTCTGGGAATTGCTCGTTCCTCAGATGTTTCGCGGCTTCTCGCTGATGCTGTGCATGGTGCCGATTAACAATCTCGCGCTCGGCACCATGCCGCCCGAGCGCATCAAGAACGCCTCGGGCCTGTTCAACCTGCTGCGCAACCTCGGCGGCGCTTTCGGCCTCGCGCTGATCAATACGACGCTCGACAAGCGCATGGACCTGCACCTGGAGCGTTTGCGCGAGGCGGTCGTCTGGGGCCGGTCCGCCGCGGACGAGACGCTGGCCCAGATGACCGCGGCGCTGGCGGCGCGCGGCTCGGACGCCGCTCTCGCGGCGACGCGCCAGATGGCCCTGATGGTGCGCCGGCAGGCCGAGGTGCTCGCGCTCGGCGACGTGTTTCTCGCATTGACCCTGGTGTTTCTCGCGCTCGTCGGGCTCGCGGCGGTCATGCGCCGTCCGCAGCAAGTCGGCGCGGGCGGCGGCGGCCATTGACGCGACGCCCGTCGCCGGCCCTTGCGCGCGAGAGCGGCGCCGACCATATTACCCGCTGTGCGCGGCGCCCCGGCCCGGGGCCGGACAAGCGACGCCGCGCCGTAAGATGACGAGGTCTTCAATGTCCGACTATGACCGCTTCGCCAACGCCCGCTACGGCGCTGGCCTCGCCCGGTCCGGCGCCGGCGCAATCGATCAGGGGCTGCGCGCCTACATGATCGGTGTGTACAATTACATGACGCTCGGTCTCGGCCTGACCGGAGTGGTTGCATTTCTCGCTTTCAAGCTCGGCGCGATCGAATCGGCGAGCGGCCACATCGTCGGGCTGACGCCGTTCGGCCAGGCGATCTACGTTTCACCGTTGCGTTGGGTGGTGATCCTCGCGCCGCTCGCGCTGGTGTTCGCAATCTCGGCCGGCCGCAACTCGATGTCGGTGAGCGCGACGCGCGCGGTGTTCCTCGCCTTCGCGGCGCTGATCGGGCTGTCGCTTTCGACCGTCTTCGTGGTGTTCACCCAGGCCTCGATCGCGCGCGTGTTCTTCGAGACCGCGGCGGCGTTCGGCGCTCTCAGCCTCTACGGCTACACGACGCGCCGCAGCCTGTCGGCGATGGGCTCGTTCATGGTGATGGGCCTGTTCGGGCTGATCATCGCCAGCGTGGTGAACATCTTCCTGCAGAGCAACGGCCTGCAATGGGCGCTCTCGATCGTCGGCATCGGCGTCTTCGCCGGCCTGACCGCCTGGGACACGCAGGCGATCAAGGAGAATTACTCCGCCGGCGACGCCTATGAGACCTCGGAGAAGAAGTCGATTTACGGAGCGCTGCGGCTCTATCTCGACTTCATCAACATGTTCCAGATGCTGCTCATGCTCTCCGGCGGTCGCCGGAACTGAGCCTTCGAGCGAAGAAACGAGCCCCGGTCCGCGCGGCGGACCGGGGCTTTTTTGTCGGGCCGCCGGCAATACCCGCGTCCTGGGGGATGGGCCTTCGCCGAAACAACGCCTCGCCGTCGCGGGCGGCGCGCCGAAGGTCGACAACGACCGACAGATTAGCTATCTTTGGTTAGCTAATGAGCAAGCCATGGACACCATCACGATTCACGCCGCCAAGACGCGTCTGTCGCAATTGCTCGCCCGCGTGGAAGCGGGCGAGGAGATTGTTTTGGCGCGCGGCAAGCGTCCAATCGCCAAACTCGTGCCTTTCGTCCCAGCGCCGGCTAAGCGGCAATTCGGGGCGCTGCGCGGAACGCTGACCGTCGGGCCTGAATTTTTCGAGCCGCTGCCTGCCGAGGAACTGGCCGCGTGGGAGTAGCGACGTGCGACTGCTGCTCGACACGCATGTCTTTCTTTGGTGGCTTGCCGGCGACGACGCTCTTTCCGTCGCGGCCCGGACCGCGATAGCGGACGAAGGCAACGACATTTACGTCAGCGCCGCCTCGACTTGGGAAATTGCGACCAAGCATCGCATCGGCAAACTGCCCGGCGCCGCCGCGATCGTGGCCGACCTCGACGCCGTGATCGGCGGCCAGGGTTTCATCGCTCTGCCGATCAGCGTTCGTCATGCGCAAGTCGCAGGGGCGCT
>JBEKFO010000314.1:0-5157 GCA_050013275.1 Roseiarcus sp. | reverse complement strand
AAGCCGCGCCGCGGTCGCGGCGATCGACTGGCCATCGAGCGAGATCGCGGTGACGATTTCGCGCTGACGCGGCGCCAGTTTCTCCATGACGCGTTCGATGTCGCTGCGCAGGTGCGGATCCTCGCCCTCCGGCGCCGCGAGCACGGCCTCGAAATCTTCGATCGGCTCGGAGCGCCGCGCGCCGCGCCGGCGCATCGCGTCGATGATCTTATGGCGCGCGATCGCGTTGACCCAAGGCGCCGCTCTTGGACCGCCGTCCCAGGTGTGCCGCTTCAGATGGATCGCCAACAGAGTCTCTTGCACGACATCCTCGATATCCGCGTCGCCGACCCGCATCCGCGAAAACGCCCCTCGCGCCATCGCCCGGACGGCCCGGCCGATCTCCTCGAGCAACCGACGATAGGTCGCCTCGTCGCCCTCGAGGGCGGCGCGCATCATCGGCGCCCATTTGTCGTCGCCGGGACCGTCGGCCGGTTCCACGCTCATTCGTCCTTCGCCCCATCGCGACAATTGTTACGAGCGGAGCGGAGCCTTTTTTCGAAAGGGCCCCCAGACTCGTTTCGACCGCCCTGTAACACGCGGCGCGCCCGCCGCGAAGACGCTGGCGAAGGTCGATCGCGGCGCTGGGCCGCAAGGAGGAAACCGATGTCCGTTTCGCCGCCCACTCCCATGCGGGTCACCGCGCCCCTGCCCGATCGCGGCGGCGTCGGCCTGAAAGCCGACCACGTCGAGCAGATCCTCGCCGAGCGGCCGGACCTCGGATTTTTCGAGGTTCACGCCGAGAACTACATGGGCGACGGCGGACCGGCGCACCGCCGGCTGGAGGCGATCCGGGCGCTTTACCCCCTCTCGCTGCACGGCGTCGGCCTCTCCATCGGTTCGCCCAAGCCGCTCGACAAGGACCATCTCAAGCGTCTGGCCGCGCTCGTCCAGCGCTACGAGCCCGGCCTGTTCTCCGAGCATCTGGCCTGGTCGAGCCACAACCAGGGCTTCCTCAACGATCTTCTGCCGCTGCCCTACACCAAGCGAACCCTGGCCACGGTGTGCGACCACATCGATCAGACCCAGGAGGCGCTCGGCCGCCGCATGCTGCTCGAAAACCCCTCGACCTATGTCCTGTTCGCCCAAAGCACGATTTCCGAGACGGATTTCGTCGCCGAGATCGGGCGTCGGACCGGCTGCGGGCTGCTGCTCGACGTCAACAACGTCATCGTCTCCACCACCAATCACGGCCTGGACCCGATCGCCTATCTCGACGCCTATCCGCTTCGCCATGTCGAAGAAATTCATCTCGCCGGCTATGCCGACGCGCAAGACGACGCCGGCCGCCCGCTGCTGATCGACGCGCACGATTCGCCGGTGCGCGATCACGTCTGGGCGCTCTACGCTGAAACGATCCGACGCGTCGGCCCAAAGCCGACCTTGATCGAATGGGACAACGACGTGCCGGTCTGGCCGGTGTTGCTCGCCGAAGCGCGGCGCGCCGAAGCGACAATGGCGCGCGTTCTCGCCGCATCCGAACAGAAGGCGCTCCGCCATGCCGTTTGAAGCGACCATAGAGACCTTCGCGCAAGCGTTGAGCGACCCGGCGCGGCCCGTTCCGGCGCAAACCAGAGGCCGCGAAGGACGCCCCGATACGCGCCGCTTCGCCGTCTACCGCAACAATGTCGCGGTCGGGCTCATCGGCGCGATCGAGGCGCGCTACCCGGTCGTGCGGCGCCTCGTCGACGACGCGTTCTTTCGCGCCATGGCGGGCGCCTTCGTCGCCGCCGAGAAGCCGCGCTCGCCGGTGCTGATCCATTACGGCGAGACTTTCCCGGACTTCGTCGCGCGTTTCGAACCCGCGCAGGAGATCGCCTATCTCGCGGACGTGGCGCGGCTCGAAAGCGCCTGGGTCGAGGCCTATCACGCCGCCGAGGCGCCGCCGCTCGCGCTCGACGCCCTCGGCGCGATCGACCCCAAAGACATCGGCGGTCTGAGGTTTTCCCCCCACCCGGCCGCGCGGCTGTTGCGCTTCGCCAATCCCGCCGCCTCGATCTGGGCCGCCCATCAGGGAGACGGCGAGCCGCGCCCGCCCGACGTCTGGCGCGCCGAGGAAGCGCTGGTCACGCGACCCGAGGCCGACGTGCTGGTGCGCGTCCTGCCGCCCGGCGGCTACGAATTCGCCCGCGCCCTGTTCGCCGGCGCGACGCTCGCCGAGGCCGCCGAAAAATTCTCCGGCGAAGGCGTCGACCCCGGTTCTCACCTCGTCGGCCTGATCGAGGCCGGCGCGTTCCAGTCGCTGCGCTGAAGGAGAAACCCGATGACCACGAATTCCATCGCCGCAGGCGGAGCGGCCGCCAACCCGCTCGCCCGCTTCACCGGCGCCCTCTTCGGCCTCATGCCGATCTCCTTGACGACGCTCGTCCTGCGCGTCGCGCTGGCGCTGCCGTTTCTGCGGGCCGGCGAGACCGATTGGGACGGCTGGTTCGACCTCTCCTTTGGCGTCAAGGCGCGCTTCGCCGACTTGCGGCTGCATTGGTTCGGCGCGGAATATCCCTTCCCCCAGTCCGATCTGATGGCCTTGGCCGCCGGCGTGGCGGAGGTGGGCTTGCCGGTCTTGCTGATTGTCGGTCTTGGCACGCGCTACGCGGCGCTCGGCCTGCTCGTCATGACGGGAGTCATCCAACTGACCTTTCCCGAGGGGTGGGCGAATTTCCACCTTTACTGGGCTTCGCTGGCGCTCGCGATCTTGACCTTCGGCCCGGGAAAAATCGCGCTCGACTATGTGCTGGGGCTGGACCGAGGGTCGCCAGCGAGGTGAGCTAAGAGGGCGTCGCGCCCCCTCACTTCCCCGCCAGCGCGGCGAGGATTTCCGCGGTGGAGCGGATGCGGGCGATGCGCGGCAAGATCGTCTCGATCGCAAAATTGTGCGCCGCTTCGCCGAGGCCGCTGACCGCGTCCTCGGCGACGACGACGCTATAGCCGTGTTGCCAGGCCTCGCGCGCGGTCGATTCGACGCCGAAATTGGTGGCGACGCCGGTCAGCACGATGGTGTCGACACCGCGACGGCGCAGTTGCAGATCGAGCTCGGTGCCGTGAAAGGCGCCCCATTGGCGCTTGACGATGACGAAGGCGGCGGGAAGCGCTGCGATTTCCGGCACGAGCTCAGACCAGTCGGCGGCAAGCGGCGCGGAGGGGTTTGGCTGGTCGACCTCCTGGCGCAGCCGATCGGCGCCGTCTGGCGAAAAGGCGACATGGACCGGCGCCACGACCCCGCCGGCTTCGCTCAAGGCCGCCCCCAGGCGGGCGGAATTGCCGATGACCTCGGCGGCGCCGTGCGGCGCGACGGGCCGACCCATGATGCCCTTTTGCAAGTCGATCAGCACCAGCGCGGTGGTTTTCGGGTTCAAGCTGAGCATCGCCGGGATTTCCTTGTTGTTGACGCCGAACGGCGGCGCCGTTATCGCCGAGCGTGCGCGTCCCACCCTGTCACGGTTCTGTCATCGCAATGTTGTCACAGCTGACGAGGCGGCGCGCCGACGCGATCGCGCGCACTATGCGTCAAACCGCCGGGGCGGCTCAACGATGAACTTCTTCCAGCGTTTCACGTTTCTGTTTTCCGCGCCGATGTTCGACGCCGACGATCTCGAGGGCCTTCGCGTCAACCAGATCGTCGCCGCCATCGAGCGCATGGGCTTCCAGGTCATCAAGGCGCGACGCCTGGAGGACGCCGAGATCGCCGTGCAGACCGACGCCGCGATCGGCTGCATGGTCGTCGACTGGGGCAAGAAGGGCCTCGAAGGCAAGGCCGCCTCGCTGATCAACCTCATGCGCAAGCGCGGCCTGGAAATGCCGATCATGATCCTCGTCCGGCGCAAGCGCTTCGAGGACATCCCCGTCGAAGTGCTCGATTTCATCGACGGCTACGTGTTCCTCGCCGAGGAAACGCCGGAATTCATCGCCAAGAACCTCGTCTCGCGCCTCAAGCAATACGCCGAGACGCTGAAGACGCCGTTCTTCGGCGCGCTCGTCGATTACGCCGAGGAGGGCAATCAGCTCTGGACCTGCCCCGGTCACAACGGCGGCATCTTCTACTCGCGCAGCCCGATCGGCCGCATCTTCGTCGAGCACCTGGGCGAGGCGGTCTTCCGCGACGACCTCGACAATTCGATTCTCGAACTCGGCGACCTGCTGACTCACGAGGGCCCCGCCTTGCAGGCGCAGAAGGAGGCGGCGGCGATCTTCGGCGCCGAGAAGACCTATTTCGTCCTCAACGGCACCTCCACGTCGAACAAGGTCGTGCTGACCAATCTGGTCGCCGAAGACGACCTCGTGCTGTTCGACCGCAACAACCATAAGGCGGCCCATCACGGCGCGCTGCTGCTGGGCGGCGGCGTGCCGATCTTCCTGCCCGCCGACCGCAACGCTCACGGGCTGATCGGCCCGATCTGCGCCGACGCCTTCGACGAAAAGGCGATTCGCGAGCGCATCCGCGTCAACCCCCTGGTCAAGGACCCGGAGGCCTGGAAGCGCGAACGGCCGTTCCGCGTCGCGGTGATCGAGCAATGCACCTATGACGGCACGATCTATGACGCCGAGCGCATCGTTCAGCGCATCGGCCATTTGTGCGACTACATCCTGTTCGACGAGGCCTGGGCCGGCTTCATGAAGTTTCATCCGCTCTACGAGCGGCGCTTCGCGATGGGGCTGAAGAACCTCGGCGACGCCTCGCCAGGGATCGTCGCGACGCAGTCGGCGCACAAACAGCTTGCGAGCTTTTCGCAAGCCTCGCAAATCCACGTGCGCGACCGCCACATCAAGGGCCAGCGCCGGCGCGTCGAACACCGGCGCTTCAACGAAGGCTTCATGCAGCACGCTTCGACTTCGCCGTTCTATCCGATATTCGCCTCGCTCGACGTCGGCGCGCAGATGATGAAGGGCCGCTCCGGCGAAGTGCTGTGGGACGACACGATTCGGCTGGGAATCGAATTGCGCAAGAAGCTGCGCGCGGTCCGGCGGGAATTCGAGGAGAAGGAGAAGGACCCGGCGCGGCGCTGGTTCTTCGACCCGTTCGTTCCCGACCGCGTTTCCATCCCCGACGTCGCCAACGAGGGCGGCGCGCATGTCGTGCCTTGGGAAAGCGTTTCGACCGACCTGCTTGCGCGCGATTCGCGA
>JBEKFO010000313.1:0-5193 GCA_050013275.1 Roseiarcus sp. | reverse complement strand
GAAGCCTCGCTGAGCGGCGGAAGCCAAGCCGGATCGACGCCGCTTGCGCCGAGCGCGTCCGGCGACCAACGCCGCTCGGCTTCATCGAGCCACCAGGTCCCCGCGGCGTCGCTCATGTCGGTGCGCTTTTCGCCGGTCAGTTGGAGACGCAGATAATCCTTGGGCAGCAGCACGCATGCGATGCGCGCGAAAGATTGCGGTTCATGCCGGCGCAGCCACATCAGTTTGGGCGCGGTGAAACCGGCCATCGGCTTGACGCCGACGACGCCGGCGAGAGGGCAGTGCTTCTCCCAGAGCTCGCGGGCCTCGGCGAAGGCGCGCGCGTCGTTGTGCAGCATCGCCGGCCGCAATGGGCGGTCGTCGCGGCCGAGCAGGACCGCGCTGTGCATCTGTCCGGAAAAGCCGATTGCACGCAGCCGCTTCATCGCCGTCGGCGCGCTCTGGTGAAGATCGTCGATCGCGGCGCGCATCGCCGCGAGCCCGACTTGCGGGGCCTGTTCCGACCCTAGCGGCTTGGGATGGTCCGGCCGATAGCCTCGCGAGGCCGAGGCCAACACCGTTCCCTCGGCGTCGACCAACGCGGCTTTCAGCGCCGAGGTGCCGCAATCGATGCCGAGCGTAATCATCGCGCCAATGTCGCGGAAAAGCTCCGCCGCGACAAGCGCCGCCGTGGCGGCGAGCGCCTATCTAATCGCCGCAGATGTGTCCGCGCGAAGCGCAAATTGCCCAAGCCGGCGGGGTTTCGCGGGGCAGGCCCTTCGCTGCGCGCGCCTCGACGCGCAGGCTGCGGTCGAGGATGTGGCGCAGCCCCATCAGGATCGGCTGGTCGGCGCCGCGCGTGACCTGCGCGACCTCCTCCCACCCCACCTCGTCGACGCTCTCGGCGAATTCGCGCACCAGCCGGGCCGCAAGAGCGCCGCTCGATAGATTGCGGCGCGTGGCGTCGGCGGCGAATTGCACGGCGAACTCCCCGCCGATCGAAGCCAGCGCGGCGCGCGCCACATGGGCATTGGAACAGGTGCGAACGATCTCGCGCAAGGGCGTCACGGCTTCCTCCTCCAGCTCCTTATTATTAGACCAACGTCTAACGAACGATCGCGTCGAAGATAAGGCGGCTGCGAGGAGGAGCGCGACGAAAAAACGCGGCGCCGTGGAGGCGCCGCGCCGAGGCTTCGATGCGGACGAGCGAGAAATCTCGCCGAGCGCGCCGCTACTTGATCCCGGCTCTATCGGTCACGACATAGGTGTAAGCGCCGACGGGCTCCTTGGAAATGACCGGGTCGGAGCCGCCGGTGAGCAGAGTCTTGACCGTGCGCTCGTAGTCGGCCTTGTCGAGCCGGCCGTCGGATCCGGTCGTCAGCTTATTGATTTCGCTCATCATCTGCGTTTGATGATGCTCGGTCTGGGCGCCGGTCGAGTCGTTGTCGAGCACGATCTTGACCGCCTCGTCGGTATGGGCGCGCGCGTAGGCCCAGCCCTTCATCGAGGCTTTGACGAACCGCGCCATCTTGTCGACGAAGGCGGTATCCTTGAGCTTGTCTTCCATCACGTAGAGGCCGTCTTCGAGCGTATCGACGCCCTGATCCTCATACTTGAACACGACGAGCTGGTCGGGCTTGTAACCGGCGTCGATCACCTGCCAATATTCGTTGTAGGTCATCGTCGAGATGCAATCGGCCTGCTTCTGGATCAGCGGGTCGACGTTGAAGCCCTGCTTGAGCACCTTGACGCCGTTCGGCGAGCCGTCGGTCTTCAGCCCCAATTTGCTCATCCAATTGAGAAACGGATACTCGTTGCCGTAGAACCACACGCCGAGGGTGCGGCCCTTGAGGTCGGCCGGGGTCTTGATGCCAGTGTCGGCGCGGCAGGTCAGCTCCAGGCCCGAATGCTTGAAGGGCTGGGCGATATTGACCATGGCGACGCCCTTCTCGCGCGCGGCGAGCGCCGGCGGCATCCAGTCGACGACGACGTCCGCGCCGCCGCCGGCGAGCACCTGCTCAGGCGCGACGTCGGGCCCGCCGGGCTTGATCGTCACGTCGAGACCTTCGTCCTTGTAGAAGCCCTTGTCCTTGGCGACGTAAAAGCCGGCGAACTGCGCCTGCGTGACCCATTTGAGCTGCAGGGTCACCTTGTCGGCCGCGTGCGCGGCCCCCGCGGCGAGAATCGCCGCCACGCTCGCCAACGCCAATATCGATTTATTCATTGAACCACCCTCCTCTGCTGCAAGAACCCCTCAACGCCCCGGAAGCGGCCGAGCGCCGCGACGCCCGCTCGCCAAACCCGAGCCGCTCAACTTTCCCTCCCGCGATAGGACGCGTGCCAGAACGTCGCGCGGCGTTCGATCAAGCTGACGATGGCGTAGAACGACGAGCCCGCGACCGCCGCCACGAAGATCGTCGCCCACACCATGTCGATGCTCAAATGGCCGACCTCGGTGCTGATGCGAAAGCCCATGCCGACGGTCGGCGTGCCGAAGAACTCGGCGACGATGGCGCCGATCATCGCCAGCGTCGTGTTGATCTTGAGCGCGTTGAAGACGAACGGCAGCGCGGCGGGCAGGCGCAGCTTGCCCAGCGTCTGAAAGTAATCGGCGGCGTAGGTCTTCATCAGATCGCGTTCCATCGCCCCAGCGCTCGACAGGCCCGCCGTCGCGTTCACCAGCATCGGAAAGAACGTCATCACCACGACCACTGCGGCCTTGGATTGCCAGTCGAAGCCGAACCACATCACCATGATCGGAGCGATGCCGACGATCGGCAACGCCGAGACGAGATTGCCAAGCGGCAGCAGTCCGCGTTGCAGGAACGGCGAGCGGTCGATCAAAATAGCCACCGCGAGCCCGGCGGCCGAACCCAGCGCGTAGCCGGCCAATACGCCCTGAATGGTCTGCACGAAGTCCGCGGCGAGCGTCGGCACGGACGTCGCGAGGCGCAGGAAGATCGCCGAAGGGGCGGGAAGGATGATCGCGGGCACGCCGAGCAAACGCACGCCGGCCTCCCACAAAGCGAGGACGGCGGCGCCGAAAAGCAGCGGCGGGGCGAGATCGGCGGTGCGCGCGTTCATGACGTGAACGCCATGCGGCGCAGCACGATCCGCGAGGTCAGCCCGATGAGGCCGACGAGCGCCGCCGAGAGCGCCGCCGCGGTGAACAGCGCCGCCCAGATCTGCACGGTCTGGCCGTAATACGAGCCCGCCAGCAGCCGCGCGCCCAGACCGCCGTCCTCGCTCTTGGTCACCTCCGCGACCACCGCTCCGACCAGGGCCGCCGCCGCGCCGATCTTCATGCTGGCGAAAAAGAACGGGGCGCTCGCCGGCGCCCGTAGTTTCACGAAGGTCTGCGCCGGTGTCGCCGAATAGGTGCGCATCAGATCGAGTTGCAGCGGATCGGGCGAACGCAGGCCCTTGACCATGCCGACGGTGACCGGGAAGAACGAGAGATAGGCGGCGATCACCGCCTTGGGCGCGATCCCGGTGATGTCGAACTGATTGAGAATGACCACGATCATCGGCGCCAGCGCGATGATCGGCACGGTCTGCGAGGCGACGATCCACGGCATCATCGATCGCTCGAGGCTGCGCACCGAGAGGACCAGGACCGCCAGGCCGATCCCCAGCGAAGCCCCGAAAAAGAAGCCGATCAGCGTTTCCTGCAAGGTGATCCAGGCGTGATAGACGAGGCCGCGTTTCGAGGTCGGCGCGGTCTGGAGGATGAGCCTGTCGAGCTCGGCGACGATCTGGTGCGGCGCGGGGAGTTTCGGGCGTTCCATGTTGAGCGAGGCGCCGACGAGATCCGTGGTCGAATAATCGTCGCGGCCGGCGTTGGCGAAGGCGTCTCGTTGCAGGGGCGCGTTCATCAGCGCCGCGGCGACATACCAGAATGCGAGCAGCGCGATGACGACGATCGCGACAGGCAGGGCGCTCTTCATGCCGGGCCTCGCGGCGCGCAAGCGTGCGGCTCACTCGTCATAGGAATGTCCCTCGCGCAGGCCGTGGCGCACCCGGTTGGCGATTTCGATGAATTCCCGGGTCTCGCGAATTTCCAGCGCGCGGTCGCGTGGAAAGTTGCTTTCGATGATGTCATGGATGCGGCCCGGCCGCGGCGACATCACGACGATGCGGGTGGAAAGAAACACCGCCTCGGGAATCGAGTGGGTGACGAACAGCACCGTCTTGCCGGTCTTCTCCCACAGGCCGAGCAACTGCTGATTGAGCATGTCGCGCACGATCTCGTCGAGCGCGCCGAACGGCTCGTCCATCAAGAGAAGGTCGGGATCGAACGAAAGCGCCCTAGCGATCGAGGCGCGCTGCTGCATGCCGCCGGACAATTGCCAGGGGAACTTGTTGCCGAACCCGGCGAGGTTGACGAGCTCGAGACCCTTGGCGACGCGCGCGTCGCGCTCGGCCTTGCCGAAGCCCATGATCTCCAGCGGCAGCGCGATGTTGCGCGCGACGCTGCGCCAGGGATAGAGCGCCGGCGCCTGGAACACATAGCCGTAAGCGCGACTCAAACGCGCCTCGTGCGGCGTCATGCCGTTGACGCGGATAACGCCGTTGGTCGGGCTCTCCAGGTCGGCGATCGCGCGCAGCAACGTCGTCTTGCCGCAGCCCGAAGGGCCGATGAACGAGACGAATTCGCCGCGCGCGATCTCGAGATTGACGCCGCTGAGCGCCTGCACGGGGCCGTCGCGCGTTTCGAAGCGCAGCGACAGATCCGCGATGTCGATGACGCTGAACTTCGAGGCGACGGCGCTTGGTTTGGCGAGCGGCTCCAACATCTCAGCGCGCGACCCCTTTGGCGGCGGTGTGCGCCTTGAACTTCGCCAGCGCGCGCGCGTCGGCGGTGAAAGGCTCGCGCCTGACGAATCGGCCACGGCCCGGCTCGGCTTCGACCTTGCCCTCGGTGACGACGACGTCGCCGCGCGACAGGGTGAAGCGCGGCAGGCCCTCGACCTTGACGCCTTCGAAGACGTTGTAGTCGATCACCGACATCTGCTTCTCGGCGTTGATCGTCTTCTTCCCCTTCGGATCCCAGACGACGATGTCCGCGTCGGCGCCGGGCAGGATCGCACCCTTGCGCGGGTAGAGATTGAGGATGCGCGCGATGTTCGTCGAGGTCACGGCGACGAATTCGTTCGGGGTCAAGCGGCCGGTGTTGACGCCGTAGGTCCACAGCACCGGCATGCGATCCTCGAG
>JBEKFO010000312.1:0-5202 GCA_050013275.1 Roseiarcus sp. | reverse complement strand
GACGAGGGCCGGGCGATCTCGAAGCTCGCGCTGCCGCCGCGCCTCGCGCGCATGGTGGTCGACGCCGCGCGCGAGGGCCAAGCGGGCGTCGCAGCCGAAATCGCCGTCGCGCTGACCGAGCGCGGTCTCGGCGGCGACGCCGTCGATCTGACCCATCGGCTCGACGCTTTCCGCCGCGACCGCTCGCCGCGCGCCGAGGACGCGCGGCGGTTGGCGCGGAGCTTGGCCGGTCGGGCGCGCGCCGCCCTCACCCCTAGCCCCTCTCCCGAACGGGAGAGGGGAAGCGCGGATGTCGGCAAGCAGCTCGCCGCCGCGTTTCCCGACCGCATCGCGATCGCGCGCGGCAAGCGCGGCGAGTTCCTGATGGTCAACGGCCGCGCCGCGGCGCTCGAGCCGCACGACGCTCTGGCGGGCGAGGCGTTCCTTGCGATCGGCGAAATCGTCGGCCGCGCCGCGTCGGCGCGCATCCTCACCGCCGCGCCGCTGACGCTCGAAGAGATCGAGGAGGTCGCCGGCGGCGAAATCGTCGGCGCCGACGAACTGGCGTTCGATCGCGCCTCGGCGTCGCTGCGCGCGCGCCGCCGCCGCCGCCTCGGCGCGCTGATCCTCGCCGAACAGAACTTGAGCGTCCCCGCCGACGAACAGAGCGCGCTCGCGCTCGCGCGCGGCGTGTTGAGCCTGGGCCTCGCCCGGCTCCCGTGGACCAAGAGCCTGACGCAATGGCGCGACCGCGTGAGGTTCCTGCGCCGCGCCGAGGGAGAGCCGTGGCCCGATCTTTCCGACGAAGCGCTCGCCGCCTCGCCCGATTGGCTCGCGCCGTTTCTGCTCGGCAAGACCCGCTTGGAGGAAATCTCCGGCGACGACCTCGCGCAGGCGCTGCATGCGCTTCTGCCTTACGAGCTTTCGCGCCGCCTCGAGGCCGAGGCGCCGACGCATTTCGTCGCGCCGACCGGCTCGTCCGTTCCCGTGGATTACGAGGCGGAGGGCGGGCCGGCGATCGCGCTGCGCGTTCAGGAACTGTTCGGCCTATCCGAGCATCCCGCCCTGGCCGGCGGCCGCGTGCCGCTGACGTTGCACCTCTTGTCGCCCGCGCATCGCGCGATCCAGATCACGCGCGATCTGCCGGGCTTCTGGAAGGGCTCGTGGGCTTCGGTGCGCGCGGACCTGCGCGGCCGCTATCCCCGGCATTTCTGGCCCGAAGACCCGGGGAGCGCCGCGCCGACGAGCCGCGCCAAGCCGCACGGGACCTGAGCGGTCGAGCGCGGGCCGCTTCGGGACGCGATCGTTGGATTTCAACAGCGTGAGTGCGATTTTCTGTCCCGCCGTGTGATTGACATCAAACGCCATGTTATGCGATCAATGATATCATACCAGCGATTGAGATATCACATGCCAGCAGTCACGATTCGCAATCTCTCCGCCGAGACCCATCGCGCCCTCAAGCTGCGCGCGGCGCGGCATGGGCGCAGCGCCGAGGCCGAAGTCCGCGCGATCCTCGACGAGGCGGTGCGCCCCAAGGGGCGGCTCAAGGTCGGCGCGGAGCTGGCGGCTTTCGGGCGGCGTTTCGGCGGAGTCGACCTCGAAACGATCCGCGATCCCTCGCCGACCGAAACGGCGTCTTTCGAGTGATCATTCTCGACACCAACGTCATTTCCGAGCCGATGAAGGCCAACGGCGCCAAAGCCGTCGTCGACTGGCTCGACCGGCAAGCGGCGGAGACGCTGTATCTAACGGCAGCGAATCTCGCCGAATTGATGGTCGGCGTCGAAATCATGCCCGCCGGCAAGCGCCGGGAGGGGATCGGCGCGGCGTTGGACGAACTCATATCCAGGTTGTTCGGCGCGCGCATTCTCCCTTTCGACGAAAGCGCGGCGAGAGCCTACGCGGCGTTGGTCGCGCGCGCCCGCGCCGACGGTTGCGCGCTGTCCGTAGCGGACGCGGAGATCGCCGCCATCGCGACGGTGAGGGGCTTTGCGGTTGCGACGCGCGACACGGCGCCGTTCGTTGCGGCGGGCGTGCCGGTCATCGATCCCTGGCGGCCTTGAGCGGGTTGGCGCTTTCCGCCATACCAAGCGCGTTTCGCCCCGGGCGGGAACGCCGATTCGGTTGGATGCCATGAACGCCGCTTTGCCGAAGGTCGCCATATGTTTCCCTTCGGGCGACATGGTTCACGCCGATTTCGCGCTGGCG
Organism: Roseiarcus sp.; assembly: GCA_050013275.1. Taxonomy (GTDB): domain Bacteria; phylum Pseudomonadota; class Alphaproteobacteria; order Rhizobiales; family Beijerinckiaceae; genus Roseiarcus. Next base: position 3,012 of record JBEKFO010000312.1, on the reverse strand, counting down.
CTGGCCGGGCTCACCAATTCGACGCCGCCGATCGAGACGCCGATCGTCAACAACAAGTCCTCGATCGTCGCCATCGCCCGCAACAACGGGGTGAAGCGCGCGCAGGAAATGGCCTGCGACCACATTCTGTTCCTCGACAGCGACATGGTCTTTCCCCGCTCGACGCTGCACCGCCTGCTCGTCCATCGCGAAGACATCGTCGGCGCGATCTACACCAAGCGCGTGCCGCCCTATTCGCTGCTGGGAACAGCGCTGCACGGCGAGCCGAGCTGCGACGAGCGCGGGCTCACCGAGATGAAGCGCGTACCGACGGGCTGCCTGCTGATCCGCATGAGGGTGTTCGAGGCGTTGTCGGAGCCTTACTTTCGCTTCCTCAACGATGAGAAGAGCGGGGAAATCATCGGCGAGGACTACGTCTTCTGCGATCGCGCGCGCGAGGCGGGCTTCCGTATTTGGTGCGACGCCAAGCTTTCCCTCGAGATCGGGCATATCGGGCAGCAAATCTGCAAATTCCCGAGCGATCCGAAAGAATAGCGCCGGCGGGCGAAGGCAATGTTTCCTCTCCTCCGCCCGCCCTCGACGTCCGGGGAATTTCCGGCGGGAGTCAGATGTCGGATTTTGACCACGAGGGGGAATTATCCACGTTTTGGGCCCAGATAAATTCCGAAAAAGTAATAAAAAGGGATTAGGAACAATACAATCAAAATAGATACAATCAAATAACCGATATAGGCGTCACGTGATGAGCCTCCGGCTATCGATCGAATGCCGAAAAACGTACCCGCCACGAGCCATGGAAATAAAATAACGGGAAGAACCGCCAGCAAATCTGTTCCATAGAATTCACGCCAGTCATGCAGCTCGAAGCCAAAAAAGAACGGCAGGCAGGCATAATAAGCGACACAAAGCAGGAGCGCGCCAAAAATGGACTTCCGCGTTCGCATCGGGCGGGTCTCCTGCAAGAGGGCGGGATAGAAAGTCTCAGATTTCAACCGGCATCCAAGAGCTGGAGCTCCGCTAAAAAGCAAATCTGCGACGGTTTTGGGTTCCTACCAAGGGTGAATTTGCAGTCGGCTGTCGCAGCCATTTTTCCTGTTCGCTCGGCGAAATCTCTTGGTCGCTGGGCCGCGCGAATTGTCGCAGGGCGGTCGCGTCCTCATTTTCGCCGCGGCGAATACGGTCGCGTTAACCATATTTTAATCAATATTTCCCAAAAGTCAGATTAAAAGCCGGGGGATTGAACATGAGTCTTACCGTATCGGGAAGCAGCCAGCAGAGCATGCTTCTCAAATTGCTGCAGGCCAGTCTCGCCAACCAGAACAGCGCGTCGAGCCAGTCGAGCGCGACCGCCAGCGTCTCGACGTCCGGGAGCAGTTCCGCGTCGTCGACGGACAGCTCGACTTCGGTCGGCTTGTCGGCGGCGATGCTCGCTTTCCTTTCTCAGTTGAGCAGCAGCTCCTCGGGCGGCGAGGGCCACGGATCGGGTGGACCGGGTGGACCGGGCGGCCCCGGCGGGCCTCCGCCCGGACCGCCCCCGGGACCGCCGCCGTCCTCGACCTCTTCGACGTCGTCGACCTCCTCGACCTCATCGTCGAGCGTCAGCAGCTTGCTCTCGGCGCTGGAGACCGATCTCACCACCCTGCTCTCCGCGCTCGACTCGTCGTCGTCGACCACGACGTCGTCATCCGCCAGTTCGTCGTCGTCGGCCACGTCGACGTCATCAGCGTCGTCGACATCCTCGACGTCCTCGACTTCGTCGTCGTCGACGATTTCGACTCTGAGCGCCGACCTCAGCCAACTGTCGAAAGACCTGAAGACGTTCCTGACGGATCTGACTTCGGCCCTCGACTCCGCGTCCTCGACTTCAGCGTCGTCACAGGCTTCGGCGCCGCCGCCGCCGCCGCCTCCGCCGAGCGTAACGAGTTCGTCCGACAGCACGAGTTCGACGAGTTCGACCAGCGCCAGCACGAGCGCGAGCGACGCGACGACGCATTCGCGGCGCTCCCGGCACGAGGGCGGCGTACGACAGCTCCTGCAAGTGCTCGAAGCCTATGGCGCCAACAGTTCGTCGGCCGCGACATCGGCAGGCGACGCGTCGGCGTAACGTCGACTGCGGACAACAGAGATTTGCGATGGCCGGACGGCCGTCGCAGGCCGCGCCTTCGCCTGATTGCAAGACGCGTCGCGCCTCGCGCGCGGCCGCGTGACACGCGCCCAACTATTTTCGCTGCGAGGCCGATGCGCGCTTGCTTGTGAAGCGTCGCGGCGGCTATCGTGCGCGCGAAATTCGATCCGAATTGAACGAGCCAGGGGCGTCGACATGCCATCAGCAAATCGGCGCCTTTTTTTTGGCCTCGCCGCCGTTCTCCTTTTGCTGCAGGGCCCCGTCGCCGCGGCGCCCTTCGACGACGCGCTCGCCGCCTACAACAAAGGCGATTTCGCCAAGGCCGCGCATCTGTTCCAGCAACTGGCCAACGCCGGCGACGCGCAGGCCGAGCACAATCTCGGCTTCCTCTATCACGCCGGCAAGGGCGTGGCGCAAAACGACGCGACCGCGATGAGCTGGTATCGCAAGTCCGCAGACCAGGGCTTGGCGGCGTCGCAGTTCAATCTCGGCGTCATGTACCAGGAGGGTCAGGGCGTGTCGGCCGACATGGATCAGGCCGTCGTCTGGTATGTGAAGGCGGCGAACCAGAACAACCTCGCCGCCGAGAACAAGCTCTTCCAATATTACTTCGCCAAGCAGGACACCGCCGACGCGTTCATTTGGGTGCGCAAGGCCGCCGAACAGGGCGACGCCGGCGCGCAGTTCAATCTCGGCTCGTTTTATTTCAACGGCTGGGGCGCGCCGAAGGACAACAAGCAGGCGCGCGTCTGGTACGCCAAGGCCGCGGCGCAAGGCTTCCCGGACGCCGCGGACGTGCTCAAGAAGCTCGATGCGGTGAAATAACGCTACGCCCGCGGATGGGCGGCGCGATAGGCGGCGATGAGCCGCGCGCCGTCGACGGCGGT
>JBEKFO010000311.1:0-5208 GCA_050013275.1 Roseiarcus sp. | reverse complement strand
CCTTGACCGCGCGCCGCCATTTCGCCCGGCGCCGCTTGCCGCGCGCGCCGACGGCGCGCCAGGCCGCCAGGATGTCGTCGGGAACGACGAACGGCGCGTAGGGCCAGTTCAACGCCGCGCGGGCGCCGGCGATCTCGGCCGCGCCGGGCGCTTCGCCGTGCGCCTTGTTGGTGCCCGCGCGCGTCGGCAAGCCGAAACCGATCGTCGTCTTGCAGGCGATCAGCGTCGGCTTGTCGGCCCGCTTGGCGGCGCGCAGCGCGCGCAGGATCGCCTTCGGGTCGTGGCCGTCGACGCGCAGCGCGCGCCATCCCGCCGAGCGAAAGCGCGCGAGCTGATCGACCGAATCGGCCAGCGAAGTCTTGCCGTCGATGGAAATGCCGTTGTCGTCGTAAAGAACGATCAGCTTGGCGAGCTTGAGATGGCCGGCGAGCGCGATCGCCTCCTGGCTCACGCCCTCCATCAAATCGCCGTCGGAGGCCAGGACATAAGTGTGGTGGTCGACGATTTCGCCGAACTCGGCGGCGAGCATGCGTTCGGCGAGCGCCATGCCGACCGCCGTCGCGAGCCCCTGCCCGAGCGGCCCGGTGGTCGTTTCCACGCCAAGCGTGTGGCCATATTCGGGATGCCCCGGCGTCTTCGAGCCGGTCTGGCGGAACGCCTGGAGATCGGCGACCGTGAGGCCCTTGTCGCCGCCGACGCCGGTCAAGTAGAGCAGCGAATAAAGCAGCATCGAACCGTGTCCGGCCGACAGCACGAAACGATCGCGGTCGGGCCAATGAGGATCGGCGGCGTCGAACTTGAGCACGTCGCGGAACAGCACCGTCGCGACGTCGGCGGCGCCCATCGGCAGGCCGGGATGGCCGCTCTTGGCTTTTTCCACCGCGTCGATTGACAAAAAGCGGATCGCGTTCGCCATCGAGTCGTGTGAGACCGGGGTCGTCATGCGCTCTCCCTTTTCCGTCGCGCCGCCGCGGCGGCTTGGCTCGATTGCGGCGCCGTTGATAGGCGCCGGCGCAATCTCCTGTCAATCGCGCCGCCGGCGCGTTGACGGTTGCTTCAAGCCTCGCGTAAACAATGCGTCATAAAGGATGGAATGAGATGGCCCTTGGTCCCTTCGAACCGTCCCTGAGGCGCATGCGCGCGGCGATCGATCTGTTGGAGGCGGCGGTGGAACGGCGCGTTCGCCGCGACGCCAGCCGCAGCGACGCAGACGAGGAGCTCGCGCTGATGCAGGACGACCGCGCCCGGCTCGCGGTGGAGCTCGACGGCGCGCTCGATCGAAGCCGTGCGCTCGAAACGGCGAACGCCGAAGCGGCCAAGAAGCTGGCGCAGGCGAGCGCAGCGCTCGACGAATTGATCGAACGCGCGATCGAGAACGGCGACAATTGAGCCCCGGCGCCGACCGCGCGGGCGGCAAGGAACGAGGCGGGCGGCGATGGCGCAAGTGACCGTATCGATCGGCGGACGCTCCTATCGCCTCGCCTGCAACGAGGGCGAAGAGGAGCATCTCGAATCGCTCGCTGGCGAAGTCGACGCCAAGTTCGAGGCGATGCGCCAGGCGTTCGGCGAAATCGGCGATCAACGGCTCATCGTCATGGCCGCTCTCACCATCGCCGACGAATGCGTCGAGGCGCGCGCGAAGATCGCGACGCTCGAAGCTGACGCCGAGCGCATGACGGAGCGCGAACGCGCGACGCGCCACGAAAACGAAATCCAGGCCGTCGCCGCGGCGCAGGCGTTCGGCGAGCTGAGCCAGCGCATCGAAAAGCTGACGGCGGCGTTGAGCGAGCCGACGAAGACGTGACTCGGGCGGCGCGGCGGCGGCGCTGTTCGACGCTTTGCGGCGCGCCGTCGCGCCTCATCGCGGGGGCAACGCCAGAGATGAAATCGCCATCGACAAACCGCATGATGCAGCCTTCGTCACAGGCGATTAAGTACAACACTTTCGTATAGTGCAAACCGTTGTTATGCGTAATTGTAGTGTTTTTTACGTAAACGCCATTGTTGCGCATAGTTGGCGCCGAGGCTTAATCCGTATCGACTGAACCCCTCATTGGGCGGGCGTCCGCGGGCGTGCGAAACCCTCGCCACGCGACAGGGGGAAAAAAACCGCGCCGCAAACCCTTGAAAACAAACAATCGCGCCCGGGAATAAGGCCGGCTTCAGTCGGCGACCGAGCGTCCGGTCTTCAGCGCTACGAATTGGGCGCGATGACGCCGAAATAGATCTTCGGCGGGGCCCTGACGCCGGGCATGATCGGGCGAGAGAATTCTTCTGCATCGCGGATTTCGACCGAAACGCCGTCGAGGTTTCGTTGCGACGCCAGCGGGAAGCCCGACACGACAAGGGCGCCGCTTCGCCTGAGATCCGCGACGTCGATCCACGGCGCGTTGATCGTCTGGCCGTCTTTGAACGCGCGCACGTGGTAGGGCAGATCGAACACCATCGAGCCCGCCGCCTGAAACCCGATCTTGCCGTCATAGCTGACGATATAGGGGATGCGGCCGCTTCCATGGCCGGCCCAATAGTCCTGGGCGAGCTTGGCCAGCGCAGGCCCGTCCATCTGCGGATAGCCGCCGGTGCTGAGCGGCGACTGCCGCGCCAACATCTCCCACACGCCGACGTAGCCCGCCGCGCTCACGGCCGCCCAAACGAAATAGACTAGCCACGCTCGTCGCGGCACTTGGCGCAGTCCGGCGCGGCCCGCCGCGTGGCCCCACCACACGGCGAAGCCGATCACGAGCGGCGTCACCCAGTGATAGAAGAGGCGCACGCCGAACGGCCCCGCCAGCACGATTACCAGCACCGGGCCAAGCGCCGCGACGTGAAGAAAGAGATCGAGGCGGCTGCGCGTTTCCCGCGCCAGCATCGATCGGATCGCCGTGAGAAGGGGGACGCGGCCGCACGCCGCCCAGGCGATCAGCGCCAGGGAAAGATTGGCGAGGACGGCGTCGAGAAGAAACATCGCCATCCAGCCGACGCGTTGCAGCGCATCGGAATCCGTCTGATGGATCGCCCATTTCAGCGTCGTGCCGCCCTTATGGGCGACGTCGATCGATTGCGGCGCGATGATCGCGAGGCAGATCAGACCCGCGACCCACGGGCCCGCGGTCAGAGTCTTTTTCCGCCATTCCGGGACGGCGAAGAACAACAGGGCCAGCGGACCGACCAATTGCAGAATCGCGTATTTCGCCCATAGCCCCAAGCCGACGACGACGCCGAACAGCGCCCAGGCGCCGAGCGAGCCGCCTTCGAACGCGAACCAAGCCGTCAAGATGGCCAGCGCCCAAAACGGCATGATGCCGATGTTGTGATTGAACTTGAGCGGCCAATACGACGCATATGGCGAGCTGAGGCCGGCCATCAGCGCGACGAGGCCGGCGGCGCGGCCGTCGAGACGGCGAACGAAAACCGCGCTGACGGCGAAGGCCCCGCAAGCGAAGGCCAACGCGATCGAGAACAGCACGGCGTAACGATAGGGCCCCGTCATCGAGGCGAGACCGCTCAACCACGACGACAGCGGCGGATGGCGCAAATACGAGAGCTGCCATGCCGAGCCGTCGACCACGCCCTCGGCGACGTCATTGTCGATCGACCCTTGCAGCCGGACGCCGAGGCCAACCCAGGTCGCGATTTGAAGCAAGACCAGCGCGAGCGGCGTGAGTGCGCCGAGGGGAACAGCAAAAGGCGTTCGTCGCACAGGGGAGACGTGAGAAATTTCCGGTAACGCGTCCGTGGCGAGCCGGTTTGAACTGTCAGGCAATGGGCTTTTTCCGTCGCGATCCGGACCTCCGAGGAAGCCCGGAAGATTCACCAACCTAGCCGGCCGCTGAGCGCCGTCCCACGCGACCCCGCCCGCGGCGCGCCTCCCCCTTACCCGCAAATCGGCGAACGCGCCACCCCGCGCTTCCCTCCGCGGCGCCGGCGCGCTACCCCTCTTCGCGACCTGCCACAGCAGGGCCCGCGAGATGACCCATTTGCTCCATCGCGTCGCCAACGGCGTCCCGCCCATGGCCGTCGGCGGCAGGGGAATCGAGATCTTCGATCGCGACGGGCGACGCTATATCGACGCGAGCGGCGGCGCGGCGGTGTCCTGCCTGGGGCATGGACACCAGGACGTGCTCGCCGCCCTGCACGCGCAGCTCGACGCGCTCGCCTACGCCCATACCGGCTTCTTCACCTCGGAACCCGCCGAGCGCCTCGCCGACGCCCTGATCGCCGAGGCGCCGAGCGGCCTCGCCCGCGTCTATCTCGTCAGCGGCGGCTCGGAGGCTGTGGAGGCGGCGCTCAAAATGGCGAGGCAATATTTCGTCGAGACCGGCGAGCCGCTGCGCCGGCGCGTCATCGCGCGCAAGCAAAGCTATCACGGCAACACGCTGGGCGCGCTCGCCGCCGGCGGCAACGTCTGGCGACGCGAGCCGTTCCGCCCGCTGCTGATCGAGGCCCACCACATCGATCCCTGCTACGCCTACCGCTACCGGCTGGCGGGCGAGAGCGACGGGGCTTACGCGGCGCGCGCGGCGCAAGCGCTGGAGGACAAGATCCTCGAACTCGGCCCGGACTCGGTGATGGCCTTCGTCGCGGAGACCGTTGTCGGCGCGACGCTCGGCGCCGTGCCGCCGGTCGCCGACTATTTCAAACGCGTGCGCGCGATCTGCGATCGCTACGGCGTGCTGCTGATCCTCGATGAAGTGATGTGCGGCATGGGGCGCACGGGAACGCTGCACGCCTGCGCGCTGGAGGGCGTTTCGCCCGACCTGATGACCATCGCCAAGGGCCTTGGCGGCGGCTATCAGCCGATCGGCGCGGTGTTGTTGAGCGGGACCATTTTCGACGCATTCGCGAACGGCTTCGGCTTCTTCCAGCACGGCCACACCTATACGGCCCATCCGATGGCCGCGGCGGCGGGCCTCGCGGTGCAACAGGTCATCCGGCGCGACCATCTCCTCGACAACGTCGTCGCCATGGGCGCGCGGCTGCGCCGTCGCCTCGAAGAGCGCTTCGCCAACAGCGCCGCCGTCGGCGACGTCCGCGGCCGCGGCCTCTTCCAGGGCGTCTAACTCGTCGCCGACCGCGCGACCAAGGCGCCGTTCGACCCCGCGCTAAAGCTGCACGCACGGGTGAAACGCGAAGCGATGGCGCGCGGCCTGATGGTCTATCCGATGGGCGGAACGATCGACGGCCGCGCCGGCGACCACATTCTCATCG
>JBEKFO010000310.1:0-5216 GCA_050013275.1 Roseiarcus sp. | reverse complement strand
ACGGGTGGCGATCCAGAGAGCGCGGGTACCGCCGATAGAGTTCGCGGCGCGCGCAACAGCCGCGAGGGCGGCCGGCGCGCGACCGAGCCGGCGTCACGATCTCTGGATCGCCACGCTTCGCTCGCGATGACGGCGGAGGTCTGGTTCGATCTAAAGACAGCGCGCCTGCGGCCTTCACGCGTACTTCAGCGGCACGGCGGTGGTGAACTTCAGTTCCTCCATGCTGATGAACGAGGTGACGTCGGTGAAGTCCAGCCGCGTGATCAGCTGCTTGTAGATCGTGTCGTAGGTTTCGACGTTGGGGACGACGAGCCGCAGGAGATAGTCGATTTCGCCGGTCAGCCGGTACGCCTCGACGATTTCGGGAATGTCGGCGATCGCTATGCGGAAGGCCTCGAGCCATTCCATCGAATGGCGCGAGGTGCGCACGCCGACGAAGACCGTCGTCTTGACGTTGCCCTTGGCGCGATCGATCAGGGCGACGCGCCGGGCGATCAGCCCATCGTCCTCCAGGCCGCGAATGCGCCGCCAGCAGGCGGAAGTCGACAAGCCCACCATTTCGGCGAGGTCGGAAACGGCGATCGAGGCGTCGCTCTGCAGCGCTTCGAGAATTCGGCGATCGCGGATGTCAAGCACTTCGCACTCCAGATGCGCAAACGGCCGCAAATTATGCAAAATCGGCGCGCCATCGCATGATATAGCGCGGGATCATTGCACGCAACGCGCAGAAATGTGCAAAATACGATCGCACTTTCGACGCGCGCTCCCCTATCATCCCACGGCGACTGGAAAGCGGAGATCGATCGTGTCCAACACCATTGGCCTTATCGGCGGCATGAGCTGGGAAAGCACCGCGACCTATTATCGGGAAATCAACGAATTGATCCGCCGGCGCCACGGCGGCCTCGTCTCGGCCGACATTCTGATGCACTCGGTGAACTTCAAGACGATCGTCGATTTTCAGAAGGCGGGGCGCTGGGATCTGGCGACCGAGCGGCTGTCGGCGATCGGCCGCAAACTGGCCGAGGCCGGCGCCGGCTGCATTCTCATCTGCACCAACACCATGCATTTGGTCGCCGACGAGGTGGCGCGCCGCATTTCCGTGCCGCTGATCAATATCGTCGACGTGACCGGCGCCGCCATGGCGGCTGCGGGCGCGCGCAGGCCGCTTCTGCTCGCGACCCGCTACACCATGGAACAGGGTTTCTATCTGAAGCGCCTGAAGGAGAAATCAAACCTCGCCGCTTTGACGCCCGGCGAGGCCGATCGGGGAGTCCTCCACGGCGTGATCTTCGACGAACTCTGTCAGGGGATCGTCAAGCCGGAGTCGCGCAAGCGCTTCGTCGAGATCATCGCGCGCGGACGCGACGCGGGGGCGGACTCGGTCATTCTCGGCTGCACCGAGATCGGCCTGCTGATCGGGGCGGACGACACGGATCTGCCGATTTTCGATTCCACCAAGATTCACGCCGAAGCGGCGGCGAATTTCGCCGACGGGCGGCTCGCGATCGCCGCCTGATCATCGAACCCGGCAAGTCGGCCTGATCCGAGCCCAAGACGTTCTCGCGCGTCGCGAGGCGCGAGGACGCCCGCCCGACTGCGACACGGCTCCTCCTCGCAAGCCATGGCGCCCACTTGCCCGCGTCGCGCTTTCGGCGCGCCCTCCGTCGTCAAATCCCCGCAGCGCCTAACCCTTGGCGGCGCCGTGCGCGCCGTGCTGCGTCATGAATGCGCCGGCCGCCTGATTGAGATTGTCGACGGTCTGTGTGAAGTCGACGGCGTCGGCCGCGTCGCCGGTCTTCCGGGGGTCCGTCGTTTGCGTCGCGGGCGCGGCGCCGACGTCGGACGCCGCCAGGCCGGCGAGCACTTTGCCGGCAATTGGAACTGCGAATATCATCTCGGCATCCTCTTTGGGGAACCGGCGCGTTCGAGCGAACGAACGCGGCGGCAGCCCTGGTTGACCATCGCCTTGCGCAGGGCGAACGACTTCGCCTCCGACGCGCTCGGCGAGCGGCGCGACGTCACGCACGATGGATGAAGATGACGGCGCTAGCTTGCGTGGGCATGTCTTCGCTCAGCGCGCTCGCTCCGGCGCGGGGCGCCGTCCGCCCGCGACGCTCGCGCAGGAATCGAATCCCTGGGCCGTCCCTCACCCGCCGCTCGCCTCGGTCACCTCCGGCGGCACGCGGCCGCGGCTGAGCACGAGCTTACCGTCCTGCAAGCGCCAGACGACCCGCTCGACCCGCGTCGCGCCCTTGGCGTCGATCTTGTAGTCGACGACGAGCGCCGTCTTGTCCGTCGGGTCGAAGAACCAGCTCGCCGCCACGGAGATCGCCTTGCTCGCATCCTCCGACGCGCCTTCGTTGTCGGCGTCGAGCACGACCGGCGGCTTCGGCTCGAGATCGACGAGCGCGCCGGCGCGGAAGGCGAAGAAGTCGAGACGCGACGACGTATAGCCCTGGAACGTCCCGCCGCTCTCGATCGCCATCGCGTCGTCGCCGTCGATCTCGATCGGCCATATGTCGCCGACGGCGCCGTTCGTCCCGAGTTCGGCGAATTGGCGAAATTTCGCGACGGTCTTGAAGCCGCCGCCGACGCGCTTGAGCACGTAGGCCGAAAGCGGCGCCCCGCAGCCGTGACAGCCCTCGCCGGGCTCGCCCGCCTGGACGAGCAGCACGTCGGCGCTCGCATAGCGAAGCGCTTTGAGCGGATAGAGGCAGTCGCTCTCCTTGCCGAACGTGGCCGCGACTTCGGCGGCGAGCAGCGAGTCGGCGCCGACGTCCTTCTTCGCCGCCGCGCACAGCGCCGCGGACGGCTCGGCCCGCGCGGGATGCGCGATCGCGAGCAGAGCGGCGACAAGGAGGAGGCGCTTCAAGACGGCGAAGGCGCGGTTTTCAAGGACAGGCGCTCCGAGGGGCCCGAATGCCGACTTTGCTATCGTCAAGACGCGCGTCTCCCGTGGTTTTGGCGCAAGCCGCAGCAACCGAATTCCGTCGTTCCGCGATCGCGCTCGCAGGCCATCCCCGGTCAGTTCACCCAAGCGCCGTCGACGACCCAAGCCTTGGTTTTGTACCTGACGGTGGCGGCGCCGGTTTCGTCGCTTTCCTCGATCGCCTCGACCCTGGCGCCCTTCGGAATCCGTATCGGACAATACTTGTTGGCCCGCGCGCCTTGCGGCGTCAACGAGGCCAGCGTGTAATCATGCCATCCCGCCCATTGCGTGCAGGCGAAGACGTTCCTGGCGAGCGTTGCGGTCCGCGCCGACGCGGCCGCGACGGACGAGGTCAACGCCGGCGCGGTGAAGACAACACGAAGCAGGGTTCCTCCTCCCTCGAAGCGTCGGTCTTCGCGGCGCGCCGACGCAATAGCCGTCGGGACTGCGGGACGGGATTACGGGACGGGACCACGGCGTGGACGGCGTGCCGTCGGCGAGACGCCGTTCATTCGGCGACAAGGCGACTTCGGATTACTCTGAAACGCTCCTCTTTCCCAATTCGTTTTCCGGGAGTCACATAAGAAGGGAAATACGCGTATGCCGTCGTAAGTGCTAAGTATATATTACAATAAACGCATTTCAATTACCGGCTTGCGAGAAATAGCCTTCCGTATAAGCGCCGAAAATAATCAGAAATACTATTATCGAAAATATCGAACACACCCAGAACTCGACAGGTCTGTTGTCATCGTCAGCCGCTCTGTCCCCCACAAACAATATTAACACAAGTAATGCGAGAAGAAACGCCCCAATTAACGTCAAGTTGCCACCAGTAATACTAGACGCGGCCATTACCCATAATACAAACGACACATACGCGGAGAGCCACGCATACACTAAAGCAGGTATGATAAAAGGAATCAGTATGATATTGCGAAATGATCGCGCGATAACATCCGTCGTCTTAACATAAACGTACGCAATTGCACTCTGAAGGACAATGAACCCAATCCCCCTGACAAGGGTCGTTAAGCCAGGAATCGGACTCGCGAGCTTGAAAGTCGCTGTCGTGTCCAGAGAAGTAATAACGGTCGGAGAGACAAAAAAGTCAATGGCTGAATAAAGCACTGGCGCTATTACGATGATGCTGGCGATAAATGTAACTGGTATCGTGGCCGCTTCGTGACGTAATATACGCGCCGCCATTGCGATAAGGCCTTTCCCCGACTCTGGAGTCCCGCTTGTACTCATCGGAAGAAACCGCTCCCTCTTGCATTCGGCGTCGTGCGATCCAGGCCCCATCGAATTCGCCCGATATTCCTATGTCGGGGTCAACTTCGCACCCCAAATTCGGCAAAGGACGGCCATTCGGAAAGGAACGCGAGTTGAAATTATCTTCCCTCTCAGAGAATGGAAAGTCAAAGCGCATGCCGCGCGCTGCCTACTTTTCCGGGCGTTAACGCGCATGGCCTTTGCTTTCCCAGAGCTCCGCTCCTGTCGCCAAAATCGAATTTAGATCGCGCGCCGTCGATGAGACGGGGCTAAGACGGTTCCAAGGCGAGTTCTGCCAGTGGCTTTACGCTATACAATTTTGCGCACAATTGCGGCGACAAGTCCTAGTTTCTCCAGCTATCTTACGTCGCCCCAGCGGCGTACCGCCTCAACGCCCGCGCTCTTCCCGCCCTGCTCACCCCAGCCTCACCCCAGCCGCGGATAGTTCGTGATGTGGCGGATGCTTTGGTAGAGCCGCGCGAGGCGCGGGTACATGCGCACGTAGACTTCCGAATAGAGGCGGTCGTAGAGCCGGACGTTTTCCGCGATCGGCGTGAACGTGCGGCCCGAGCGGCTCATTTGCGCCTGCGCGGCGGCGTGGTCGGGGTAGAGCCCGGCGCCGACGGCGGCGTTGATCGCGGCGCCGAGGCCCGAGGTTTCGAAAGTGTGCGGCCGCTCGACGGCCATGCCGAAGACGTCGGCGGTCAATTGCATGACGCCGTCGCTCTGCGAGCCGCCGCCGGAAACCTTCACCTTGCGTATCTTCACGCCGTTGCGCCGCTCCAGCCGCGCCGCGGCCTCGCGCAAGGCGTAGGCGATGCCTTCGATGATGGCGCGGTACATGTGCGAGCGGTTGTGCACGTCGCCGAAGCCGATCATCGCGCCCTTGGCCTCGGGGCCGGGAATCTTGACGCCGGGATTCCAGAACGGCTGCAGGATGAGGCCCATGTTTCCGACCGGCGTCTCCTCCAGCATCCGCTCGAACAGCACTTCCGGCGCGACGCCTTTT
>JBEKFO010000309.1:0-5223 GCA_050013275.1 Roseiarcus sp. | reverse complement strand
GGGCGCAGCAGCTGGCGCGGCGGCGGGGGCCGCGGCCGGCGCGGCGGCCTTCTGCGCCTTACAAGTCTTGAGGAATTCCTGCCAGGTCTGGCCGTTGGTGGTGCCGGCGGCCTTCGCCGCCTTCCAGTCGTCGCCGCACTGCTTCATCACGCTTTCGGCGTTCGCCGCGCCGGTCGCAGCCAGGCCGAAGGCCCCTGCGAGCAGGATGGCCGAAAAGGCGATCCCCATTGTCTTCTTCATCATGGCAAGTCCCTTCACAATCGGCTCTGCCCGCCACAGCTTGGCCCAGCGCCAGAGTCTTCCCCTTGTCGCCGCGAATCGCCGCGGCCGCGCCTTCATTGGCTTCACGCCGCTGAATTCGGAATGAACATGTTGGTGAACTTCTTCAGCTTGGTCGACAGGCGATGCCGGCGCTGCTCGGCGTCGGCGACGTCCTGCGAAGTCACCCAATTCAACTGAATGGCGCGGCGCTGGCCGGAAATCGGCTTGTGGCCGTGCCAGGAATTGTCCGAACGCCGGAACGCGAGCAACGTGCCGCCGTGGGGCGGCACTTCCGCGACATAGTCGTCGAGATCGTCGGGGCTGCGCAACAGGCGCAGCCGGCCCGCGTCCTCCTGCCAGCGCTCGTTCATGTAGATGAGAACGGTGATGATCTTGGTCGTCGAATCCGTGTGGATCGCGCCGTCCTTTTTCCGGACGTAGCCGCGCACCGTGTACATGGTGGGGCGCCCGGTCAGATCGATGGCGAACTTGCGCTCGATCGCGGACTGAAATTCGGGGCCGAGCAATTCGTCGATCAGCGCCCGGAAATGCCCGCGGATGGAGAGTTCGGCCGGCGGATGGGAGCCGGGGCCGGGCACTTTGGGATAGTCGAGGAGAACCGACGAAAAGAGGCCGCTGCTGAGAAAATCGGGCACGACAACAAAATCAAACGGGTCGCGCTCGAGCGGGGTGCGCTCCAACGCGGCGAAATCGCAATAATTCATCAGCGGCTCCGTGGCGGCGCCCGCGAGGCGAAGCGCGTTGTATTGCCTGAGCCTATAACAGAAACGCGGAAAGCCGCCAAGAAAGGGTTGCAAGCGCAGCGCCGGACTCGCCTGCGCCTTTCCGCTACAAGCGCTCGCGCGCGGCCTCGATGAGCGCTGCGAGATCGCCGGCCGTCTCGAGCGCGCTCCAACCGTCTTCCGCGAGCGGCGCCGCCATCTGCGCGGCGACGATGCGCGCGTCGGCGTCCGAAGCGTCGCGGGCGCGCACGCCGACGCGCTTGAGACGCAAGGCCAGCGGCGCTTCGAGCCACAGACCGACGAAGGGAACGCCGAGATCGTCGGCCAGACGCGCCGCCGCCTGGCGCTCGCGCGCGTGCGCGAGAACCGCATCGATGACGACGCTATGCCCGGCGCGCAACGCCAGTCCCGCCTTGCGCGCGAGCCGCGCGTAGGTCTCGCGGCTCGCCGCCTCGCCGTAGGCCTCATCGGGCAGGCGCGTCGTCTCTTCGACCGCGAACAGATGCTTGCGCTCGACGTCGCTGCGCAACAGGATCGCCCCCGGCGCGCGGCCGATTTCCGGCGCCAGCGCGGCGGCGAGCGTGCTCTTGCCTGTTCCCGAGAGACCGCCGACCGCGACGAGGCGCGGCGGCGCCGGCCGCAAGAACGCCTCGGCGAAAACAAAATAACGTCGCGCGGCCTCTTTCTCCTTGGCCTGCTCGACGCCGCTCACATGGACGATGTTGGCCGCCTCGACCTTGGCGCGGATCGCGGCGCGGATGCTCATGAAGACCGGCAGCGCCGCGAGGCCCGAGAATTGCGGCTCGTCGCTCAGCGACAGATAGCTCGCCAGCAGCAGGTTGGCGGCGGGCCGCAGGTCGCGCTCCCACAGGTCCATCAGCGCGAAGGCGAGATCGTAGAGGATGTCGCCGGTGGCGATCGCGGGGTCGAATTCGATCGCGTCGAACAGCACCGGCTCGCCGTCGACGACCACGATGTTGCGCAAGTGCAGATCGCCGTGACAGCGGCGCACCCAGCCCTGCTCGCCGCGCGCGACGAGCAGCGGCCGCGCAGCGGCGAGCGCTTCGCGCGCCTCGCGCGCCAGCGCCGTCGCGCGCGCCGGATCGAACAGATCGGGCCGCGCGGCGAACACGGCCTCGTTCTGGTCGAGATAGGTGAAGAGCGAGCGCGTCGCGCCCTCGCCCTCGCGCGTGGGCGCGCGTTCGTGCGAGAGACGGATCGCGCGCGCGAGCTTGCGCACGAGTTCGTTCGTCAGGCCGCCGCGCTCGGCGATTCGGTCGAGCGTCGCGTTTTCGTCGAAGCGGCGCATGTGCGTCGCCCATTCCACAGTTTCGCCGGCGCCGCCGATCGCCAGGGCGCCGTCCTGACGCGTGACGGCTACGACGTCGAGATAGATGTACGGCGCGTTTTCGCGGTTGACCTCGATCTCCGCCTCGCAGGCGACGCGGCGCTTTTCCAGCGTCGAGAAATCGAGAAACGGCAGGCGGATCGCGCGCCTGACCTTGTAGACGTTGTCGCCGGCGAGGAAGACGACGGCGTTTTGGGTGTCGATCCTTTTCACCGGCCCGGCGAGGCCATACGTCCGCGCGTCGCTCAGAAAAGCGAACACCTCGAACTGATCGCCCTCGAGGGGCGTCGAAGGCGGGCCGCCGGGGCCGGCGGGCGGGGCGACGCGCTTCCTCATCGTTGCGGCTCGGCGATCGGGGCGGGCGCCGTCACCTTGCAGAGCGGCGACGCGGAGCGCCTTGACTTGCGTCAAGACGCCGTTGCACCCCTTGTCTATGCGCTGTGGGGCCGGGCGCGACCCGATTCGCCGGCGACGCGCGGCGCTGCGCCGACTTCTCCTTTCGCCAACGCGAGCCGACCCCCCTATGGACCGCATCGAGAACCATACCTTCGCCGAGTTGGAGATTGGCGCGAGCGATACGTTTGCGCACGCGCTGACGCCCGAGGATTTCGAACGTTTCGCCGGCGCGGCTGGGGCGCTCGACGCCGAAGCCGAGGAGTCGGGCCTGGTGAGCACCAACGGCTTCCAGGCGATCGCGGCCCAGAGCGGTTGGGGCGGCGCGTTGATCGCGGCCGTCGTCGCCGGGCGATTTCCCGGCGCGGGGAGCGTGCTGCTGCGCCAGAACCTGGAGATTCAGGGCTCGGCGGGGCCGGGCGACGTCCTGACCCTCGTGGTCGCCGTCAAGGCCAAGACCGCCGAGGGGCGGCGCGTCACGCTCGATTGCCGCGCCACCAATCAACGGGGCGAATTGACCTTGAGCGGCGCTGTCGAGGTCGTGGCGCCGGCGGAGAAGATCTCGCGCCGCGTCGTGCGCGGCCAGAACGGCGAGATTCACGAAAAGGGCCGCCGCTATCGCCGGCTGATCGACATGACGCGCGGCTTTCAGCCGTTGCGCACCGCGGTCGTCCATCCCGTCGACGAAGCCTCGCTGATCGGCGCCGTCGAGGCGGCGCGCGAGGGTTTGATCGAAGCGGTTCTCATCGGTCCTGAGGCGAAAATCCGCCGCGCCGCGGAGCTGGCGCAGATCGACCTCTCGCCGTTCCAGATCGTGCCGACCGAACACAGCCACGCGGCGGCGGAGACGGCGGTGGCGATGGCGCGCGCGGGCAAGGCCGAGGCGGTGATGAAGGGCGCGCTGCACACCGACGAGCTGATGCGCGCGATCGTCGATCCCGCGACCGGCTTGCGCACCGCGCGCCGCATCAGCCACGTCTTCGCCATCGACGCGCCGAGCTATCCCCGGCCGTTGTTCATCACCGACGCGGCGGTCAATATCTATCCCACGCTGATGGACAAGCGCGACATCGTGCAGAACGTCATCGATCTGACCCAGGCGCTCGGCATCGTGGCTCCTCGGGTGGCGATCCTCTCCGCGGTCGAGACCGTCTCGCCGGACATCCGTTCGACGATCGACGCGGCGGCGCTGTGCAAGATGGCCGACCGCGGCCAGATCGTCGGCGGCATCCTCGACGGGCCGCTCGCGTTCGACAACGCGGTGTCGCTGGAGGCGGCGCGGACCAAGGGCATCGTCTCGCCGGTGGCGGGACGCGCCGACATTCTCGTCGCGCCCGATCTCGAGGCCGGCAACATGCTCGCCAAGCAGCTCGAATACCTCGCCGACGCCGACATGGCCGGCGTCGTGCTGGGCGCCCGCGTGCCGATCATGCTGACCAGCCGCGCCGACAAGACCATCTCGCGCCTCGGCTCCTGCGCGATCGCGCTGCTGATGGCGCGGCGCAGGGGGTAGGAAGACCCCTCTCCCACAAGGGGGAAAATGGCGCCGCCCTCCCGCTTGCGCCGCGCCCGCTTGCGCCTCGCCGCCGCCTCGTCGACAATGGCGCCATGACCGCATCCACGCCTTCCCCCGCCCGCCAGCCCGCCGCCCGCATCTTCGACATCGTCGTCGCCGGCGCCGGGCCGGCGGGGTTGTCGTTCGCGGCGGCGGTGAAGCAGGCGCTGGGGAGCGGGGTTTCGATCGCGGTCGTCGATCCGCGCCCCGGAGCGGGCGACGGCCGTCTGCGCACCGTCGCGCTGGCGGCGGGGCCGCGCCATCTCATCGAGCGCGTCGGCGCCTGGGAGGCGCTGGAGCCGCAGACGCAGCCGATCCTGCAGATGGCGATCTTCGACGGCCGCGTCAGCGACGCGGTGCGGCTCGAGCACCTGACGTTCGACGCGCGCGAGGGCGAGCCGCTCGCGCACATGGCGTTCAACGACGACATCGCCGCGGCGCTCGCTCAATCCGCCGCCAGGCTCGGCGTCGAGACGATCAAGGGCGCGGTGAGCGGCTTCGCCCCGGGCCGGGACGCCGCGCGGATCGAGCTTTCCGGCGGCGAGGTCCTGCGGGCGCGCCTCGTCGTCGGCGCCGACGGCGTGCGCTCCAAGCTGCGCGCGCTCGCCGAGATTCCGACCGTCGGCTGGGACACCGGCCAGTCCGGCATCGTGGCGACGGTCGCGCACGAGCGCGATCACCACGGCCGCGCCGAGCAGCACTTCCTGCCCGCCGGGCCGTTCGCCATCCTGCCGATGGCGGGGCGCCAGTCGAGCATCGTATGGAACGAGAGCCACGCCGACGCGGAGGCGCTGCTGGCCCTCGCGCCCGACGATCTTCTTCGCCAGCTCGAGCGGCGCTTCACCCTCAAGCTCGGCGCGATCCATCTCGCTTCGCGCGTCCAGGCGTTTCCGTTCAGCTTCCGCTTTGCGCGCCGCTTCGTC
>JBEKFO010000308.1:0-5248 GCA_050013275.1 Roseiarcus sp. | reverse complement strand
TGGCTGATTCGTCCGATCGCACGCCCCAGCCGATTCCCTCGACTTCACCGTGGATCAGGCGCGTCCGATCGGTCATGACGTAGACGGCGGCGGGCGCGCCGACCTTGATGGCGTCGAGCTCCGTTTCGCGGAAATTGCCGATCGCCTCCCAGCGCGAGGTGTCGATGATCGTTCCCAGCGCCTCTCCCGTGATCACGTATTCGCCGCCCGTCAGCTTGAAGCCGGTGATCGCGCCGTCGAAGGGGGCGCGAACGATCGTGTTGGCGAGATCGCGCTCGGCGATCGCGACCGTCGCCAGCGCCGCGGCGAGCTGGGCCTTGCGCGTATCGAGAGTGCCCACGACCTGGCTGGCGCCTGTCGACTGCTCGAGCGCCTGCTGCAGACTGACCTCAGCGTCGTTGCGCTCGGTGCGCGCCTGATCGACTTGCTGCGCCGACACGTAACCTTTCGGCAGCAGCGGCGTCAGCCTATCCAGCGACTGCTGGGCGAGTTCCAGGTTTTGCCGGGCGCGGCGAATCTGCTCGTTCGCCACCGCCGCGTTCGCCTGCTCGCCCGAAATATTGCGCTCGCCCTGCGCAACTTCCGATTGCGTCGCCGCCGCTTCCGCTCGCGCCTGATCGAGCCGCAATTGATAGGGCTGCGGATCGATTTCGAATAGAACGTCGCCTCGTTTGACCGCCGCATCGTTGCGGGCGCGCACGGCAATGACGCGGCCCGAAACGGTAGGCGAGATGTGCGCGAACGGGGCGTCGATCTCCGCCGCGTCGGTTTGCGCGCGGCGGGCGCTCTCGACGAGCGCGCCATAGGACGCCACGGCGGCGCCGAGAATGGCGATGACGGCGACGATGCGGGCGAGCGATTGACGCAGGGCGAGGCTCATGTCGGCGCCCCGCCGTACCACAGCCGCCAGATCGCCAACGCGATCAGGATGGCGAAGGCGAGGTAGACCAGAAGGCGCGCAGGCAAAAATTCCTCGAGGCCGGCGCGGGCAAGCGCGATCCGCGCGACGGCTGCGCCGACGACGCCGAGAAGCGAGCAGACGATCCAGGCGGGAAAGAACGATCCGAAAACGGAAATCGACGGAGCGACCGGCTCACGCGCGCAGCCCCCCAAGGAAATGCCCAAACCGACCGAACCCAGCCTGACGAATATGGCAAGCTTTGCATCCGAGCTATCGACGCCCACCCAAGATCACTCCCCACAAATGTCGAACGACGCATTCCAAGACGCTGCCTTTCGCGGAACCGTTTCTGCGCCGGTTCGCGCGCGCAAAGCCGCGTTTGCCTTTCTCCCTTGTATGGTTCAGGCGCCGGGTCGATGCGCTCGAGCAGAGTCGCCATGTGCGCTGGCGGCGTCACGAGCGGCCACCGGCGCACGCCGTGTCGCATGGAGCACGAATAATCAAAGGGTTCTGCGATAACAAGGGCGAGACGAGGCTCGGCAGAGCGCTGCCCACATGAGATCGCGCATTGCCGGCTTTGGCTCGCGCCGTCGGGAGCGCGACCACGGCTTGGCGCCTGAGGTCGCGGAGCGCTTCCTCGCAGCGTCGCTCGACGTTCGTTTGAATAAATTCACAGCCTGTTTCAAGATCGGTTCCGAGTCGGGACGCAGCGCCGACTTATCGAAATCGAAATTGACGCCGTAGACCTCGATCGCGCACGCCGTCGGCGCCGGCCCGTCGACTTTCAGCGTTTCCACTTTCAGCGGCTTGAGCTCGATCGTCAGACTTCGCTTGCCGTCGAGCTGCGCGCCGCGCAGCCAGCCTTCCGCCCCGAAGAGGTCGGCGCGAATGTCGTAAGCGCCGTCTTCGAGCAATGCGGCTTCGCCGCTTCTGACCGAGCCGATTTGCTCGTGCGTCGACGGCTCGATGAAGCCGACGTTCGCAGTGTCGCCGACATCCTTGCCGTTGCGCGTGACCGCCACCATCGGCTCGGCCAACCGCAGGCCGAGCTCGACGGTCTTGTCGATCTTGCCGGCGAGCTGTTCGGCGTCGAGCCATTTCGTCTTGCTGAACGTTCGGTCGCTGTACCTGACGGCGATGTCGTACGCGGCGGCGGCCAAATGGACGCTCCCTCCCGAGCTGGCCCAGGCTGACGAGGGCGGCCAGCCCGGCCGCCACGACAAGCTTGCGCTTTCGTCAACTCTCAGATTTTCGGGCCCCATTTTGCCTAAGGAGCTGACTGCGCCCAGATCGCTTCGTGTTTCGGGGCCGCTGCCGCGGCTGAGGGGATTTGGCAAGCATGATCCGCCGGCATGTCTTGTGGATAAGCGCCCGGGCGCGATGCGGCTTCGATATTTGGCCCGACGTCCAAGCCAGGACCCCTGTCGGACATCGTTTGACAGCCGCGGAACAGGATGTCGTCGCGCAACGCCACGCCGGCGCGTCGCGACGCCTCCGGCATCATCGAAATATGGAGCCATTTGCGGGCCGCCGGCGGCCCAATGGACGGGCCTACGCATTCATTGTGTTAGAGAAATATTGGCGGAGAGGGAGGGATTCGAACCCCCGGTACGCTTGCACGTACTCCGCATTTCGAGTGCGGCGCGATCGACCACTCTGCCACCTCTCCGGAGGACGCGTCGGCGAGGGTAAAACCTCGGCGCGGGGTCGGCGGGCCGCTTAGCATGGCGCGCCTTGGCTCGCAAGGCGCTTGGCCGGCGCGCCGTCCGCCGCGGCGAAGGCGACGGTCTGGCGGCGCGCGAGACGGTCGGCCGATTGCGGATCGTGGGTCGGCAGGAACACTGTCGGCCGGGCGGCGGCCAATTCCCTGAGCCGGGAGAGCGTCGCCAAGGCGGACGCTTCGTTGGGACTGATGCCGTCGAGGCGCCCTTCGATCAGGCTCGCCTCGCTGTAGGACGCGTCGCCCGCCATCACGACCGTGCAGTCGCCGTCCTCGACGACGATCGAGACGTGATCGGGCGTATGGCCGGGCGTCGGCACGGCGATGACGGCGCCGTCTGCGGTCAACCGGCGCGAGCGTGCGAACGGTCCGTAGCGCTCGGCGGCGAAGACGAGCGGTTCGGGATCGAAGCTCGAGGGCCAGCGCTGCGGCAGGTAGCCGCGAATTTGGCCGGCAAGGCCCGAAGCGCTGCGAATCTCGCCGGGACTGACCAGCGTCCGGCTGCGGGGAAAGGCGGCGAGCCCGGCGTCGTGATCGATGTGCAAATGGGTGACGACGACGAGCTTGACGTCGCTCGGCCCGATGCCGAGCGCGCGCAGGCGCGGGCCGGCTTCCTCTTCGGGTTCGATGTCGAAGCGCACGGCGAGGCGGAAATAGGGATGCCAGCGCGGCAACCGCTTGAGCGCCGCGCTCGCCCCGGTGTCGACGAGAACGACGCCGTCGCGATGCTCGACGGCGAAGGCGTAGGTCGGCAGCCAGTCCGACCACGCCTCGTCGAAGAGCGGCGCGAGGCGGCGCGCGAGGCCATGGCCGCGCGCGACGAGCTGACTCGACTTGACCTGCACGCGTCCGGTGCGAAGGGCGTGAATGCGCATGGCGGAACCTTGCTCCTTGGCCGGCGTTTCCGGGTCGCAACGAAACGCAGGCGTTCGCGGAAAGCTTCCTTGTGACGTTCCAGGGCCCCATCCCTACAGCCTAGGTCGTATGCCGGAGAATTGCCTATTTGCGCGGCGCGGCTATACGTTTTCGTATGACCAGACGCGAACCGCCGTGGGACGCCTTGCGCAGCTTCGGCGAGGTGATGCGCGAATCGAGCCTGTCGGGCGCGGCGCGAAAGCTTTCGCTGAGCCAGCCGACGGTCGGCCGGCATATCGACGCGCTGGAGCAGGCGCTCGGCCTTGCGCTGTTCACGCGCTCGCCGCACGGCCTCGAACCGACCCAGGAGGCGCTCGATCTCGCCCCGCACGTCGAGGCGATGGTCGCCGCCGCGGCGGCGCTCGAGCGCGCCGCGTCGGGCGAAGCGGGCGGCGAGCGTGGCGTGGTGCGGGTGACCGCGAGCGAGATCATTGGCTGCGAGGTCCTGCCGGGGATTCTCGCCTCCTTTCGCGCCGCGCATCCCGGAATAGCGCTCGAACTCGCGCTCACCAACCGCAACGAGGATCTGTCGCGGCGTGACGCCGACATCGCCGTGCGCATGATCCGCCCGACCCAGAGCGCGCTCGTCGCGCGGCGCATCGGCCGCTCGTCGATCGGCCTCTACGCCCACCGCGACTATCTCGCCAAGTTCGGGACGCCAGGCACGCTCGCCGAACTCGCCGGCCATTGCGTCATCGGCTTCGATCGCGACGACCGCTCATTCCGCGCCGTCGGCGCCGCGCTCGAACCGTTTTCGCGCGAGAATTTCGGCTTTCGCTGCGACAGCGATGTGGCGCAGCTCGCGGCGCTGCGCGCCGGCGTCGGCATCGGCGGCTGCCAGGAGGCCATCGCGAGGCGCACCAGCGAACTCGTGCGGGTGCTGCCCGGCGCGCTGCGCTACGGGCTGGAGGTCTGGCTCGTCATGCACAAGGATTCGAAGGCGACGCGCCGCGTGCGGCTGGCGTTCGACTATCTCGCTCACGGGCTGACGGAATTCTTACGCGGCCGCGCAGCTTGACGCGCGGCGCCTAAGCGCCGGCGCCGGCGCGAAGTCGCGCGCCTATTCTTCTGCGTCTTCTCCGCGTGCGAGCGCCCTGAGGAGCTCGCCGTCGAGCACTTTGATCTCGTCGGGCAGTTCGTCGCCGAGAACCGACATTCGCTTCAGCTTGCCGACGTTGCGGCTGACGGTTTCGATGGTGAGGCCTAGGTAGTCGGCCATTTCGCCGCGGGTCACCGGCACGGCGACGGTGGCGCGCCGCGTCTCCTCGTCGGGCAGAAGCGCGGCGTAGAACGAAGCGACGCGCTCCATCGCCGACTTGCGGCCGAGCAAGGCGACGACTTCGCGCAGCCGATGAATCTCCTCCATCATCGCGGCTGTGACGCGAGACGCGATCGCAGGGTGCGAGGAGAGGGTCGCGCGGTCGTAGCCGAGGACCATGCACGGCGACAGACTTTCCCCTGAGCAATCGTGACGGCGCTCTTTCGAGAAGCCAAACAAGCGGCCGGGCCCGACGATATCGATGATCTTGCGCCGACCGTCGGGCAGCTTGCGCAAAATCATCACCGATCCTTCGGACGTCTCGAAGATGCCGTCGGTGGGATCGCCCATCGCGAAGATCGTGTGGCGAGCGGGAATGCGCAGACTCCATGTGGCTTGCAGCGCATAACGATTGTCCGCGGACGGCAGGCCGTTCGCCGGCGGGGGCGGTTCG
>JBEKFO010000307.1:0-5257 GCA_050013275.1 Roseiarcus sp. | reverse complement strand
GAAGGCCTCGCCGACTCCAAGTACCGCCCGTGCCCGCTGCTGGTGAAATACGTCGAGGCGGGCTGGTTGGGGCGCAAGACGCAACGCGGCTTCTACGACTACCGCGGCGAACATCCGTCGCCGACGCGCTGAAGCGCACGACGCTCACGCCAAGTCCGGCCTTCTCTCCCTGGTGATCCGCAACGCTTCCGCGCGACGCCACTTGTCGATTTGCTTGTGATCGCCCGACAGCAGCACGTCGGGAATGGCGCGGCCCTCCCACTCGCGCGGGCGCGTATAGTGCGGGTATTCGAGCAGGCCGGCCTCGAAACTCTCGCACTCGCCCGACTCGATCTTGCCCATCACGCCGGGGATGAGGCGCACGCAGGCGTCGAGCACGGCGAGGGCGGCGATCTCGCCGCCGGAAAGCACGTAATCGCCGATCGACACTTCGATCAGAGCGCGCCCGGCGACGATGCGCTCGTCGACGCCTTCGAAGCGCGGGCAGACGACGACGAGGCCGGGCCCCGCCGCCCACTCGCGCGCGAGCCGTTGCGTGAACGGCGCGCCGCGCGGGCTCATGATCAGACGCGGGCGCGCATCGCCGGGCGCGAGCGCCGCGTCGAGGCTCGCCGCGAGCACGTCGGCGCGCATCACCATGCCCGGTCCGCCGCCCGCCGGCGTATCGTCGACGGCGCGATGGCGCCCCAATCCATGCTCGCGAATGTCGCGCGCCGCCAGCGACCACAGGCCGCGCGCCAGCGCGTCGCCCGCCAGGCTCTGGCCGAGCGGGCCGGGGAACATCTCGGGGAACAGCGTCAGGACGGTGGCGGCGAACATCGGGTCTTTCCCAAGGGCGCGCGGGGCGTGGTATCGGTCGACGGACGGACTTCTCGAACCGCCAATTCGCGCCGACCGCGACGCAAACGTCTCGCTCGTCGACACTAACGCCTCGCGCAGATGGAGCCTAGCCATGCCGACGACGTTCCGCCCGACTTTCGTCGCCGCGTTTCTCATCGCCGCGGCTGCGCCGGCCCTGGCGGCGACCGTCGAGACGCCGGCGAGCGCGGTTTCCTGCGATCTCGAGGGCTGGTCGAGGGACAAAGATCCCAACGGACTGAACGTGCGCGCGGCGCCCAACGGTTCCGCGCCGGTCGTGGCGCGGCTGCCCTGGCGGCCGAAGGCGGAGAACGGCTCCTTCGTCGAATTCAAGATTCTCGGCTTCAAGGACGGCTGGGCCTTGATCAGCGGCGCGAACTACGGCGACTACGGCGATCCGCCGCCGGCGACGCCGCTCTATTCCGGCAAGGGCTGGGTCCACGGTTCGCTGATCGGCGGGCAGTTGGTCGGCGGGCAAAATGTCGTCGGCCTGTATTCAGAGCCCAAGGACTCCGCCGATCGCCTGCCGCGGCCTGGCGCTGTCGAGGAGGTCGAAGTCAAGGCGCTGCTCGATTGCCGCGGCCCATGGGCCAAGATCGATTCGAATATCGGCGTCGGTTGGGTCTACGGCCTATGCAGCAATCAGGTGACGACCTGCAATTGACGCCTCGCGCCTCGCCGACGTCGACGCCGCCCGTCAAGCGCGCGCCCCGATCCGCTTCCAATAGACCATCGTCGCGGTCAGGCCGCCGAGCGGCTTGAAGGCGTAGTCGGGAATCGTTCCGGCACAGGTGTAGCCGAGCTTCTCGTAGAATCCCGACGCGCCGTCCTCGGCCGCGGTGTCGAGGGTCAGCAGCGTGCGCTCGTGCTTGGCCGCGATGTCCTCGGCGGCGCGCAGCAACGCGCTCGCCACGCCGCGGCCGCGATGGCTCGGGCGGGTCATCATCTTGGCGATTTCGCCGCGATGCGGCTGGTTGGGCGGGCAATCGACCAGCAGCGTCGCCGTGCCGACGATGCGTTCGTCGACGAAGGCGCCCAGGACGAACCGTTCGCCCTGCGCCGCCGCGGCGAGCGCGCCCTGCCAGAACGCGCGCGCGGCGCGCCGCTCCAGCGGGTGCATGAAAGTGACCGATCCGCCGCTCGCCACCGTCTCGATCAGAATGTCGCTCAGCGCCTCGACGATCGCCGGCGAAGCGCTCAAGCTCCGAACTTCGATTTCGCCCATTAGGGTGATTCCCGGGGGCAGCTCTCGCCGCTCACAACGTCCAGAGCGTCTCATGATTGGTGATCGGCCTTTCGAAACGCACGCCGGCCTCGGTGAAGGTCATCGCCAGATCGAGCATCGCGCGCAGCGTGGCCATTTGCTCGGCGTCGGCTCGGGTTTCCCATATGCTGACATTGGTCATCGCGTTATTCTCGCGGTCGATGCCGACGTAATAGGCGCGATAGCCGCGCAGCGCGCGGATCGCCGGGACCAGCGCTTCCTGGCTTTGGTCGAGGAGCCGTCGGACCTCTTCGTATTTGTCCGCATCGAACCGCCCGAGCGAAATCCGAACAATCGCCATCCGACGCTCCCGCGCGCTACGGCATAGGTCTGCCCCGAGCTGATTGTGCTGGGGGCGCGCCGTCAGCGCAAGTTTGCCGACATCCGCGCCTCACCATACGTCGACGACGCGGTAGCCCGCGGCGCGGAAGCGTTCGATCAGGCCGTCCTTGCCGGTCAGATGCAGCGCGCCGACGGCGATGAAGGCGCCGCCCTTGGCGAGCAGCGGCGCGGCGCGCTCGGCCATGACTTCGTTGCGGCCGACCAGCAGCAGGCGAGCGAACTCCTCTTCGGCCGCGCGCTCTTGCGCCGTCAGGCCCGGCATGAGGTCCGCGACGGCGAGCATTTCGGCCGGCCGTTTGTCGCGATAGAGGCGCAGCAGCGTCGCGTAGGCGTCGTCCTCGAGATCGGGCGCGCGGGCGGTCGCCGCCAACAAGGTCGCGGACAGTGACGGCGGCGCGGCGGCGAGCGCCTGCAATTGCTCCCCGGCCGACTCCAGCGCGACGACGGGAAGGCCGCGCGCCTTGCCGGCGAGCGCGATCTCGGAATCGACCTCGGGCGCGCCCAGCCGCTCGCGCGCCGCCTCGCAGTTCGGCGCCGAAGCCGCAGCGGCGAGGAACCAAAGCTGAAGATGGTGCGCCATTTCCTTGGGAAAGCCGCGCCGCGCGAGAAAGTCCTCGACCGTAGCGGCGTCTTGTCCCGTCAGCGCCAAGCCAAAGGTGTCCTCGTCGCGCGCGATCGCCTTGGCGAACATCGTCGCGGCGAGATCGCCCTGATCGACCGCGTCGAACGGACCGCCGAGCTCGGTCGCGACGACCTTTGCGCCGGCGACGAATTCGGCCGCCTTGCGGGCGATCGCGATGGCGCTGTCGTCGGTCGAATGGATGGTGCCGAAGAGGTAGGACGGCGCCAGTCCCTCGCGTTCGATGCGCCACAGAAGACCTTGGGAATTGACCAGATCGTCGGCGTGGGCGAGCCGCGCCTTGCTGAGATCGACGCCGTGGGCGAGGTCCTTGCCGACGCAAGGCTTGGGCGCGTCGGCTTCCTCGGCCGATACCGGCGCGACGAGCGCCAGGGCGAAGGCGGCGAGGATCGCGGCCCGAAGGCGCGCTCTGGAGCCGCGAAGGCGCGCTCGGGAGAGGCAAGACGTCATGGGTTCGCTCACAGCTTGCGCAGCGCGACTTCCTCGATGCGGTGGCTGGCGCCCTTGGTGAGCCTGAGGCTCGCGCGCGGACGGGTGGGAAGGATATTCTCGTGCAGGTTGACGAGATTGATGCGTCGCCAGATCGAGCGCGCCGTCGCCTCCGCCTCCGCGTCGTCGAGATCGGCGTATTGGCGGAAGTAGCTGCGCGGATCGCGGAAAGCGGTTTGGCGCAAGCGCATGAAGCGCTCAATGTACCATTTTTCCAGCAGCTCGTCGCTGGCGTCGAGGAACACCGAGAAATCGAAGAAGTCGGAGACGAAGGGAATCTCCTTGCCCTCGCGCGACAGCCGGTTGGGCAACAGCACGTTGAGGCCTTCGACGATGAGGATGTCGGGCCGGTCGACGACGATCGTCTCGCCCGGCACGACGTCGTAGACGAGGTGCGAATAGATCGGCGCCGTGACGTTGCGCGTGCCCGCCTTGACCTCGGCGAGAAAGCGGATCAGCGCCGAGCCGTCGTAGCTCTCGGGAAAGCCCTTGCGATCCATCAGCCCTTCGCGAATGAGCTTGGCGTTGGGATGCAGGAAGCCGTCGGTGGTGACCAGTTCGACCTTGGGGGTGTTGGGCCAGCGCGTCAGCAACGCCTTGAGCACCCGCGCCGTGGTCGATTTGCCGACCGCCACCGAACCCGCGACGCCGATGATGTAGGGCACCTTGCCGTCCTTGGCGCCGAGGAACCGCTGCGTCGCCTTGAACAGCCCTTGCGTCGCCGCGACGTAGAGCGCGAGCAGGCGCGACAGCGGCAGGTAGATCGCCGCCACTTCGTCGAGCGAGATCGGATCGTGGGTCGACTGCAGCTTGCGCAGATCGTCGATGGTGAGGGTCAGCGCGGTGTCGGCGCGCAGCGCCGCCCATTCGTCGCGGGTGAAGCGCCGATAGGGCGAGGCGACGCTGTCGGGCAGGTCGGCCGGAACTCGATCATCCATGCGGGCCTCGGCTTCTCCGGCGAGAACAGAAAAATCGGCTGACCAAAGGTCGATCATGCGCGCCGCGACGCCTTCTCCTCCAGGCCGCTGCGCGCGGTGCGCCGCTCAAGTTCGCTCATCACGTCGGCGAGCGCGACGCCGCGCGCGCTGAGCACGACGAGGAGATGATAGAGCACGTCGGCGGCCTCGGCGCGCACCGCCGCCTCGTCCTGCGCGACGGCGGCGATCGCCAGCTCCACCGCCTCCTCGCCGAACTTCTTGGCGCAATGCGCCTCGCCCTTGTCGAGCAAGGTGCGGGTATAGGACTTGTCCGCGCCCGCCGAGGCGCGCTCGGCGATGATGCGGGCGAGGTCGTCGAGAGTGAACATCGCTACGAACGCTTTGGGTTGGCCGGTCTCGGTAAGGTCGCATTGTGACCGTGAATCCGGCGAATGTCGAGAAACGGGGGATGGGGCGGCGGGGCCATTTGAATTTAAGGTTTCGACCCCGAGCGGAGCCTCGAGCTTCGACGTGTCGGGCCTATCTGCGATCCCGCGACAGAACGCCTCACTTGCGCGAACCGCATTGATTGTTTTTTGTCACGTTGAATATCACATTGGATAAGTGAGGTTCTGGTCGGTTATCGCGTAGGGGCGCTGGGCATGGGCCAAGCGGGGGAAGGCGCCGGCGTGAAAGCCGCTGCGCTCACGCTCGACAAGCGCCAGATCGGCGCGGCGGCGTCGAAGC
>JBEKFO010000306.1:0-5282 GCA_050013275.1 Roseiarcus sp. | reverse complement strand
TCTGCGCGACCACCTCGCTCTACGCCGTCTTCGTCAACGCGCGCGAAGCAAGTTGGCCGAGCTGACGGCCGCGCCCGCTAACCACGGCGTTGGTTTTCGATTGCGCTGATTCATCGGATAATATTAATATTTCATTAGGAAATGCGGATTGCGGCCGCCCTTCCCGTCGTTGTCGCGCGTCGAGGAGCGTCTCGTTGCGGGCCATTGGATTGCGGGATTGGCGAAGCTCATCGATATTGCCGGCCTTTCGTTCGAACCCGCGGCGACTCGGCGCGGGCGCAATGTTGCGCGGCGCGCATCGCGCAACGCGCTTCGGCTATGTGTTGACGCGAGGCCCGCCGGTCGCGCGGCGCCAAGAGCGCGAGAGCTAGTCTGCGAGGGAGCGGCGAGCGCGCGCCCGTCGCAAGTGTTGGAGCGGAAGGCATGCGCCATGGCGTGAAATGGGCGATCGGTCTGCTTTGCATTCTGGTCGTCTTGATTTGCGGCGCTTATCGTTGGCCGATCCGCTCAGCCAAAATCGGCGCTGAACTCAGCCAGGCGATTTCGCCGAGTATCGGATTGCACTGGCGAGGACCGTCGAAGGCGACGTTGGCGTTGCTCCCATGGCCGACTCTTCGCGTCATCGACGCCGAGTTGGCGGGCGCCGACGGCAAGAGCCTGCTGAGCGCGCCCATCGCGCAATTCTCTCTTTCGCCGACTGAGCTGCTGCGCGGCCGCTTCGTTCCCGTTGGCGCCACGTTGCGCAACCCGACGGCGTTCGTCGATTTCGACGCGGCGCCGGTCATCGCCGCCGAAGAAGGCGCCTTGTCCGCAGGCGGCGATGGCGAGCCGCCCGCGCTGTGGTCGCACGTGCGTCTTTACGGCGGCGTGCTGCATGTCGTGAGCGCCGCCCATCAATTCGACACCTTGATCGAAAGCCTCGACGGATCGTTCGATTGGCCGAGCGTCGACAAGCCGATGAGCTTCTCGCTCGCCGGCGCGTGGCGCGACGAGCACGTGACGATCGAGGGCAGGATCGACAATCCGCGCGAGGGCTTGGAGCGGCGCTCGACCGGCGTGAGACTCGCGATCGCCTCGCGCCCCCTCTCCTTCGCCATGGAGGGAACGTGGGGCGGCAATCCCACTTCTGGATTCGTCGGCGACGTCTCGGCGCAATTCAACTCGCTGCGCGCTTTGAGACGCCTTTTCGGCGCCGCCGGGGCGCCGCTGATCGTCGGCGACACGCTTTCCCTCGAGGGCAAGGCGCAGTCCAACGGCGCCTCGCTCGCCGTGAGCGACGCCCAGCTTGATGTGGCCGGGCAGAAATTCGAGGGCGCGCTGACCATCGCGCACGAAAACGCACGAACGGCGATTTCGGGGACCCTCGCCGCCGACTCGCTGAACATGGAGTCGTTGTTCGGCGCGCCGCCGACGTTGCTGAACGCGCGCGGCGCCTGGAGCGCCGAGCCATTCGGCTTCGCGCCGACCGGCGGCCTCGACCTCGACCTGCGAATTTCCGCGACCCACGTCGATTGGCGCGGCTTTCGCCTCGACGACGCGGCGGGTTCGCTCATTTGCAAGGACGGACAACTCACCGCAAGTCTTCTCGAAGCCGGCGCCTATCAGGGCCTCTTGAAAGGCCAATTGAGCCTAACCCAGGGGGCGAACGGGCTGGAGACGCAAATCACCGGCTCGCTCGCCGACGCCGATATCGGCGCCGCCGTCGCCAGCACCGGCTGGAGCGGCTATCGCGGACGGGGCGGCTTCAACTTTTCCCTGCGATCGACCGGTTTCGCGCCGGCCGATTCCGTCGCGTCGTTGTCCGGAGTCGTTTCGTTCGACCTGCAAGCCGGCGTCATCGACGGCGTGAACATCGAGGAGGCGATGCGCCGCAGCCAGCGCCGTCCGATCGATCTTTCCCGCGACATGGCCAACGGCCAGACGACCTTCACTCACGCACGCGCGAAACTCGTCGTCGCCAACGGCGCGGCCAATATCGCCGAGGCTCGGATCGAGGGACCGGGCTCCGCGATCGATATCGCAGGCGCGATCGACATCGCCGCTCGCGAATTCCACACATTGCTATCGGCGACGCAGACCGACGCTCAGGGAGCGCCGTCGGCGGACGCGGCGCGGTTGACGATCATGCTCGATGGACCCTGGTCGGCGCCGACCGTCGCCGCGCTCGCAGGTGGGGGATGAACGCGGCGCGCGTAACGCCGGCGCCGACGAAAGTCGGGCCGCGCGCCCAAGGTTGCGATATTGCCGCCACGGCCAATTCGACCTATGGCGTGATCCCCGTCACGCAGTCTTGCGGAGTTCCCGATGAAAGCCCCGCGTAAATTTCTCGAACCGCTCGCGATCGGCGCGCCGCGCCCTTATCGCGAGCTGCCCTCGCGGGTCGAGCGCATGATCCATTTCGTCCCGCCCCACATCGAAAAGATGCGCGCAAAAGCGGGGGAACTGGCGAGCCAGGTCGACGTCGTGCTCGGCAATCTGGAAGACGCGATCCCGATCGAAGCAAAGACCGCGGCGCGTGAAGGGTTCATCGCGATGGCCCGTGCCGTCGACTTCGGCGCGACCGGGCTGTGGGTCCGCGTCAACGCGCTCAATTCGCCCTGGTTTCTCGACGACATGACGCGTCTGATCGGCGAAATCGGCGACAAGCTCGATGTCGTCATGCTGCCCAAGGTCGAAGGCCCCTGGGACATTCATTTCATCGACCAGTATCTCGCGCAGCTGGAGGCGCGCCACGCGGTCAAGAAACCCATTCTCGTGCACGCGATCCTCGAAACCGCCGAGGGCGTCAACAACGTCGCCCCCATCGCGGCGGCGTCGCCGCGCATGCACGGGATGAGCCTCGGACCGGCCGACCTCGCCGCTTCGCGGGCGATGAAGACGACGAGGGTCGGCGGCGGCCACCCGGATTATCGCGTTCTCGCCGACCCTGGCGAGCCCGGCGCCCCGCGCGCGATCGCGCAACAGGATCTCTGGCACTATACGATCGCGCGCATGGTCGACGCTTGCGCCGCCAACGGCATCAAACCGTTCTACGGCCCGTTCGGCGATTTTTCCGACCCGGCGGCCTGCGAAACGCAGTTCCGCAACGCGTTCCTGATGGGCTGCGCCGGCGCGTGGACCTTGCACCCGAGCCAGATCGCGATCGCCAAGGCGGTGTTTTCTCCTGATCCGGCGGAGGTCGCGTTCGCGCAAAGGATCCTCGCCGCAATGCCCGACGGATCGGGCGCGGTCATGATCGACGGCAAGATGCAGGACGACGCGACCTGGAAACAAGCGCGCGTGATCGTCGACCTCGCCCGCCAGATCGCGCGAAAGGATCCAACGTTCGCAACGCGTTACAGTATCTAAAGCGGGGCGAGAAATTGACAGCGGAACGCGTGCGTCGTAACCAAAATCGCGTTCACAATCGCGTCAGTGCCATGGAAGCCCGCGTCGCAAAGTTCGGTATCGGCCAAGTGGTCAAGCACCGCGTCCACCCGTTTCGCGGCGTTATTTACAACGTGGACCCGATATTCGCCAATACTGAAGAATGGTGGCGCTCGATTCCCGAGGAAGCGCGCCCCGCCAAGAACCAGCCCTTCTACCACCTCTACGCCGAAAACGCCGAGAGCCAGTACGTCGCTTACGTATCGGAGCAGAATTTGTTGCCCGACGAGACCGGCGAACCGGTGCGCCATCCCCAGGTGGACGAGCTGTTCGTGCGCTCCGAAAACGGCGATTACCGCATGCGCGGCAAGTGGATGGCGAGCTGAGCGGGTCAAGCCGGCTTGCGGCGACCGTCGCGCCCGCCGCCCCCCAGCCTTGTCGCGCCGACAGCTTGAAACGCCTAACGCCTCACGGCTGGGTCAATCCCAGCCATGAGGCGCCAATGCTTTCGGCCGCTGCTTTACTTGGCGGGCGTGGGCGCCGGGGCGGGCGCGCCGGACTGCTGCTCGAGCTGCTGGCGCTGCTGACGCGCCTTCTCCTCGAGCTGCTTCTGCAATTCCTGATTCTGCTGTTCGAGCACCTTCGGATCGACCGCGGGACCGTCGAACGCCGCGCCGAAATCCTTCATCGGCAGATCGAAGGTGACCTCGATATTGGCCTGATTGCGCACGGTCACCGAGGCGGTCTGCGCCTTCTTCAAGGAGCCCAGCGTCGCGTTGTTGAGCTCGGCTTCAGCAAAGCAGCCGTTGGGGAAGCAGATCGCGAACCTCCCGTCGATCGGCTCGCCCTTGTCGATCACGAGACGAAAGCCGGGCTTCAGCAACAGGCCGACCGGCAGCAGGAAACGCGCGATGCGCTTGTCCTCGTTGGCCATCTGATAGACCGCGATCGCGAGCGTCGGCGGCTGGTCGGGCGCCTGACCGAAATCGCGCGTGGTGTAGCAGACTTCTTTCCCCGTGCTCTGGTCCTTGCCGCAGATCTTCGTCCACGGCGCCTGCATTGGAATCAACTCGAGCTTGACCGGACCGGGGGGCTGCGCAGCCGGCGCCGGAGCGGCCGGGGCCGGACTTGCGGGCGTGGTGGGCTTCGTCGCCTGCGCGAACGCGCCGCCGGCCGCCAAGGTCAGCCCGGCGGCCAAAGTCAACGCGCCGAAACGCGCGAACGGGGAGGTCATGTATCGTCCTTTCGATCGATGATCAGAAGCTCTTGCCACGCGTGACGCGCGGCGAGCGACCCTTGTCGCGACAATACGGCTACAAAGGGGCGCGTCCGGCGATCGCCTTGTCGGCGACCTCTTTCCATATTCGCGGCGACAATCCAACAAGAATCTCGCCCCCGCGGCATCTTGGCGGACGACAGCGGCGCAGCGGCCACACCTGCGAAAGGCGCGGGCGTTTCGCCCGACATGCGCGGCCAATCGCGGCGGCGGTGACGCGCCGCCGCCGCTTCTCTAAGATAGCCGCATGAAACTTCTGTCGATTCTCCGACTCCTGGGCGCTTTCCTCACGGCGGCCGCCGCGAGCGGGGCGGCGCAGGCCGACGAGGCGCCGCCCTCCTACGCGATCGCCATGCACGGCGCGCCGGCGCTCGGGCCGGACTTCGCGGGCCTGCCCTACGCCAACGCCGACGCGCCGAAGGGCGGCCGCCTGGCGCTCGCCTATCTCGGCGCGTTCGACAGCCTCAATCCTTACAACGTCAAGGCTTTATCGACGGCGCAAGGCCTCGTCGGCAATGTCTATCAATCGCTGATGATGCGCTCGGCCGACGAACCGTTCACGCTCTACGGGCTCATCGCGCGATCGATCGAGACCGACGACGCACGCGACTTCGTCGCTTTCCACATCGACCCGGCCGCG
>JBEKFO010000305.1:0-5327 GCA_050013275.1 Roseiarcus sp. | reverse complement strand
CAGCGCCTCGCCAAGGAGATGAGCGAAGCCGCCGAGGCGCTGCAGTTCGAAAAGGCCGCGCGCTTGCGCGACCGCATCTCCGCGCTGTCGGCGATCCAGGGCGAGCAGAGCGTCAACCCACGCTCGGTGCCCGAGGCCGACGTGTTCGCGATTTGCGAGGAAGCGGGCCAGTTTTGCATCGAGGCGTTCTTCTTCCGCACCTATCAGAACTGGGGCAACCGCGCTTACTTTCCGCGCGCCGACCGCGCCTTAAGCGCGGCCGAAGTGCTCGACTCCTTCCTCGCGCAATTCTATCTCGAACGGCCCGCGCCGCGCCTCGTGCTGCTCAGCCACGACGTCACGTCGCGCGAGTCGCTGCGCGAAGTCTTGAGCGCGCGCGCCGGCCATCGCATCGCCATCGGCGCGCCGCGGCGCGGCGAAAAGAAGGAGCTGGTCGATAACGCGCTGCGCAATGCGCGCGAGGCGCTTTCGCGCAAATTGGCGGAGGCGGCGAGCCAGGAGAAGCTGCTCAGCGCGCTCGGCGCCGCGTTCGGCGTCGCGACGCCGCTGCGCCGCGTCGAGGTCTACGACAATTCGCACATCATGGGGACGAACGCGATCGGCGCGATGATCGTCGCCGGGCCGGAGGGCTTCGTCAAAAACCAGTACCGCACCTTCAACATCAAGAGCGCGACGCTGACGCCGGGCGACGACTACGCGATGATGCGCGAGGTGCTGAGCCGCCGCTTCGCCCGTCTCGCAAGGCAGGAGGCGGAAATGCCCGCGCCCGCAGACGAAGGCGCCTTTCCCGACCGGCCCGATCTTGTCGTCATCGACGGCGGGCGCGGGCAGTTCGAGGCGGCCAAGCAGGTGTTCGCCGAACTCGGCGTCGAGGGCGTGCGGCTGGCCTCGATCGCCAAGGGGCCGGACCGCAACGCGGGCCGCGAAACTTTCTTCGTCGAGGGGCGCGAGCCGTTCAAGCTCAGCCCACGCGATCCCGCGCTGTTCTTCGTGCAGCGGCTGCGCGACGAGGCCCATCGCTTCGCCATCGGCACGCATCGCGCCAAGCGCAAGAAGGAGTTCGTCAAAAGTCCGCTCGACGAAATCCCCGGCATCGGCCCGGCGCGGAAGCGGGCGCTGCTGCACGCGTTCGGCTCGGCCAAGGACGTCGCCCGCGCCGGCCTCGCCGATCTCGAAAGGACCCCCGGCCTCAACGCCGCGACGGCGAAGCTGGTCTATGAGTTCTTTCACGAGGCTGGCGGGAGCTGAGGGGGCGTGGTAGGGGGCCGCAAACCCTTCTCCCGCAAGCGGGAGAAGGGATTTCTCTGAGGATCCCTATGCTCGAAGGCCTGCCCCCCAACAACGCCGCGCATAAGCTGCGCCTCGTCTGCGATGAGCGTCGAGCCCGCGCCGTCGCCGATCTCATCGTCGAGAGCTTCGAGCCGGCCGAGGCCGCTTCGACCGCGTTCGAGACCGAGGAACCTTGGCCTGGCGGCGGCAAGGCTTGGCTGGTCGAGGCCTATTTCGGCTTCGAGCCGGACGAGGACGCTTTGCGCGATCTGGTGGCCGTCGCCGCCGGGCCGGAGGCGGCGCAGCAAGT
This sequence comes from Roseiarcus sp., assembly GCA_050013275.1. GTDB lineage: Bacteria > Pseudomonadota > Alphaproteobacteria > Rhizobiales > Beijerinckiaceae > Roseiarcus. The sequence continues at coordinate 3,748 of JBEKFO010000305.1, read as the reverse complement.
CGAATTCGGCGTCACGGAAAAGCGCGACTGGGTAGCCAACGCGCTCGCCGGATTGAAGCCGGTGCGCGCCGGGCGCTTCCTCGTCCATGGCGCGCACGACCGCTCGCGCGTCGGGGTCAACGACGTCGGCGTCGAGATCGAGGCGGGGCTCGCGTTCGGCACCGGCCACCACGGCACCACGCGCGGCTGTCTCCTGCATTTCGACTGCGTGCTCAAGCGTCGAAGGCCGCGCCACGTCCTCGACGTCGGCTGCGGCGCCGGCGTGCTCGCCATCGCCGCCGCCAAAGCGTTGAAGCGCAAGGTCTGGCTCGGCGACATCGATCCTGTGGCGGTCGAGGTCGCCAACGAAAACGCGCGCCTCAACGGCGTCGCGGGCACTTGCAAGGCGATCGTCTCGCGCGGCGTCGAGAGCCTGAACTTGCGCGAAGGCGCGCCTTACGACCTCGTTTTCGCCAACATCCTCGCCAAGCCGCTGCGGCTGCTCGCCCCCTCGCTCGCCGCCGTGACCGCGCCGGACGGCGAGGCGATCGTCTCGGGTCTGCTGCTCAGCGACGTTCCCGGCGTGTTGGCCGCGTGGCGCGGGCAGGGGTTCTATCTGGCCGAGCGCATCGATCTCGAGGGTTGGGCGAGCCTGCGGCTGAGGCGGTGAGGGGCGCGCGGCCCGTTACTCGAACGCCCTGACCGCGATCCCCGTCAGGTCGGCCTCGTGCGGCTCGACGAACCGGCCGCCGAAGCTTTCGGTCGAAAATCGCGAGGCGGTCAGCGTCGGCGACCAATGGTCCGGCGCGACGCCCATCTTCTTCTTCAGCAGGCGGACGAAATCCACCGGCGAGGGGATTTCGCGCCAGACGCTGGGCAGGAACAGGCCGACGGCCCGGCCGTCGCGCAGCAGCAGGCCGTCGCGGTCGGGCCTGAGCTGGTCGATCAATTCGGCTTCGTCGCGGCAGACGATCGGCGCCGCCGGCGATAGCACCGAAATTTTGATGGTGAGATCAGGCAATTCGGCGCGCGTCAGCGGCGGAAAACGAGGATCGCCGAACCCGGCCCTGACCGCATTGACGCCGACGTCTCCGGCGAGCGGCCGCTGCGCGACCAGCGAGCCGACGCAGCCGCGCAGCGCGCCGCCGCGCTCCAGCGTGGCGAAGGCGGCGCGATGCGCCGTCAGGCTGGGCGGCAGGCTCGGGTCGGCGACGATTTGGGGCGCCTTGCCGCCGCGGGTGGCGGCAAAGTCGAGCGAGGCCGAGGCGACGGCGACGAGACGATCCTGATCGGTCTTCGCGAGCCGCGCCGCGCCCGGATATTCGAACGCGAACGCGCCGTAGCCGACGACGCGCTCGCGCGGCCCGCCCATCTGATCCGACCCGGTGAAGGCGAAGCCCGTCGCGCGCATGCGCAGGCTTTGGGCGCGGCGGATCGCGCCCCTCAAGCCGGCGAAGCCGCAGGCGTTGTCGGGGCCGAGTTCGCTCCAACGGCCGCCTTCGATCAGGCTGCGGGTCTCGGCGTCCTTGGCGCGCGCCGCCGCCGCGGGCAGGAAATGCGACAGGTCGGAGGAAATGCAGATCGCCGTCTCCGGCCCGCCCCATAGGCGGCGCAGGACCTCCTCGACCAGTTCCGGCGGCGCGTCGCCGACCAGCACCGGCGCGATCTCCAGCGCGGGGATCAGCCGCTGCAGGAATATCAGCGGCATTTCCAGGCTGTGCTCGCGCGCGAACGGCCTCGCATCGACCGAAACGCCCTCGAGCGGCAGGATCGATTCGATCGCGTCGCCCGCGACCGGCGCGACGCCGAGCGGGGTCGACCAGGCCGAGGCGGGGTGGACCGCGAGGCCACGCCACGGCATGCGGTGGTTGGGGCCGAGAATGACGACGCGGCGCACCCCTTCGGCCAAATCGAGCGCGCGCACCGCCTGCGCCGCCACGGCGCCGGAATAATCGATGCCGGCGTGGGGAACGACGACCATTTTCGCTCTGAACGGCGACGGGGGCGCGGCCGCGAAGGCAGCGTCGATCTTGGCGGCCAGGATCGCGGCGTCGTCGGGGTAGAACAGCCCCGCGACCTGAGCGGGATGCGCCCCGGTCGCGCGGGCCGAAGTCTTCGTCGCACCATCCATGGGCCGAACTCGCTAAGGAGGCGCCGAACGGGCGCCGTCCCTATATAGGGAGGGTAACGCCAAACGGGTCGTCCCATGCGTATCGTCGACCACCATTCGCGTCCGCTGCCGGACGGGCGCATTCTCTGTGAAGTCTGTCCCCGCGCCTGCAAGGTCGGCCTGGGCCAGCGCGGGCTTTGCTATGTCCGGCAGAACGTCGACGGTCACATGGTGCTGACCACCGACGGATTATCGTCCGGTTTTTGTGTCGACCCAATCGAAAAGAAGCCGCTCTATCACTTTTTCCCCGGCAGCTCGGTGCTGTCGTTCGGCACGGCGGGCTGCAATCTCGCCTGCGCCTTCTGCCAGAACCACGAAATCTCCAAGAGCCGCGAGGTCGACACGAGCGCGCAGAAGGCCGCGCCGGAGGCGATCGCGCGCGCCGCGGTCGAGCTCGGCTGCGCCTCCGTCGCCTTCACCTACAACGATCCCGTGATTTTCTACGAATATGCGATGGACGTCGCGGCGGCGTGCCATGCGCGCGGGGTGAAGACGGTCGCGGTGACGGCGGGCTACATGTGCGCCGAGCCGCGCGCCGAATTCTTCCGCTGCATCGACGCCGCCAACGTCGATCTCAAAGGCTTCACCGAGGACTTCTATCATCGCCTCACCGCCTCGCATCTCGCTCCCGTGCTCGATACGCTGCGCCATCTCAAGCGCGAAACCGACGTCTGGCTGGAGATCACCACGCTCGTCATTCCCGGCGAGAACGGTTCGATCGGCGAAATCGACGGGATGACGCGATGGATCGCGAAAGAATTGGGGCCGGACGTTCCCCTGCATTTTTCCGCTTTCCATCCGGATTACCGCATGCTGGACCATCCGCCGACGCCGAAGGCGACGCTGGATCGCGCCCGCGCGCAGGCGATCGCCAACGGCCTCAATCACGTCTACATCGGCAATGTCCGCGATCCCGCCCGCCAGACGACGATCTGCGACCTCTGCGGCGCCGTCCTGATCGGGCGCGACGACTACGACCTGACGTCTTACGCGCTCGACGCCTCCGGCGCCTGCCCCGAGTGCGGGCGCCCACTGGCCGGCCGCTTCGCCGCCGAGCCGGGTCGTTGGGGCGCACGGCGCAAGCCGATCGACATCGAGGCTTTCGCTTAAGAGCGGCGCGGCGAAGGGCCGTTCGGGCGCAAAGGCCTCAAACGAACATCGCGCGGTCCCGCGTCACGCTCGCCGCCAGATGCGCGCGCGTCGCGCCGATGCGCCCTAAGCCGCCGCGACAAAGACCCTGACATTGTCCCGGTCCATGGCCTTCGCTCAGCGCTCTTGCGCACGCCCGTTGCGCGCAATCGGCGATTGGCGCGGGAAAGCCTGATGCATAACGGCCGCGAGCGACGACGTCTTTAAGGGGCGGACCATGATCGAATACGGGCACTTCATCGGCGGCAAGCGCGTCGCGGGAACCTCGGGCCGCACGGGCGAAGTGTTTCAGCCGATGGACGGAACGGTGCGCGGCTCGGTTATGCTCGCCTCCGCCGCCGAAACGCGCGCCGCGGTTCTCGACGGCAAGGCGGCGCAGCCCGCATGGGGCGCGACCAATCCGCAGCGCCGCGCGCGCGTGCTGATGAAATTCTACGACCTCATCGCCAA
>JBEKFO010000304.1:0-5358 GCA_050013275.1 Roseiarcus sp. | reverse complement strand
CGGTAGGAGGTTGGACAAAGACCCGCCCTGGCTCGTTAGGGCTGCTTCCTTCCGGACCTGACCCGGTTGGCGAGCGGTACGTCCTTCGCCAACCTCCCGCGCCCTATTTGGACTATGCGCGGCTTCGGCGCAAGGGCGGGCTCAATTGGCGTCGAGCGCGGGAAGATCGAGATGCTGCTCGACCCGGCGCATGCGCGCCTCGAGGTCGCTGATCAGGACGCCGTGGCCGACGACGGCCGAATGATACTCGACGACGGCGCGGCGCAGGCCGGCGATTTGCTCGCCGAGTTGCTTGCGCGTCGCCGTGTGCTCGGCGTCGGCTTTGGCCTGCATCGCCGACAGGTCCGAGGCGACGTCGGCGCGCAGCGAATGGACTTCAGCGTTGAGTTTGCCGAGTTCGGCTTTGGTCGCCATCTCCTCGCGAACGGCCGTCACGTCGTCGCGAATGCCGCCAAGCAGCTCGAGAACGAGGTTTTCAGGTTCGTCGGCCATGGCGGCCCTTTATGGCGCGGCGACCGGATCGAGCAAAGACGCGCCGCGCCGACGTGTCGCGCCCAAGCCTTTCCAAGGAATTCCAAGCTTTTTCCAAGGAAATTCCAAGCTTTTTCCAAGCTTTTTCCAAGGATTTCCAAACTTTTTCCTTGGCGGTTTTGAAGGAAATCAAGGACTTGCAAGCGAAAGAGGCCGAACTCGCTTTTCTCTGTCCTTGCCGCCGCGCCGCCGGGTCCTTTCTCGCCCAGCGGCGGATTACGGACAAGCCGCAAACGCTTGCTCTCCTTGATAGCACGAATCGCGGTTTTCAGAAAGAAAACGTCGCCCGCGGGCGCGCGGCCGCCGGCGACGGCCGGCGGAGCGCCCCGGTTTACTGATTATGCGGGGTCGTCGCTTGCGCGCCGCCGTCGATCGCGTGCAACTCCGCCGTCGACGGCGCCTTGATGCTGCTGTTCAATTTCCGCAGCATCGTCAAGCAAAGCTCTTTTACGGCCTTGTCTTTGACCGCATCGGAAATCTTCGCCACGTAGTAAAACGCCATGGCTCGCTGCGAGATGGAATCCTCGTAGTAAAAAGGATCTGACAAGCCATCAATGCCATCGTTGTTATTGTCGGACATTTAACGCCGTCGCCTCGATGATTATCGTCGGAACCAAGGGGTCAGAGACACCAGTTTGAAGAACGCTATATGACAGTGACCGCGACCGTGGCGATTCTATGGCGACGAAATCCCCTCGGCGAGCGCCGGCGCCGAGCGGCGGCGTGGCCGAACGGCGCAAAATCGCCTATGCCGCGGGCATGGAAACCGCCGCGCCGCGCCTGCGCATCTTCATCGACGCCGACGCCTGTCCGGTGAAGGACGAGACGTATCGCGTCGCGGCGCGCTACGGCGTCACAGTCGCCGTCGTCGCCAACAGCCCGATCCTCGTTCCGCGCGCGCCGAACATCGAACGGGTCGTCGTCGCCGCCGGTCCCGACGCGGCGGACGACTGGATCGCCGAGCGCGCGGGGCCCGGCGCGATCGTCGTCACCGCGGACGTTCCGCTCGCGAGCCGCTGCGTCAAGGCGGGCGCCGAAGTCCTCGCCCCCAACGGCAAGCCGTTCTCCGAAAGCTCGATCGGCATGGCGCTGGCGACGCGCAACCTGATGGACCACTTGCGCTCGATCGGCGAGGCGACTTCGGGGCCGAAAGCCTTCGGCCCGCGCGACCGCTCGAATTTCCTCGGCGCGCTCGACAACGTGGTGACGCGGCTGAAGCGCGCCGGCGCCGTGACGGGCGGAGGTTGACGCAGGCGCGGCGACCGGCCCGTTCTTCGAGCGCGCTCGCGCCACGCGCCGTTCCGGCGCCCCGTGCTCGTGGACCAACGCAAACGTTTGGCGCCGACTTCACAGGAGCGCTCAGGGTCGGGAGCGGGCGTTGCGGCGGCGGGCCCGATCGGCTGCGGAGGAACGTGGCCGCCTGCCGACGCTGGATTGGCGTGGCCACGAGGGCTCGCGCTCGCGATCCCGCCAATAGGCAGGAACGCGATCGGCTGCAACGCCGGCCCGCGCAAAAGCCCTCTAAGCCGAACGACATCGGTGGAATCGGCTCGGAGGTCCGTGCAGCCAATGCGTTAACCCTACACAACGAGAATCGCTCGAACGGCGCCCGAGTTACTTTTTCATTTGCGTCGGCGCCGTAGCGTCATCGGCGCTACCGCTGGGAACTCTCGCATGGCGCCCGTTATCCGCACTCACGCCGAAGTCGCACGCTGGATCGCCATTCAAACCGCGTACACGGCGGCTTTCATCGTGCCGGCGACGGCGGCGGCGTGCCTCTGGCTGTATGGCGCCGATCTGTCGCGCGCGATCAGCGGCTGGCAGGTGATGCGGTTCAGCCTCGGCATGGCGCTCGCGGAGACGCTGTTGTTCACGCCGCTCGTCGCGATCCGCTCGGTAACGACGCTGCGCCAGCTCAATCTCGCGCGGGACGAGCTTGATCGGCTCACTGGCGTCGACCCGCTAACCGGCCTGCTCAATCGCCGCGGTTTCGAAAAGGCGGCGGCGGGTTTGGCGGCCGCGCCCGCGGCGCGCGGCGCCCCCGTCGCCGCGCTGATCTGCGATCTCGACGAGTTCAAGCCGATGAACGACTGCTTCGGCCACGAATTCGGCGACGCCGGACTGCGGCGCCTCGCCGACGTGTTGCGCGGCGCCGCGGGCGACCGCGGCTTTGCGCTCGGCCGGCACGGCGGCGACGAGTTCGTCGTGCTGATGTTCGGCGCTGCGCGCCACGAAGCGGTCGCTTTCGCCGAAGCGCTTCGCGCCGCCATGACGGCGCAACCCGTGGAAGCGAACGGCGCTCGAGCCTTGCTCACCATCAGCGTCGGCCTCGCGACGACCGAGCGCTGGGAAGGCGACGTCACGCGCCTGATCGGGGCGGCCGACGCGGCGCTCTACCAAGCCAAGCGTGACGGCCGCAACCGCGTCGTCATCGCCAGCGAGCCGCTGCGCGCCGCCGCCTGAAAGGGCCGGAGCTTCGTCTTGCGCGCATTGCGGCCGGCCACAGTCGATATGGCGGTTCTCGATAGCCGACATGATGCCGGCCCTCCCGCGATTTAGGAATGCGACCGGCAAAGCGCGCGCGATGCTTGCGCCAGATAGATATGGTGACGGCGGGAACAGTCGGCGGTAAGGTCGGGAGCGAATTGGGGGGCATATGCGCTTAAATCTGACCGCGGTCGCGGCACTGGCGTTTGCAGTCAGCGGATGCGTCACGACGTCCATGCAAGGTTACGCCGACAAGGTGCCACCATCGCAACCAATCGCCCACGTCGCCGCGCTCGTCACAGCCCCGTTGCCGCTCGCGCAGTCGATGCAGGCAAGTCTGGCGGATGAAGGCGCAAAAATGCACGTCGCGGTAGACGACGCGCTCACGATTTTTCCGCCGACGCGGCAATACACAGACGCCGAGATCAAACACGAATTAAAGGACCGCGGAGTGGACGCAGTCTTGGTCGTAAACGTTGGCGACTCTGGCGTAACGCAGCAATACCTCGGGACCATTCTAAGCGGCGGATACAGTGGGTCGACAACCGGCTTGGCGACCGTGAACACATACGGCGGAATGTCGACCATAAACTATCAAGGCATGTCGACCGGCACCCTTAACGCTTCAGCGATGCCAATCTATCGACCAAGCCGCGAAACGACCTTTTCGGCAAAGCTACTCGACGCCCTCACTGGCCGCATCCTTTGGGTCGGAAACGGCCAAATCGAGGCGAGCGGCAAGCTGTTCGTCGGAACCGACACAAGCGCCTCAAAGGCAGCTGGGGCGATTCTGGCGGATTGGCAAACCAAGGGGATCGTTGTTCCGCCGACCTAGATGCTTGGTGTCGGCTACGCTGCGCCGCTACGAGCGCATTGCAGGTCTTCGCGTCTGTCCCGGAGGCGACCGATTCGCGTCCAACAAAGGCATTGAGCCGGTTGCCGCCGCAGCTCCAAAGTAGACGTTCACACGAATGACCGGCACGACTGCTATGGGAGAAGCCGGCCTTGTGCGCGGCCCCCGAGGCGTGCGACGCTCGACTCCAAATTATAGGGGGCGCGTTTGGATCACTCTGAAGTCGATACCATTCGAAACCAATTCCAAGCAGGCCAATGGCCGCAGTTCCTCCAGATGGTTTCTATTGATGGTCTTCGAGGTTGGACCGGTCAATCCGTGGAGTTCAATTTCCCCGTCGTCGCTGTTGTGGGTGAGAATGGAAGCGGCAAGAGTACCCTGCTGAAGGCGGCAACATGCGTCTATGACCAAGCGAAGAAAGACAAGAAATTCTACCCCTCAGCCTTCTTCGTCCCCACACACTGGGATGCAGTTAAAGGGGTGAATTTAGTTTACAGGGTGAAGCGTGGTACGGACGTAGAGTCATACTCCGTCTCGAAGCCAACAAAGCGGTGGAGCTACCCAGAAAAGCCACCATTTCGAGATGTCTTCCTGCTCGATATTTCAAGAACTCTGCCTTTGGACGCATCTGTTGGCTACGCAAGAATTGCAAAATTGGCAGCTAATGAAATTGAGAGCGCGGAGATTAATGACGATTTTCGAACGCGCCTTTCGCATGTGCTCGGAAGGACATACAAGAAGGCTCGGTTTGCTACTTCAAACGTTGATCCTAACAGGCAGGTCGGCTTACTAGAGCGGGAATGGGGAGAAGTCTCTCAATTTCACCAAGGGGCGGGAGAAGACGCAACCCTTGATCTGTTCAGGACCCTCCAAAACGTTCCCAACCATTCCCTTCTCGTAATAGATGAAGTTGAGGCGTCACTGCATCCCCGAGCGCAGAGACGGCTAATTCGATTTCTTCTCTGGCTTTCGAGAATAAAACGCGTTCAGGTGATCCTTTCGACGCATAGCCCTTATGTTCTAGAAGAGCTTCCCCAAGAGGCTCGTATTCTGCTGCTTCCAGGCCCTCAGGGCATTAGCATAGTATACGGCGTGTCTCCCGAATTTGCGTTAAGCAGATTGGATGACGAGGTTCATCCGGATATTCATATCTTCGTAGAGGATCGTAACGCTGGGATATGGCTCCGTGAGATATTTGCGTCGTCGGTAGATACATCTGAGTTGCTCAGACGTATTGAAATAGATCCAGTAGGTCCTGCGAACGTTGTTGGAATGCTTGGAACTTTGGGAAAAGCAAAGAAGCTCCCTTATAATTCGCTCGCAATTACCGACGGCGATCATCCTTATCCTGACTGTCAGAAATTGCCGGGCGATCTTGCTCCTGAGCGCATTGTATTCAACGGCTTGAAGGCCCTTAATTGGGCAAGACTTTCAGACCGGTTTGGAATTGGAGCTGGCACGTTATTCACGGTACTCGACGATGCGTT
>JBEKFO010000303.1:0-5386 GCA_050013275.1 Roseiarcus sp. | reverse complement strand
CGGCGGTCGATTCCGGCATATTAAATCTGGCGAAACGGCGGGCGGAGAAGGGGCTCAAGACGTTCCGACTCGAGTTTTTCGGCGGCGAGCCGTTGGTCGCCTGGGACGTGGTCGAGACCCTGGCGCGGGGTTTGTCCGAAATCTGCGGCGACCATGGCGTCCAGATGCTCGGCGGCATGACCACCAACGGCGTCCTGCTGACGCGCGCGCGCCTCGATCGGCTGGCGGCCTGTCAGACGCGCTCGTTCCAAGTGACTCTCGACGGCCCGCAAGCCGTTCATGATCGCCGCCGCGTCACGCGTCGGGACCAAGGCAGTTTCGCGGCCGTCTGGAAGGCGCTGCAGACGCTCAAGACTGCGCCGCACGCGGTCGAGGTTCTGATCCGCATGCATTTCGATCCCACGACCCTCGGCAATCTTCTCGGCGAGGCGGGCTTTGTCAGAGCCGTTGCGGCCGCGTTCGCGAAAGACGACCCGAGGTTCCGCTTGCATTTCCATGCGCTCGGTCGGTGGGGTGGCGCTCGTGACGGCGAGACGCCGGTGTTTGCGTCTGCGGCCGACGAACGAACGGCGATCGACGCCTTGATCGACGAAGCGCTCGCCGCCGGCTGCTCGCCCGCTCAATTCGATCGGCGCCATGGCGATGCGGCCTTGGGGGAGTCCGGGCTCGCGATCTGCTACGCCGCCCGGGCGAACGCTTTCGTCATTCGCTCCGACGGCAGAGTGGCCAAATGCACGGTCGCTTTCGAGGACGACCGCAACACAGTCGGACGGCTCGCCGAGAATGGCGATCTGGTCATCGATCAAGCGCGGCATCTGCCCTGGCTCGAGGGCCTGATCTCCGGCGATCCCAACGCGTTGAGCTGCCCGGCGCGGGCCTATCTCTGGCGCAAGAGCGATCCTTCGATCAAGGGGGCGTGAGCGCGAGCGCGTATCCGCCGGCCGTCCGCGGCCGCGGCAGGCGAGCCGGCCGACGGCTCACGGGCCGATCGTCCTCGCGATGCGGAACCCCAAGTCCCCGTTCCGGTCGTCGAAGGTGACTCTGACGCGGGCGGCCGAGCGCAGGTACGCGGCGACGTCGTCCCAGGAACCGCCTCGCGCGACGCGGCCGTTGCAATCGCCGCTCGTCCACGCCGAACCGTCCGCGGGCGCGCCGTTGTAGTCGCCGTGATAGCAATCCTGCACCCACTGCCACACGTCGCCGGACATGTCGTAGAGCCCGAAATTGTTGGCGGCGAATGAGCCGACCGGCGAGGTCTCCTTGCCGTCCCAGCGGCTACCGCAGCCTTTGCAGTCGGCGTTCCCTTTGCCGACGTCGTCGCCCCAGATGTAGGCGGTGGTCGACCCGGCGCGCCCCGCGTATTCCCACTCGGCCTCGGTGAGCAGCCGATAGGGCGCCCCGGTCATCAGGGAGAACCAGGCGACGTAGGTCTGCGCGTCGTCCCAGGTGACGTGGATCACCGGTTTCCGACCGCGTCCCATGCCGGAGTCGCTGTATTGCGGACAACCGCCGACCGCGACGCAGGCGTCCCATTCGTCGAAGGTGACGTCGAATTTCGATACGGCGAACGGCTTGGCGATCGTCGTCGCATGCGCCTCGCCCTCGTTGTCCTTGCGGCCTGGCTCGTCCGCCGGCGAGCCCATCGTGAAGGCGCCCGCGGGAATCACGATCATCTCGGGACAAACGGCGGCGCATTCGTGGAAGCTCGCCCCCGGCTTCAGCGCCTGCACGGCTTGAGCGCTGAGCGCGTAGGGCCGCACTTGGCTGAGCATGTACGGCCGCATGATCGCCCACCAATTCACCTGCTGCCAGATGAAGGCCTGGTTGATCCAGCCGACGAGGCCGGCGATGACGCCGAGCAGCAGCGCGTAGATGACCGCCTGCACGCGGCGCGCCTTGCGTCTCGCCGCTGTTTCCTTGGCCCGGCACGCCGCGAGATAGTCGCGTTCCGACGCGCCGATCAGGGGAGCGAGGTCGGCGCGCGCCTCCAACCGCTCGGCGTCTTCCAGTCGACCGCCGGAGTGGTTGAGCCACCCCGCGTCCTTGTCGTTCGCGCCCCAGTCGCGCGTGGCGCGCTTGAGCCCTTCCAGCGTCGCCAGAAGCCCGAAATCCTGCTCGAGCCAGCCTTGGAGCAAGCCCCATTGACGCAGCAGCGCTTCGTGGGCGGGCTCGATCGTCGCCGCGCCGTTTTCGTCGACGTCTGTCGCCAGCAGGCGGGCGGCGACGAGATGCTCGACGAGCGGGCGCGCCTCTTCCGGGATTTCCGCCATTCTCGCGATGCGGCGGCGCGGCGCGCCGGTTTCCGGATCGATGCCCGCGAGCCAGGGAATCAGCGCCCGGCGCAACAAAGCGAGCCGCGCGGCCCGATCGCGCGGCACGCTGGGGTCCGAATCTGCCGCCGCCAAGGCGCGCTCCACCGCGGCCTCGATCGAGCCTTTCACGCCCCCCGTTTGACGATACTCGGCGAGCGTCATATCGCCGTCGCCGCCGTGGTCGACATAGAGCCGCTCCAGCGTGAAGGCGAGCAGCGGCAGCGCGTCTTTGGCGCCCCCGGTTTCGATGTCGGCGAGCAACGTCTGGGTCAGCGCCGGTTCGATCGTCAGCGGTCGCCGCGATTGGCTGAGCCGCTGCGCCGGTCCCTCGATGACGCTCTCGTAAGAACCGCGCGGCAGCGGCGGCAAGCTGAAAGTCTCCTGACGCACCCCCTCGAGTTCCCGCGCCGACTGCAAACGCTCGTATGCGTCCGAGCGGATCGCGACGATCGCAATCAGAGCCGGCGCCGCGGCGTTTGCCAGATCCTTCAGCAGCGCAAGCAGGGCGCCGGCCTCCGCCGCTCCTTCCGTCGAGAACAATTCCTCGCCCTGGTCGATCGCGAGCACGAGGGTCGGCGCCGGCGGCGGCGGCTCGTCGGCGAGCGCCGGCGCGCACCGGCTCTGCGCGAGCCGCGTCAGCAACGGCAGCAGCGTCGCCGCGCCGCCGTCGACCGCCGCGCGGATTTGCGCGCGCGTGACGCCGAGCCTCGCCTCGGCGAAGGCCGTACTGAGCGCGCGCAGCAATCCGGATTCGCCGCTGATCGCCGCGCGCTCCGGCCGCACGACGGGCAGCGGCAGGAAACGCCGGTCGTCGCGCGCGAGCCGCGGCAGAATCCCGGCTCGCAGGAACGAAGACTTGCCCGCACCGGAAGCGGCGAGAATGGCGACAAGGCGCGGCGGCGCGGCCTCGCGCAGACCGCGCAACCGGTCGAGCGCGGCGACCGTCGGCGCCTCGCGGCCGAAGAAAATGCCGGCGTCCTCGGCCTCCAGCGCCTTGAGGCCGCGATAGGGCGATCGTTCGGGATCGCTCTCGGGCGGCCAAACGAAATATTTGGGATCGAGCCCGGCCCGGTTCAGCCCGGCCTTGAGACGGGCGAGGCCGCTCTGCGAGAAGGTGACGTGCCGCTCCTCGCCGCCATCGGGCGTCACGGCGCGAAAGGCGACATGATCGCGCCCGGACGCGAGATCGACCAATTGCCAGTCGCGCGTGATTTCCGGCGGCAGGTCGGCGACCGCCAGTCCGTCGACCAGCAGGCCGAACATACGCTTGTTGAGCTTGCTGGCGAGGCGGAATTCGTTGAGGCACCAGCCGGAGGCGAGCCAGTCGCGGCTGACCACGAACAAAACCGCCTCGCAGCGCATCGCCGCCTCGTTCAGGGCCCGCTCCCAGCGTTCGCCGGCGCCGATGCCGCGCTCGGGATCGAGATCGAGGAAAAGATCGTCCCAACCCTGCGCGGCGAGCCAATCGCGGAGCGCGATCGCCTCGAAATTGTTCTTGCTCGAATGGCTTAGAAAAATACGGGACATAAATGACGAGCCGCCGCCGCCGAGGAATAAGCGATTGAGGCTAGTTCAATTCCGGGAGTTGTTCCAGCCTGCCGATTGTCGCCGCTTGGCCCGCGTCGACGGACGCGGCCGCTTGATTTTTCGCTGTTAGCGCTTTCGTCGAGTTGCCAAACGTACGCCATGCTTTAGAACCAAGAGCAACGCAACAGCGGGGACCAAAGGGCGCCTCGCGAGCCGCCCGCGCTCGAGGAGGCGCCGATGTGGAGACGCCTGCCGTTTCGCCCGCGCCGCCTTGCGGGCGGCGCTGTTCCGGCCATTTTCGAACTGCAGATTAGGCGCCGCGTCGACGCCCGCGCCGCCCCGCGCTCTTGCCGTCGCGCCTCGCGAACCCCAGAGGATAATTTCTCATGACCGACAATTCCGACCGCCCGTCCAGACGCCCCTCGATCACCGATCAGGAAGCGTTGCAATTCCATTCGCGCGGGCGGCCGGGCAAGCTCGAGATCGTCGCCACCAAGCCGATGGCGACGCAGCGCGATCTTTCGCTCGCCTATTCGCCTGGCGTCGCGGTTCCGGTGAAGGCGATCGCCGCCGATCCTTCAAGGGCCTACGACTACACCGTGCGCGGCAACATGATCGCGGTCATCACCAACGGCACCGCCATTCTCGGCCTCGGCAATCTCGGCGCCCTCGCGGCCAAGCCGGTCATGGAGGGCAAGGCCGTTCTGTTCAAGCGTTTCGCCGACATCGACTCGATCGATCTCGAAATCGACACCGAGGACCCCGAAGAGTTCATCAACAGCGTGCGTTATCTCGGGCCTTCGTTCGGCGGCATCAATCTCGAGGACATCAAGGCGCCGGAGTGCTTCATCATCGAAGAACGCTTGCGCGAATTGATGGACATTCCCGTTTTCCACGACGATCAGCACGGCACCGCGATCATAACGGCCGCCGGCCTGCTCAACGCCATTCAATTGACCGGCCGCGACATCAAGACGACGCGTCTGGTGTGCAACGGCGCCGGGGCGGCGGGCATCGCCTGCCTCGATCTGATCAAATCGATCGGTTTCGAGCCGTCGAACGTGATGCTGTGCGACACCAAGGGCGTCGTCTATCGCGATCGCAAAGAGGGCATGAACCAATGGAAGTCGGCGCACGCCGTCGACACGCCGTTGCGCACATTGGCGGAGGCGATGGCCGGCGCCGACATATTCTTCGGCCTTTCCGCCAAGGGCGCGCTGACGCCCGAGATGGTCAAGTCGATGGCGCCCAACCCGATCATCTTCGCCCTGGCCAATCCCGATCCCGAGATCACGCCGGAAGAGGCGCAGAAGGTGCGCGACGATGTCATCATCGCCACCGGCCGCTCGGACTATCCCAATCAGGTCAACAACGTCCTGGGCTTTCCCTACATCTTCCGCGGCGCGCTCGACGTGCGCGCCAAGACCATCAACATGGAGATGAAGATCGCGGCGGCGCACGCCCTCGCCGAGCTCGCGCGCGAGGACGTGCCGGACGAAGTCGCGGTCGCCTATCGCGGCGCGCGGCCGCGCTTCGGGCGCGACTAC
>JBEKFO010000302.1:0-5393 GCA_050013275.1 Roseiarcus sp. | reverse complement strand
AGGCTTGCTTCGACGACGCCGGCGTCACCGCCGCCGACATCGACTGGTTCGTGCCGCATCAGGCCAATCGGCGCATCATCGACGCCTCGGCCGACAAGCTCGGCCTGGCGCGCGAAAAGGTGGTGGTGACCGTCGACCGCCACGGCAACACCTCGGCCGCCTCGATCCCGCTCGCGCTCGACGTCGCGGTCAAGGACGGCCGCATCAAGAAGGGCGACCTGGTGATGATCGAGGCGATGGGCGGCGGCTTCACTTGGGGCGCCGCGCTGATCCGCTGGTAGGAGGCGCGGTTTGTCGGGACTCAGCGCGTCGAGCGCCGCGACAATCGAGATCGGCGAATTGAGCGAGGCGGAGACCGAGGCCGCGGTTGCGTTGTGGCGGGAGTGTGGGTTGATCCGCCCGTGGAACGATCCGCGCGCCGACATCCGGCTCGCCTTGGCGGGGCCGAGTTCGACAGTGATCGCCGCGCGCGTCGAAGCGCGCCTTGCCGCCACCGTGATGGTCGGTTGGGACGGCCATCGCGGATGGATCTACTATCTCGCCGTCGCGCTCGGCTTGCGCCGCCGAGGGATCGGCGCGCGGATGGTCAAGGCGGCGGAGGATTGGCTCGCCCGGCGCGACGCGCCCAAGCTCAACTTGCTGGTGCGCGCCGAGAACGAGGCCGTTCTCGCCTTTTACGAATCGCTCGGCTATCGCCGCAACGACTCGATCCTGATGCAGCGCGCGCTGCGCTGAGCGGCGGCCAAACGACGCATTGGCGAGAATGCGCCGGTCCTTTCGAATCTCGATCGCGCATCCTAAGTGATGGGCGTCCGGCGCGCGTTCGCCGCAGCGCCGCAAAAAGGGAGCCAAGGATGAGCGCGATGCGGGACTCCACGGCGAGCGACGCGACAAGCCCAGCGACGAAGCCATTCGTCGTGCCGCGCGAGGCGATCGAAGTCTTGCGCAGCGTCGTCGTCGAAGGAAGAACCGTCGAGGTCGGCGAAGTGCGCGATTTTCGGCGCCATCCGGCGCTCGCGGCGTTCCTGCCGGAGTCGGCGCGACCGTCGATCGCGTGGACGCGGCTCGCGCCGGCGCAGACGCATCATGCGCACGTGCATCCGGTCGCCAGCATGATTTTGATCTGTTCTGGCTCCGGCCGCGTGATCGGCGACGTCGCGGGGCCGGTGAGCGCGGGCGACGCGGTCTGCGTTCCCGCTGGCGCCAAGCACGGCTTCGTCGCAGGCGACGAGGAGATGAATTGCTTGTCTCTGCAGTTCGAAGGGGCGGGATTGTTCGAGGACGCGAACGCGCCGCGCCTCAGCTACGTCGACGACGCCAGCGCGCGCTACGCGCGCCTTCAGGACGAATGGCGCCGGCGCTGGCGGACGCTGGTGGTCGACGCGATCAATCCGCTGCTCGCGGATGCGGCGGCCGCCGAGCGCTTCTGGTCCTATCTCAAGGGTTGGTCGATGCGCTTCCAACGCCTTCTCTTCGTGCGTCAGAGCTCGATCGGTTTCGCCGATCCGACTTACGAATTGTTTCGCCGCCACCTGGGCGAAGAGCTCGACCACGACGCGATGATCGCGGCTGAGCCGGCGCCCTGGGACGCCGAACTCGACGCTTGCGAGCATTGGTTCGAAGGCGAGGTCTCCGCGCGCACGCCGGTCGAAAAGCTGATCATCGTCAACGGCGTGCTCGAAGCGGCGGGCGCGATCTTCGGCGGCGAGCTGCGCGGCGTCGCGCCGGACATGAAGGCGTTTGTCGAACTGCACGGCGAGCGCGACGCGGCCCACGCCGAAATGGGCGCGGACTTGATCGCCGCGTACGTCGCTAGCCATGCCGACGCCGCGCTGACGATCGCCGAGCGCTCGTGGCGCATGTTCGTCGCGATGTTCGAGCGAATCGTCACGCTGTCGAAATAGGCTTCGCCGCTCGTTTTCGTATCGATTCGGCAACAAACGAGGAAACGACATGCTCGCCTTGGCGCCAATCACCAGCGCGATCGAACAGCGCGGCCTCGCCGCGCGCGGCGCCTTCGCGCTCGACGAAGCCGAGCGGCAGGCAGGTTTGCGCGGCGTCGAGGCGATCGTGCTCGTCGGCGCCGCCGGCGCGACGGGCTGGCGCGCCTTCGCCGACTCGCCCGAGGCGCGCGACGGCCTCGCCGATCCGCTCGATCGCTGGAGCCGGCGGGTGATCGGCGCCCTCGCGGCGGCTCTCGGGGCGCGGGCTTTGTTTCCGTTCGACGGGCCGCCGCACTGGCCGTTCCAGCGCTGGGCGATGCGCGCCGAGGCGGTGCGGGTCTCGCCGCTCGGGTTGTTGATCCATCCCGACCACGGCCTTTGGCACAGCTATCGCGGCGCGCTCGCCTTCGCCGAAGCGATCGCCGTTGCCGAACGCGCCGTGCGGGCGAGCCCGTGCGACTCGTGTTCGGCGCTCCCGTGTCTCGGCGCCTGTCCGGCCGGCGCCTTCGCCGCGGACGGCTATGACGTCGATGCGTGCGTCGCGTGTTTGCGAGGAGATGCGGGCGGCGCCTGCATGGACGACGGCTGCCTCGCCCGCCGCGCCTGTCCGGTCGGCGCGCGCCATGCGTACGCGCCGGCGCAGGCGGCCTTTCACATGCGCGCCTTCTTGAGGGCGCGCGAGGCGCTCCGATAGGCCGCGCCGCCGCGTCGCAAACGCGACAGAACGCCGACGGCGCGACTTGTCAGTCCAGCGCCGCCGAGTGGTCGTCGCGCTTCGCGGCGACCGGCGCGACCTTGGTCGAGCGGATCAGCGCCAGCAGCGGAAACGCGCTGAGCGAGATCAGGGTCATCAACAGAAAGTCGTTCGAATAGGCCATGATCGCGGCCTGTTGCGTGACCAGGCCGTCGAGCATCGCAAGATGGCCCAAGCTCCGGCCGGCGAGAGCCATCGCGTCGGGCAGGCGCATGGCGTCGTTGAACGGCGTGACATGTTCGACGAGCTGGGCGTGGAAGGTCGTGATCATGTTGGTCAACTGCGCGATGACGATCGAAATGCCGATGGACGAGCCGATGTTGCGGATCAGCGTCCATAACGCCGCGCCTTCGGTGCGTAGCGCGATCGGCAGCGTCGCGAAGGCGATGGTGTTGAGCGGCACGAAAACGAAGCCGAGGCCGACGCCTTGCGCCACCGAGTCGATGGCGATGGCGCGCGCGGAGACGTCGGTGTCCCACCCGACCATCACCCAAAGCGACGCCGTGGCGAGCGTCAGCCCGAAGAAGATCATGATCCGCGCGTCGTATTTGCCGAGCAGGCGGCCGACGATCATCATCGCGAAAAACGTGCCGATGCCGCGCGTGCCCAGGAGATAGCCGCTGGACAGGACGGGATAGCCCAACAGGTTCTGGATGAACGGCGTCACCAGCGCCATCGTCGCCAAGAGGATGATGCCGATCAGGAACATGAACATGAGGGCGATCGAAAAGTTCCAGTCGCGGAAAATGCGCAGGTCGATGAAGGGGCGCTTCGAGGTCAGGGAATCGACGAGGAAGAAGTAAAAGCCGACGATGGACAGGATCGCTTCCACGATGATTTCATTCGACTCGAACCAGCCCTGGTCCTGCCCACGGTCGAGCATCATTTGCAGCGCGCCGATGCCGAGCGACAGCGAAAGGAAGCCGAACCAAGAAAACGGCGTTTCGCGGTGCGTCGGACTCTCGCGCATGAATGCGGAAAGCCCGAGCACGGTCAAAATGCCGAACGGCAGATTGACGAAGAACACCCAGCGCCAGGAGTAATACTCGGTGAGCCAGCCGCCGAGCGTCGGGCCCATGATCGGCCCGAGCATGACGCCCATGCCCCAGATCGCCATCGCCGAACCGCGCCTGGAGGGAGGATAGGCGTCGAGCATCACCGCCTGGCTGATCGGCACCAGCGCGGCGCCGAAAACGCCCTGGAGCAGGCGAAAGGCGACCATCTGATCGATGTTCTGAGCGACGCCGCAGAGCATCGAAGCGAGGGTGAAACCGGCGGTGCAGACGATGAACAGCTTCTTGCGGCCGAAGCGCGTCGCCATCCAGCCGAGCGGCGAGGTCATGATCGCGGCGGCGACGATATAGGAGGTCAGCACCCAGTTGATCTGATCCTGGGTCGTCGATAGAGAACCCTGCATATAGGGCAGGGCGACGTTGGCGATGGTCATGTCGAGCGCCTGCATGATGGTCGCCATCATCACGCAGATCGTCAACATGGCGCGCACGAAAGGCGCCATTTCGTCGGTGGCCCGCTCGCTCATTGCGCCGGAGCAGTGTTGGCTGCGGGCGCCGCCTTGGTCGAGCGGAACAGCGCCAGCAGCGGGAACGCGATCAGCGAGATCAGGGTCATCAGCAGGAAGTCGTTGGAATAAGCCTTGATTGCCGCTTGCTGGGTGACGAGGCCGTCGAGCGTCGCGAGATTGGCGAGACCGCGGCCGGCGAGCGCCATCGCGTCAGGCAGGCGCATGGCGTCGTTGAACGGCGTGACATGCTCGACGAGCTGGCTATGAAAGATCGTGACCATATTGGTCAACTGCGCGATGACGATCGATATGCCGACCGACGCGCCGATGTTGCGGATCAGCGTCCACAGCGCCGCTCCCTCGGTGCGCAAGGCGGCGGGCAGCGTCGCAAAGGCGATGGTGTTGAGCGGCACGAACAGGAATCCGAGACCGAAGCCTTGCGTGATCGAAGCGATGGCGATGGCGCGCATGGAGACGTCGGTGTTCCATCCGACCATCACCCAAAGGGCGGTCGTCGTCAGCGTCAGCCCGAACAGGATCATGAGGCGGGCGTCGTATTTGGCGATCAGACGGCCGACGATCACCAGCGCGAACAGCGTCCCGACGCCGCGCGTGCCCAGAATATAGCCGCTCGTCAGCACGGGATAGCCGAGCAGGCTCTCGAGGAACGGCGTCACCAGCGCCATCGTCGCCAGCAGGATGACGCCGGTCAGGAACATGAAGAACATGGCGATGGAGAAATTCCAGTCGCGGAAGATGCGCAGGTCGATGAATGGATGCTTCGACGTCAGGGCGTCGGCGAAGAAGAAATAAAAGCCGACTGCCGAAAGGATCGCTTCGACGACGATTTCGTTCGAATCGAACCAGCCCTGGTCCTGCCCGCGGTCGAGCATCATCTGCAACGCGCCGATGCCGAGCGACAGCGACAGGAAACCGAACCACGAAAACGGCGTTTCGCGGTGCGTCGGGCTTTCGCTCATGAACGCGGAAAGGCCGAGCACGGTCAAGATCCCGAATGGCAGATTGACGTAGAACACCCAGCGCCAGGAATAATACTCGGTGAGCCAGCCGCCGAGCGTCGGGCCCATGATCGGCCCGAGCATGACGCCCATGCTCCAGATCGCCATCGCCGAGCCGCGTTTGGCCGGGGGGTAGGCGTCGAGCATCACCGCCT
>JBEKFO010000301.1:0-5711 GCA_050013275.1 Roseiarcus sp. | reverse complement strand
GCCAAGGTGTCGGAGATCAATTCGGTCGTCGGCGAGATCGCCGCCAGCGCGCAAGAGCAGGCGACGGGGCTCCAGCAGGTCAACATCGCGGTCAATCAAATGGACCAGACGACCCAGCAGAACGCCGCCATGGCCGAGGAGGCGACCGCGGCGAGCCGCTCGCTGTCGCAGGAAACCGGGCAACTGTCGGGTCTGGTGGGTCAGTTCCAGATTTGTCAGGCGGGCGAAACCAGGGCTGTGCGCCGCGGACCGCAAAGCGTCGCGCCACTTGCCTTCAGACCGGCTGCAAGGGCCTCGGGCGCCTGGATTCGAACCAGGGGATGGCGGAATCAAAATCCGCTGCCTTACCACTTGGCTACGCCCCACCGAGGCGCGAAGGCCGGGGCCGGCGTTCGCGAAGCGGGCGGACCATAGTGCGAGGCCTCGCGCATCGCAACACCCTAAACCGCGCTCGGAGCCGCGAAAATCGAGAGATCGGCGTTGGCGCCGCAAACGAGCACGCCGACCCGTTCGCCGGGGGCGGGGCGGTAGGCGCCGCTCGCCAGGGCCGAGTAGGCCGCCGCGCCGCCGGGTTCGGCGACGATCGAAAATTCGCGCCACAGGCTGAGCTGCGCAGCCCGAATCGCCTCGTCCGTCACCAGCGCGACGCGATCGACCGCGCGCTGAGCGATCGCGAGATTGAGTTCGCCGACGTTGCGCGAGCCGAGCGAATCGGCCGCCACCGATTTCACCGAGACGTCGACCGGGCGCCCGGCCGCCAGGGCGGCGTGCAACGCGCATGATCCTTCCGGTTCGACGCCGACGATCTTTGCGCGGCGTGCGAACCACGCGGCGACGCCGGCGATCAGGCCGCCGCCGCCGACCGCAACGAGGATCGTCTCGAGCGCCGCGCCGCCGAGCCGGCCGAGGTCCTCTTCCCATTCGAGCCCGACCGTGCCTTGCCCGGCGATGGTTTCGGGCGACGCGTAAGGGTGGATCGCCAAGGCGCCGCTCTCGGCGACATAGGCGTCGCAGAGCGCCTGAGCGTCGAAATAGGTCGCGCCCTTGACGACGATCTCCGCGCCGTAGGCCTTGATCTTGGCGATTTTCACCGGCGCCGCGATCTCCGGCACGAAGATGCGCGCTTTGACGCCGAGCCGGCCCGCGGCGTAGGCGACCGCGGCGCCGTGGTTGCCGCCCGAGGCCGTCGCGCAGCCGACCGCCGGCGCGCGGCGCGTCAGCAAGTTGTGGAACGCGCCGCGCGGCTTGAACGATCCCGAGTGCTGTAGGAATTCGAGCTTGAGCGAGATCGGCGGCGCGCCGGCGAGCGGCGAAGCCGCCTCCAGGATCGGCGTGCGCCGGACATAGGCCGCGATCCGCGCGTGGGCGGCGCGAATCTCGGCCTGGCCGACGGTCGTCGGCGGCGTTTGCGGGGGTTCGGGATTGAATGTCATGATCGCATTGTCCGCTTAAACGGGGATCACGTCGACTTCAACTTCGAGCTCATGGCCGCCCGAAGACAGGATCACGCCCTCGACCGGCGGCACGTCGGAATAGTCGCGGCCGCGCGCGACCACGATGTGATCGTCGCCGACCGCCAAAGCGTTGGTGGGATCGAAACCGAGCCAACCGAACGCCGGTCCGCACCACAGCGCGACCCAGGCGTGCGAAGCGTCGGCGCCGGCGAGGCGCGTCTCGCCGGGCGCCGCGATGGTGCGAATGTAGCCGCTGACGTAGAGCGCCGGCAGAGCGAGCCCGCGCAATCCTGCGATCATTACGTGGGTGAAGTCCTGGCAGACGCCGCGCCTGTGGGCGAACGCCTCGGCGGGCGAAGTCGTCACCTCGGTCGCCTTGGCGTCGTAGATGAAGTCGGCGTGGATGCGCCGCGCGAATTCGCACGCCGCCTCGTAGATCGGGCGGCGTGGCCGGAAGCTTTCTCGCGCGTAGGACGTTGCGGGCTCGAACAGCTGGACGAGCCGGCTCGGATAGATCGCGAAGGCGGGCGAACCCGGCGCCAGCGAGCCGGTCGCCGCGGCGAGCGCGGCGACGTCCTCCCACGGGGGAGTCAACGCGGCGATCGGCGCCGCTGGCTGCTCGACGACTATACGCGCGCGCGACTCGATCACGAGTTCGCGGTGCGGCGTCTCGATGCGCATGTGCACCGTGCGATTGGCGAAGGAATCGGCGCGCTCGACGAAGGTCTGCGGGCGTGGGGTCACCTCGATGTGCGCGGTGACGACGCGCTGGCCGTTCTCGGAGCGCGGCAGCAGGCGCAGCACGCAGGTGTTGACGGCGACGGGCGCGCCATAACGATAGCGCGTGAGATGCGTCACGTCGTAGATCACGCGAGGCCCGTGACTTTCTCGGCCCGACCGTGCGCCGCGCCTTGAAGGAAATAGCGGGAAGCGATCGCTTCCGCCAAACTCATCAGCCGCTGCTCGATCGCAAGAATTCGCGAATCCTCGAGCCGCTCGGGGTATTCGGCGGCGAGTTCCGCGCGCAACAGCGTGGCGAGGCGGCGCGGCTCCTCGGGCACGCCATCCTGACGCAGCGCCGGCAGCGCGCCGATCTGATCGTCGATGACGTTGACCTGAAACGCCACCGAGCGCGGATTGAACGGATCGAGCAGCGCCATGTCGCGCACCGGCGCGAGGGCGACGCCGATCAAGGTGCGTGAGCGATAGGTGATCTGCGAGTCGATAAGGTCGAGCAGCACGTCGAGATCATATTCGGTGGCGCTTTGGCTGGCGAACTGGCGCGCCAGCCGGCAGGTGTTGATGCCGCGCTCGATGCGTCGGCCGAGCTCATAGAAAATCCAGCCCGCGCCGCGGTTGAAATTCTCGTCGAACAGGCCGGCGAGCGCGGCGATCGTGTTCAGCGCTTCGTCGATGCAATCGAGGATTTCCGCTTCCGCCAACCGATGTTGGGGCGCCTCGAGGATGACCGTTTCGAGCCGGCCGATCAACTGCCAGGTCTGCTGCGTCAGCCGCTCGCGGATTACCGACGCGGCGTAGCGCGCCGCGCGCGCGATCGAAAGCGCGGAGCCGTAATTTGCGCCGTCGCGCAACGCCGCTTCGCCCGCCTCGGCCGAGCTTTCGCGCGCGGTCTCGGCGTCGATGGCGCCCCAGGACACGAGCAGGGTCTTCAATCGCTCGATCGCCTGGCGCGAGCCGTTCATCGGCGCGTCGGGATCGACCGCGCGCGCGCAAAGGCAGCGCGCCAAACGCAGCGTCGCCTCCTCGCGCTCGAGATAGCGGCCGAACCAAAACAGATTGTCGGCGGCGCGGCTCGGCAGATTGCCGAGCATGCGCACGATGCGCACTTTCTCCGGCGTCGGCAGAAGAGAGGTCGTTTCGACCGGGCGATCCGACAGGACCCAGACGTCGGCCGATTCCACGCCTTCGCCCATCGACACCGCGCGCGCGTCGGTCTTGCCGGAGATGCGGCAGAAGCCGCCGGGCATCACGCGCCAGCCGTCCGGCGTCGCGGCGGCGTAGACGCGCAGCACGAATGGGCGAGGGACCAGGCGTCCTTCCTCCCAGCGCGGCGTCGTTGAAAGCCGCACGATGTCCTGGCCGACGTAGTCGACGCCGCGCGTCTCGATCGCGGCGATGAGCGCCGCGCGCTCGTCGGGCTCAAGTTCGGCGCCCACGACGCCGCGGCGCCCGGCGAGGCCGGGCGCGGCGTCGTGGAACGCGCCGGCAATCGAAAAGGAATCGAGCGAGGCGAGAACGCGCGCCCGCTCGCTCGGCTGGCCGCACCACCAGGTCGCGATATTCGGCATCGCCAGATCCTCGCCGATGAGGCGGCGGGCGAGCGCGGGCAGAAACGCCAGCAGCGCGCGCGATTCGACGAGCCCGGCGCCCGGCATGTTCTCGACCGCGACGCCGCCGGCGCGGATGGCGTCGATCAGGCCGGGCACGCCGATGTGCGAGGCGGCGTTGAGTTCGAGCGGATCGCACCATTCGGCGTCGACATGACGCCAGAGAACGTCGCAGCGCTTGAGTCCGGCGATCGTACGCACAAAGACGCGGCCCTCGCGCATGACGAGATCGTCGCCTTCGACGAGCAGGAAGCCGAGGTAGCGCGCGAGGTAAGCCTGCTCGAAATAGGTCGCGCTCAAGGGCCCGGGGGTGAGAATGCCGATGCGCGGCTCGCTGCGCTCGCCGCTCGACCTGAGCCCGGTGCGCAACTCGCGAAAGAACGGCGCCAGGCGCTCGACGTTCATCTGGCTGTAGAGGCTGGAAAACGCCTGCGAGATGACAAGGCGGTTTTCCAGCGCGTAGCCCGAGCCCGAAGGCGCCTGCGCGCGATCGCCCAGAACCCACCAGCGGCCGTCGGGCCCGCGGCCGATGTCGGCGGCGTACAGCCGCAGCCAGCGCTTGCCGGGCGGAGCGACGCCGCGCATCGCGGCGATGAAGTCGGTCGATCCGGTCAGCGCGGCGGCAGGCAGGACGCCTTCGGCGATCAGGCGGCCCTCGCCATAGACGTCGGCGAGCACGCGTTCGAGCAATTCGGCGCGCTGCGCGACGCCGTGCGCGATCTCGCGCCATTCGGCTTCGGGAATCACCAGCGGCATGCGGCTGAGCGGCCACACCCGTTCGGAGGTCTCGCCCTGCACGCGGTAGGACATGCCGCGATTGCGGATGCGCCGGTCGGCCGCGGCGAAGCGCTGCGCGATCTCGCCGGGTTCGAGGACGGCGAGCGCTTGCAGCAATCGCCGCCAATGCGGACGGCGCGCGCCGTCAGCGCCGATGAACTCGTCGGGAATCCCCGGCAGCGGCGCGTAGCCGCGCGTCCACGCGGCGAGGCGCGCGCGCGCGTCGTCGTCATCCATCACAACCGACCGGGCGCTAGCGGGCAATGGGCCTCCGTAGGTCCAACGTCATCGGGAATTCGCTCGACGACTCGTCCGGCGGAACGGGCGCCGCGCCCGCAGTATGACCGTGATCCTGGAAGCGCGCCAGTCGCCGCGCCTCGGCCTCGTAGGAATTCACAGGCGCGGTTTCATAGTTGCGGCCGCCGGGATGGGCGACATGGTAGACGCAGCCGCCGAGCGAGCGCCCGTTCCAGGAATCGAGAATGTCGAAGGTCAGCGGCGCCTGCGGCGCGATCGTCGGGTGCAGGCTGGAGGCGGGCTTCCAGGCCTTGAAGCGCACGCCCGCCACCGCCTCGCCCGACCGTCCGGTCGGCTGCATCGGCAGTCGGCGGCCGTTGCAGGCGATGACATGGCGTCCGGCGATGAGGCCGTTGGCTTCGACTTGCAGCCGCTCGACCGAGGAATCGACATAGCGCGCCGCGCCGCCGGCGGTCGCCTCTTCGCCGAGCACATGCCAGGGTTCGAGCGCTTGGCGAATTTCAAGCTCGACGCCGCCATGGGCGACGCGGCCATAGGTGGGAAAGCGGAATTCGCGCTGCGCCACGAACCATTCGGGCTCGAAAGCGTAGCCGGCGGCGGCGAGGTCGGCGAGGACGTCGAGAAAATCGTCCCAGACAAAATGCGGCAACATGAAGCGGTCGTGCAGGCTCGTGCCCCAGCGCACCGGCGCGCCTTGCTGCGGCTCGCGCCAGAACCAGGCGACGAGCGCGCGAACGAGCAATTGTTGGGCGAGACTCATGCGCGCGTCGGGCGGCATTTCGAACGAGCGGAATTCCACCAGGCCGAGCCGCCCGGTCGCGCTGTCCGGCGAATAGAGCTTGTCGATGCAGATTTCGGCGCGATGGGTGTTGCC
>JBEKFO010000300.1:0-5420 GCA_050013275.1 Roseiarcus sp. | reverse complement strand
AACGGCGGGCAGCCGTCGACGACGCAGCCGATCGCCGGCCCGTGGCTCTCGCCGAAGGTCGTGACGCGGAAGAGATGGCCGAAGCTGTTGTAGGACATGCGCTGCGCTCCGCCGCTTCTTACGAAGGCGCCGCTGCGGCGTCAAACCGTCCGGCGGCCGATGCGAGCCGCCGCGGTTCGACGGCGAGGCTGGCGGTTTCGGCCGAGCTGCGTCTGACGGCCGCGATCAGTTCCAAGCGGCGCGGGCTCGGCGAAGGTCGCGCCGCGAAACCGTTCATCGCCAATTCAGGTTGGATAAGCCATTGAATGTGCGAGTCGTTCAATGCGTTCGCAGACTCGCAATGGAGAAACAAAAATGCTGAAGAAGCTTGCCGCTATTGGCCTGGGGGCCGCTCTCATCCTCGCGCCCGTCGCGACGATGGCGCAGACCCCTGCTCCGGACGCCACTCCGGCCGCGGCCGCCACGCCGAAGCCGATGGTCCATAAGGCCAAGGCGAAGCACGTGGTCAAGAAGCCCGTCGCCAAAAAGCATGTCGCCAAGAAGCCGGCCGCCAAGAAGCCGATGCCGGCTCCGACCGAGACGCCGAAGTCGTAATACGCATTCCCGCGTAAACCTCGGACGCTGGCGAAGCGCCGTCCGGCCGGGACAGACGCGAAACCGAACGGCCGCTTTCGCTCGACGAGCGAGGCGGCCGTTTTGCGTTCGCGAACCGATCGATCGCTCCGCGGGCCCGTTCAGCCGCCCCTTTCGCCTCACGACCGTCCCGTGCTTCAATTCGTGAAAAGGAGCGCGGCATGACGAAAGTCGATTTCTGGTATGAATTCGCCAGCACCTATTCCTACCTCGCGGCGATGCGGATCGAGGCGCTCGCCGCCGCGCGCGGCGTGACGGTCGTCTGGCGCCCGTTCCTGCTCGGGCCGTTGTTCGCCGACCAAGGCTGGCGCGATTCGCCGTTCAATATCTATCCCGTCAAAGGCCGCTATATGTGGCGCGACATGGAGCGCATTTGCGGCGCGCTCGGTCTGCCCTTGCGGCGGCCCGAGCCGTTCCCGCAGAATAGCCTGCTCGCCGCCCGGGTCGCGCTCGCCATCGAAGGGGAGAGCCGCGCCGCTTTCTCGCGCGCCGTCTACCGCGCCGAATTCGCCGTGGGACGGCCGATCGCCGAGCCCGCGACCCTCACAGCGGCGCTGACGGAGGTCGGCGTCGAACCCGAAGCGGCGTTGGCGCGCGCGCAGGACGGCGCCAACAAGGAGCGCCTGAAAGCCGAATGCGCGCTCGCCAAAGATATCGGCCTGCCGGGCGCGCCGTGCCTCGTCGCCGAGGACGGCGAGATCTTCTGGGGCAACGATCGGCTCGAACAGGGGCTCGACTGGGCGGTCGGCGCGGCGGCGCGCCAAGAAAACGGACGCAAAGGGATGTGACGATGAAACTCTTCCGATTCGCGCTGTTGGCGGCGATCCTCTGTTGCTTGGCCGCGACCTTCGCGCCCCGCGGCGCCCAGGCCGACAACGGCTGGGCGATCTACGTCAACGACCGCTACGGCGCCACCGTCTCCTATCCCACGCCGCGCTTCGCGATGCAGCCGCCGCCGGAGAACGACGACGGCCGCACGCTGATCGCCGCCGACGGCGCGCAAATCCTCGTCTTCGGCTCTTACAACGTGACCGACGAGACGCCCGCCTCACGGCAGGCGTCGCTGACAGGCCCCGACTACGCGCGCACGACCTATCGCGCCAAGGGCGCGAACTGGTTCGTCGTCTCCGGCTACCGCGACATCGGCGGCGTCGATTCGGTGTTCTACGAGAAGTACATTTTTGCCCGCGGCGACGTCATCGACAGCCTCATCGTCACTTATCCGAGCGCGCTGAAGGGCCAGTACGACCCGATCGCCGCAAAAGTCGCGGCCTCGTTCGCCGGGGGCGATTGAGGCGTCGGCGGCGAATTCACAGCGCTCCGCTTCGCTTCAGCGCGTCGATCCGCTCCGGCGAAAACCCGCGCTCGCGCAGGATCTCTTCGCCGTGCTCCCCACACGCGGCGGGCGGGCGAGCGATCTCGGGCCGGGTGCGGGAAAACCGCGGCGCCGGCGCGGGCTCGTATGCGCCGTCGCGCTGGAGAAAGGTTTCGCGCGCGACGTTGTGGGGGTGGCGCGGCGCCTCGTCGAGGTCGAGCACTGGCGTGACGCAGGCGTCGGTCCCTGCAAAGATCGCGGTCCACTCGTCGCGCGTGCGTCGCGCGAAGGCTTCTTCGAGCGCTAAACGCAACGCCGGCCAGCGGTCGGGATTCCAGCGCTCGGCGGAAGCCCGGCCGGCGAGCCCCACACCGGCGAGGAGCGCGTCGAAGAATTGCGGCTCCAGCGCGCCGACCGCGAGCCACTTGCCGTCGGCGCAGCGATAGACGCCGTAGAACGGCGCGCCGCCGTCGAGGACGTTGGCCTGGCGCTCGTCGCGCCACAGGCCTTTCGCCTTGAGGCTGTAGGTCATCGCCATCAACAGGGCGACGCCGTCGGTCATCGCCGCATCGACGACCTGGCCGCGGCCCGAGGCGCGCGCCTCCCAAAGGGCGCAGACGACTCCGAAGGCGAGCGCCATCGCGCCGCCGCCGAAATCGCCAAGGAGGTTGAGCGGCGGGGCCGGCGCTTCCCTTGCGCCGATCGCGTGCAGCGCGCCGGTCAGCGCGATGTAATCGATGTCGTGGCCGGCGGTGTGGGCGAGCGGCCCGCTCTGGCCCCATCCGGTGACGCGGCCGAAGACGAGTCTGGGATTGCGCACGAGGCAGACTTCGGGGCCGAGGCCGAGGCGCTCCATCACGCCGGGGCGAAAGCCCTCGATCAGCGCGTCGGCGGCGTCGATCAGCTCGAGCGCGGCGGCGACCGCTTCCGGTTTCTTGAGGTCGAGCGCAATCGAGCGCCGGCCGCGATCGAGAAAGCCGCCGCCCTTGATCGCGTCGAACGCGTCGCCGCCCGCCGCCGCTTTGCGGTCGATGCGCACGACGTCGGCGCCCATGTCGGAGAGCAGCATCCCCGCGAACGGCGCCGGCCCGATGCCGGCCATCTCGACGACCTTGAGGCCGGACAACGGGCCCATGACGGCTTCCCCCCATTCGCGCGGCCCGGTTTTCGCCGTAGCGCGGTCTCGCCTATACCATGAGAGCGTCGAGCGGCCGGAGCCCCTACTCCGCCAGACAGCACTTCTTGTATTTCTTGCCGCTGCCGCACGGACACGGATCGTTGCGGCCGACGGCGCGGAACGGATTGACAAAAGGCGCCTCGAAACCCGACGCGTCGTCGCGCTGCTCGTCGTCCTCCTCGTCCGATTCGACTTCGTCCGCGCTCGACCATTGCGACAGCGTCTCGATGCAACCTTCCAGCGGGCCTACGAAATCGCCCTGAAAGCCGGAGAGGCCGGTCGGGTCCTCGCGGGCCATCTTCATCTGCTGGTCGAAGTCGGCCAGGCTGTATTCGCCTTCGCCGATGAAGCGGTCCTTGATCAAGATCGCAACGTCGAGACGCAGATCGTCGTAGCCGAGATTGGCGGCCGTCGCCGCCCAGGCCACCCAGATCAAGCATTCGCTTCGCGGCTTCATTTCCCGACGCAACCGCTTGAGATAGGCGCGCATTTCGTCGTCGCCGAGAACATTCTTGGCGCGGACGAGATAGCCGAGCGCTTCGAGGGCCGAGCCGCGCGCGTACTCCCCGCCGACAGGCGATTCGATCGCCGCCATCAATGGCTTGGGATCGCCGTCGCAGACGGAAATGAGAATGCCTTTCAGGGTCGAAGCGTCGGCGTCGCCGAGAAAATCGCTCGCCTCCTCGCCTTCGCCGATCAGCCGGCATAGCGGCGCATATGCGCGCTCGTCGCGCTTTTCGCCGCACAAGTGGGCGATGTAGAAGAGTTCGTCCTTGGCCACGTCGGTTCGGTTCGCGCCCGTGGCGAACGCGCGCAGCTTGGCGATGAAGCGCGGCGAGGCTTCGTCCCAATGGTCGAGCGCCCATTGCATCGCCGCGCGCGGCAATTCCTCGGCCTCGACGAACTGGCGCAAGGCTTCGTCGACATTCATGGGCGGCCTCGTGGTCTCGATTTCAGAACCATCATCGCTGCGCGCGCGGGCGCCCGCAACGGCTAATGCCTTCCCCACAGCGTCCGCGCGCCGCCGGCGAGCAGCGCGAGGCCGGAGGCGAGCAGTAGCGCCAGCACCAGCCGCTCGAACGCCTTCTCGCTGAAGCGGTGGTAGAAGCGCGCGCCGATATAGGAGGGGATCAGCATCGCCGGCGCGACCAGCGCGAACAGGCGAAACGCCCGTGCGTCAAGGGTCCCGGTGCTGGCGTAGGCGGAAAGCGTCAGCACGTGCATGGCGATGTTGTAGATCTGCATCGTCGCGCGCCTGAGATCGCGCTTCCAGCCGCGCAGTTGCGTCCAGATCGCCGGCACGGTCCCCGACATGCCCGCTAAGCCGCCGAGCACCCCGCCGATGACGCCGGCGAACGCGTCGAGCCCGCCGCCGCCCGTCTTGACGCGCGGCGGATCGCGAACCGTCAGGCCGTAGAGCCCGTAGAGCGTCAGCAGCGTCCCGATCGCCAGCTTGAAGCGCAAGGGATCGGCGTTGTGCAGCAGGAACACGCCGACCGGCACGCCGAGCGCGCCGCCGACCACCAGCGGCGCGATACGCCTGAAATCGAAGCCCGCGCGCACCGAGGCCAGGCTCGCCACCTGCCCGAGCAGCGCGCCGAAGACGGCGAGCGGCGCCGCGATCTGCGGCGGCAGCGCCCAAGCCCACAGCCCCATCGCGACCAGCGAGAAGGCGAAGCCGGAAACCCCCTGGACGAAGCCCGCCAAGACCGCGCCGAGCGCCACCGCGCCGATCATCAGCCAGGAATCGGGCATCGCCTCTCAGCTCAAGCGCTCGCGCGCCGCTTCAACGCGGCTTCGCGGATCGCGCTCAGGGTCGTCGTCGGCGTGATCGCCTCCGGGTCGACCTTCACGTGCAGGATCGCCGGCTTGCCGGAGGCAAGCGCGCGCTTGAAGGCGGGCAGGAACTCGGCGGTCTCCTCGACCGTTTCGCCGTGGCCGCCGAACGCGCGCGCGTAGGCGGCGAAGTCGGGATTGCGCAATTCGGTCGCGCTGATCCGGCCGGGATATTCGCGCTCCTGGTGCATGCGGATGGTGCCGTAAATGCCGTTGTCCATCACCACGACGACGATCGGCAGCTCGTATTGCACCGCGGTGGCGAACTCCTGCCCGTTCATCAGGAAATCGCCGTCACCGGAGAACGCGACGACGGTGCGGTTTGGGAACACCCGCTTGGCGCCGACCGCGGCGGGCACGCCGAAGCCCATCGAGCCGGAGGTCGGGCCGAGCTGCTGATTGAAATGGCGGAAGCGCAGGAAGCGGCCCGGCCAGATGGCGAAATTGCCGGCGCCGTTG
>JBEKFO010000299.1:0-5433 GCA_050013275.1 Roseiarcus sp. | reverse complement strand
GGTTTCCGCGCTGGAACGGCGGGTCCTGGCGCAGGGGCTCGACGCCGGCGTCAACGCGGCGCAAGCGTGCTGCGATCGCTGGGTCGACGGAGGGCGCGTCGCGCTCGACTTCGTGGCGCGCGACTTTTCGCGCGAGAGCGTGACCTTCCGCCAGTTGAGCCAAGATTCGGCGCGCTTCGCCAATGCGCTCAGAGCGCGCGGCGTCACGCGCGGCGATGTCGTCGCGGCGATGCTGCCGCGCATCCCCGAGCTTCTGACGGTGGTCCTCGGCGTCTGGCGCGCCGGCGCGATCTATCAGCCGCTGTTCACCGCCTTCGGGCCGGCCGCGATCGAGAGTCGCGTCACCTCCAAGGGCGGCAGCCAGGCCAAGCTCGTCGTCACCGACGCCGCCAACCGCGCCAAGCTCGACGATCTCGCCAACTGCCCGCCGGTCCTCGTCGTCGATCGCGCCGCGCCGGGCGAAAGCGCGTTCGCGCGCGAACTCGCGGCCCAATCCGACGTCTTCGAGCCGGTCGTTCTGGCCGCCGACGATCCTTTCGTCATGCTCTACACCTCGGGCACTACGGGCAGCCCAAAGGGCGTGCGCTATCCCCTGCGCATGCTGCTCGCGGTCGCCGTCTACATGCTCGACGGCGTCGATCTTCGCCCCGAGGATCGTTTCTGGAACGTCGCCGATCCCGGCTGGGCCTATGGCATGCTCTACGCCGTGATCGGGCCGCTGATGCTCGGCCACGCGACGACGTTCTTCGACGGCCCGTTCGCCGTCGACGCGGCGGTGCGCGTCATCAAGACGCTTGGGATAACCAATCTCGCCGCGGCGCCGACCGCCTATCGCGCGATGATGGCGGCGGGCGACGCGGCGATGGCCGACATCGCCGGGCAATTGCGCGTCGCGAGCAGCGCCGGCGAGCCGCTCAACCCTGAGGTCGTGCGCTGGGCCGCGCGAACGCTCGGCTGTCCCTTGAACGATCACTACGGCCAGACCGAGATCGGCATGGCGGTCAACAACCATCACGGCCTGCGTCAGGCCGCCAAGCCGGGATCGGCCGGCCTCGCCATGCCCGGCTTCGAAATCGCGGTGCTCGACGAGGCGTTGCAGCCGGTCGCGCCGGGAACGCCGGGGGTGCTCGCGGTCAGACGGTCGCGCTCGCCGATGTTCACGTTCTCCGGCTACTGGCGCGCCGAATCGTCCAACCTGGTCGACGACTGGTACATCACCGGCGACACCATGACTCAGGACGCGGACGGCCATTTCTTCTTCGCCGGCCGCAACGACGACATCATCACCTCGGCGGGATATCGCATCGGTCCGTTCGACGTCGAAAGCGTGATCATCGAACACCCCGCCGTCGCCGAGGTCGCCGTCGTCGGCAAGCCGGACCCGGAGCGCACCGAGATCGTCAAGGCGTTCGTCGTGCTGCGCAAGGGCCACACGCCGAGCGACGCGCTGGCGGCGGAGTTGCAGCAACACGTGCGCAAGCGCCTGTCGCTGCACGCCTACCCGAGAGAGGTCGAATTCGTCGACGAATTGCCGAAGACGGCGAGCGGCAAGGTGCAGCGGTTCTTGCTGCGGCGAAGGGGGTAGCGGGCGCGGGGCCGGCCCGGGCAACGCGCGCGTCGCCGCGAACGCACTGCGCCGCGCGACAAGGGCGGCCGCTCGGCGTTCGCTTCTCGTTGGTTTTGCGGTTTACTCCGGTAGCGGCATGAATTCGCGCTCGGGCCACTGATCCAACCCCGCGAGTTGCGGCGGGGCGCCGATCAGATCGCCTTCTTGCGAGATGGAATCGTCGGCGCACATGTCGTTTTTCACCCCGACTTTCCAGACGCCGCCGTCCAACTTCATCCAGTATTCGTGTTCGACGCTGGCCGGGTATTGGAAGCATTGCTCGGTCAACGCCTTGGTCCACGTTTTCTGGTCGATCGGGGCGCCGTTGGGTCGCTCCGGGTGGACGACGACAAAGGCGAAGCCGGCGGCGACGCGCAGCGTCTCGACCTTGAAAACGATCGGGGCGCCGAACAGGCTTTCGTAGCGTGGCCGCAGGGCGTCCATGATCGCGGCGCGCACCGGCGAGCCCGCCGGCGGCGTCGAAACGTCCGCCCGAGATATTTTCGGCGGCGTCGGCAGCGGCTTCGGATTTACGACTTGTTCGATCTGGTCGCTGGTCCACAGCGTCTGGTCGGAACACAGATTGTCGTCGTTCTCGCCTCGCCCGCCTTGCGGCACCCAGGCGCCCAGATCGTCGCTCCATTGATAATAGACTTGAATTTCCACGGGACGGGTGCGTCCCGGACATCGCTGCGCCGCCCAGGCCAATGGGTCGGCCTGCGAGGAGAAGATTTGGAATTGCAGGAAAGCCCGCGGAATTTTGCCCGTCGCGACGCGGTAGGCGATGATCTGGAACTGTTCGGTGTCGACCTTCTTGTCGGTCATGTTCTGATTGAACGACCGCCACGTTTCGATGAGCTGCTGCGGGCTTGGCGTCTGCGCCTTCGAATATTGGGGTTTCAGATTGCCCGTCGGCTCGACGACGGAGACCGGCTGCGCCGGCTGCGCGAGCGCCGCCACGCTCGCGAGGAGTAGCCAAGGCGCAAACAGCGCCGACCATCGGAGGTCGCCCCGCTTCGATTTGAGGGCGGCGGCCTCGGCCGCCTCGAATGCGTTCATGCGAAACTCCTCAACCGGAAGACCGCAGCGTAGCGAGGAAGAGACGATCATTTATGACGGGATTTGGCAACGCCAAACCCTCGACAACGCGTTGACGGGCGCGGGGCGCGCCTATCAGCCGGAACCCGCCTCCCGCTCCGCCGACGCCCGGCCTGTTATCAGGTCCGCCGCAGCCCCATCGCCGGCTCACGCCGATTCGACCGCCGCGAACAGCGCCGGGTCGAGTTCGATTTCGCGTTCGAACTCGACCGGGCCGGTCATCAGGACGTGATCGTCGCTTTGCCGCCATTCGATCGTCAGCTCGCCGCCGGGAAGCGCGATGCGCGCGTTGCGGCCGGTGAGCCCGAGGCGCGCCGCCGCCACCAGCGTCGCGCAGGCGGCCGAGCCGCAGCCGAGCGTCACGCCGACGCCGCGCTCC
Organism: Roseiarcus sp.; assembly: GCA_050013275.1. Lineage (GTDB taxonomy): Bacteria > Pseudomonadota > Alphaproteobacteria > Rhizobiales > Beijerinckiaceae > Roseiarcus. The sequence goes on along the minus strand of JBEKFO010000299.1, from coordinate 2,350 downwards.
CAGACCCTCAACGCGATCGAATCGCGCGCGCGAACTTGCGCGAACGAGATGTTGGCCTTTTGCGGGAACAGCGGGTTGGTCTCGAAGCGCGGCCCAACCGTATCGAGAGGGATCGCGGCGACGTCCTGCACCCAGAAGATCGCGTGCGGATTGCCCATGTTGACGACGCTGGCCGGCCCGAAGTCCGGCGCGCCCTCGCCGGGCAGGCGCACTTCGACCTTGCGCGTGTCGGAGACGTCTTGCGCCAGCGGGATTTCGTTCCAGGCGAGGCGAGGCGCGCCCATGTCGACGCGCCAGCTCCACGCCCCGACGCGTTCACAGGCGATCCGCCCGGCTGCAGTCTCGACCGTCAGCGCCTCGGCGCCCGATTGCCGCGCCAGCCGGTCGGCGACGCAGCGCGTGCCGTTGCCGCAGGCGCCGGCCTCGGTTCCGTCGTTGTTGTAGATGCGCACGAACGCGGCGGTCGAGGGATCGCGCGGGTCGCTCAGCGTCATCAACTGATCGAAGTCGAGGCCGTCGGCGCGATGGATCGCGCGCAATTCCTCGGGCGTCGGCAGGATCGCCGCGCCGCGCAGATCGAGCACCAGAATCTTGTTGCCGACGCCGTTCATCCGCGCGACGCGGCGCCCCGCCAGGGGGCTGGAAGTGCTCAAAATGTTTGTGTTCTCCTCTGGCCGGCGGGAGGACGAGAGCCCCTCCCCCCTTGCGGGGGAAGGTGGCCAGCGGAGCCGGCCGGATGAGGGGGCGAGCGTAGCGAGGCGGCTTGGAGCCACGTCATCGCGCTTCGCGCGATCCCCCTCATCCAACCCTCGCTGGCGCGAGGGCCACCTTCCCCCGCAAGGGGGGAAGGGGCGCGCATCCCAATTTTCTGGCGCAGGCTCTACCGCGTCCGCGCGGCGCTGTCGATCGCCCTTGCGCCGAGCTTCGTCAAGGCCTGCCGCAGGCCCTCGTCGTCGATTCGATCGGCGAGCGCCGCGGCTTCGGCCTGCGCCTTTGCGCTCGGGGCCGGCGCGGCGCGGCGCTTGGCTTTCAATTCCAAGAGCGGGCCCTGGCGGAACGCGATTTTCTCGACGCAGCGCCAGCCCAGGTGCGCATTGACGCGCTCGACGATGATCGCGGCCGCGTGCTGGGCTTCGAGCGCGAAAGCGCCGTCGATGCGCAGCACCAGGGTGGCGGGGGCGCTGTCCTCGGGCCCTCGCTTGGCGCCGCGCGGCGGCCAGCGGAGTTGGATCGGCCGAGCGTATCGCGCGATTTCGGCGCCGACGATTTCCGGCCAGTCCGTCACCAGGCTGGTCTCGCCCAATCCCCGCGCCGCCAATGCCGGCTCCACGACGCCCTCGAGCAGCGAGCCGAGTCGGGCGGCCCAGCCGCGCGTTTTGCGGAGCGCCGGTTTCGTCATCGCGCTCTCGGGGATAGAGTCCGTTGCATGGACGACAGTGTAGCCGCTTGCGACCCGCGTTTGAAGCCGCGCGAAATCGCCCGCCGCGTTCTCGCGTGGTGGGACGTCAATCGCCGCGATTTGCCATGGCGCGCGCGCCGCGGCGAGACGCCCGATCCCTATCGCGTCTGGCTGTCGGAAATCCTGCTGCAGCAGACCACGGCGACCGCCGCGGCGCCCTATTTCCAAGAATTCGTCGCGCGATGGCCGCGCGTCGAGGCGCTCGCCGCCGCCTCGCTCGACGAGGTCATGGCCGCCTTTTCCGGCCTCGGCTATTACTCGCGCGCGCGCAATCTGCACGCCTGCGCGAGGCAAGTCGCGGGGCGGGGCGGGCGGTTCCCGCCGAGCGAAGCGGAGCTGCGCGGGCTGCCCGGCGTCGGCGCCTACACCGCCGCCGCGGTCGCGGCGATCGCCTATGACGAAAGAGCGGCGCCGGTCGACGGCAACATTGCGCGCATCCTGGCGCGGCTGCACGCCTTGGAGACGCCGGTAGCCAACGCGCGGCGCGCGATCGGCGAGGCGGCGGCGGCGTTGACGCCCGCGCAGCGTCCCGGCGACTTCGCGCAGGCGCTGATGGACATCGGCGCGCTGATCTGCCGCCCGCGCAATCCCGACTGCCCCGCTTGCCCCTTGCTTTCGGCCTGCGCGGCGGCGCGGACGAGCGCGCCCGACGCCTATCCGCGACGCGCGATGCGCAGACCCAAGCCGGTTCGCCTCGGCGTGGCGTTTTTCGCCCGCCGCGCGGACGGCGCGATCCTCGCGCGGCGGCGCCCGCTGAAAGGTCTGCTCGGCGGAACGCTCGAATTGCCGGGCGGGCCGTGGGAGGCGGCGGAGCGGGCCGACGTCGGCCTAGGTCAGGCGCCCTTCGCGGCGTCGTGGCGGCGCGTTCCCGGCGAGGTCGAGCAGGCCTTC
>JBEKFO010000298.1:0-5458 GCA_050013275.1 Roseiarcus sp. | reverse complement strand
GCGCGCTTTCCCGTCTTTCGCGCTGGGCGCGGCGGGCAGTTCACCTATCATGGACCGGGACAGCGGGTGGCCTATGTGATGCTCGATCTCAAGCGCCGTCGGCCCGACGTGCGCGCGTTCGTCGGCGCGTTAGAGGGTTGGTTGATCGATGCGCTGCAAACGCTTGGAGTCACTGGCGAAACCCGCGAAACGCGCGTTGGCGTCTGGGTCGCGCGGCCGGACAAGCCGCGCGGGATCGACGGCGCGATGGCAGAGGACAAGATCGCCGCGCTCGGCATTCGCGTGCGCCGCTGGGTCTCGTTCCATGGCGTCTCGCTCAATGTCGCGCCGGATCTCACGCATTTCCAGGGCATCGTGCCCTGCGGCATCGGCGAAGCGCATTACGGCGTGACCAGCCTCAGCGATCTCGGCCGCACCGCCTCGATGGCCGACGTCGACGCGGCGCTACACGCGGCGTTCGAGGCGCGCTTCGGGCCGACGACGCCGGCGGCGGAAGGCTGAACGGCGGCGCGCTACGCCTGCGCCTCAGGCGAGGCTCCCGGTAGCCGACAGAACCCTTGCGCGGGCACGTCGAGCGCGGCGTTGAATTTCGACGACAGGTTCTGGAACGCGATGAGGCCGGTCATCTCGACGATCGCGTCGTCGTCCCATCGCGCCTTGAGGCGCGCGCGAAGAGCGTCGTCGACCGCATTCAGCGTCATCGCCTCGGCGTATTCGAGCGCAAGGCGCTCGTCGGGCGAGAAGCGCGCGCATTCGCGCCACGCGGCAAGTTCCAGGATCGCCTCTTCCGACACCCCGCGTTTGGCGAGCGTCGCCGAATTGATGTCGATGCAGAACGCGCAATGGTTGATCTGCGAGACCCGCACCGTGACGAGCGAGCGTAGCGCCGGCGGCAGCGGCGAAGAGCGCCGGTCGAGCGCGCCATAGAGCAGCGCCACCGCCGCGAACACCCATTTCGAGCGGCCCCACAAGAGGCCTGGATCGAGCACGCGGCCGTACTTGCGCCGCTGCTGCCAAAAGAACAGCCGGATGAGCCAGGGATAGCCGCCGGGCGGCTTGGCCGAAACGAACGCCATCTTTTCATACTCCCCTAGTCGCCGCGCCACATTCGTCGAGACGCAGAATCGGCCCGCCCGCCGCCTCGGCGTCGACGGGATCGTGGCTGACCAGCAGCGCCGGCAGGCTGCGCCGCGCCGCCTCATCGAACACGAAGCGCTGGAATTCGCGCCGCAGCGCGTGGTCGAGCTTAGCGAAGGGCTCGTCGAGCAGCAGCGCTTTGGGCGCCGCGGCCAGCGTCCGCATCAGCGCGACGCGCGCGCGCTGTCCGCCCGACAGCGTCGCGGGATCGCGATCGGCAAAACCGGCGAGCCCCGCTTCGGCCAGCGCCGCGTCGACGCGCGCGCGCCGCGCCGCCCGGCCGCGCACCGCCGCATCGAGGCCGAACGCGACATTGGCGCCGACCGACAAATGCGGAAACAGAAGATCGTCCTGGAACAGCACGCCGATACCGCGCCGTTCGGGCGGCAGCGCGGTCACGTCGCAGCCGTCGACGATCACCCGGCCGCGGGCGGAAAAGGCCGGATCGAGATGGCCGCCGATATAGGCGAGCAGCGTCGACTTGCCCGCCCCGCTCGGCCCCATGATCGTCGTCGCACGGCCCGGCTCGACGCGAAACTCGAGATCGCGCATGAGCGCACGCGCGCCGATGGCGATCGTTACGTCTTGGATTTCGAGCGCGTGCGCGGTCATGGCGACAGCGTCCGGCGGCGGCCGGCGTAGACGAGGCGCGGCGCCATGAGCGCCGCGAGATACACGACCATGGGAAGCAACGCCTGCAGGAAGCCGGCGATCGCGGCGACGCGCCGGTCGCCGCCGCTGGCGAGCGCGAGCGCTTCGGTCGTCAGCGTGGGGACGCGCCCCCCGCCCGCGAACAGTGTCGCCAGATACTGCGCTACGCTGACGCTGACGCCGATCGCGAAGGCGATGGCGATCGGGCGGAAAAGAATGGGCAGCTTGACGAAAAGAAACGTTCGCCCCGGCGACGCGCCGAGCGCGCCGGCGGCGCGCGCATAGCGCGGGTCGAGGGCGCGCCAGGGGTCCGACAGCGCCAGCATCACATAGGGAAAGACGAACAGCGCGTGCGCCCAGGCCACCGCGGCGAACGAGCCGTCGAGACGCAGCGCCGCAAAGAAGGTCTGCGCGCCGAAGAGAAAGGCGAGCTGCGGCAGCAGCAGCGGGACATAGATCGCGGCGGAACGCGGGGCGCGGCCCGCCCGATCGTCGCCTTCGAGCCAGCAAAGCGCGAGCGCCAGCGCCAGCGCGCTCGACACGGCGGCGAGCGCGAGCGTGTCGCCGAGCGGGCGCAGGAGCTCGGCGCCGTTGCGGCGCCAGACTTCGAGCGACCAGCTCTCCGGCAGCGCGTCGGGGAACGGCCAGCGCCACGCGAACGACCAAAGCGCCAGCGCCGCAATCGCGGCGAACGCCAGCGCCAGCGCCGCCAGCGCCGCGCCGCCCAATATCACGGCGGCGATTTGCGTCGAGGCGCCGCGTTCGCCCGTCGCTACGCGAGCGCGGCCGAGGCGCGCGACGCCGATCTCGCCTAGGCGCCAAATTCCGAGCGCGGCAACGACGATCGCGAGTTGCAGCGTCGCGGCGGCGGCGCCGGGAAAGACAAGGTTCAAATCCGGCGCCATGAACAAGCGCAGGCCGACGACGGAGAGCGGCGCGGGATGGGAGGGCGCGAGCACCAGCGCCGTGTCGACCACCGACAGCGCATAGGCGAGCGCCGCGTACACCGGCAGGCGGATCTGCGCATAGAGCTGGGGCGCGACGATCTTCAGCCACGCCGCCGCGGGCCGATAGCCGAGCGAGCGCGCGACGCGCATCTGCGCTGCGACGGGAATCTGGTTCAGCGCGCCGAGCGCGACGATGAGAAGAAACGGCGTCTCCTTGAGAACACGGCCGAGAGTGAGGGCGAGGCCATAGGCGTCGTTCACCGTCGCGATGTCGGGCGGCGAGGTCAGGCCCGTCGCCCAAGGGCTGACGAGCCGCACCAGCCAGCCGCTTGGCGCGATAAGGAAGGCGAGGCCGATGGCGATCGCGACGTGCGGCGCCGCGAGCAGCGGCGCCAGCGCATATTCGAAGCCGCGACTGCGCACGCGCTCGCCGAGCGTCGCCATGAGGCCGAACGCGAGCGCGAGCGCGAGCGCGGTCGACGCGAAGCCGACCGTAATCGTCAGCCGAAGCGAGCCGGCGAGGCCCGCCTCAGCGAGCAACGCGCGCCACGGCGCGAGGCTGAACGCGTCGCCGCCGAGCGCGGGCAGATAGCCGAAGGCCGGCGCAAGGGTCAGCGCCAGTCCGGCGGCAATCGGACCGCCGAACACGACGTAGGCCGCAACGCGCGCAAGATTCGGTCGGGCCGAGGCGGCCGCTATTGCGCGTAACGCTTGCGCCATTCCGCCGTGATCCGCGTCATCCACGAGGGATGCGGTTCGAGAAGCACCTTGCCGAGTTCGGCGCTGGTCGGCAGCGCCGGGTTGCTCGGCAGATCGGCGAACAGCCTTTGCTGCTCCGAGGAAAGCTTCGTCAGATCGAGCACAGTGAAGGCGCCGAGCGCGTGGATGTCCTGCGCGTGGGCCTGCGTCGCCGGATCGAGGAGGAAATTCGCCACGACCATCGCGCCCTCCTTATGCGGCGAATTATAGGGGATCGCGACGAAGCTGGTGTTGCCGATCGCGCCGCCCGCCAAGGTGTAGACGCGAACGCTCGCCGGCAGCCGCCCCGCTTCGACCGCGGCCGCCGCCTCGGCCGGATCGAACGACAGGGCGAAATCGAGTTCGCCGTCGTTCAGCAATTGCAACTGCGCCGGGCCGTCGGCGGGAAATTGTTCGCCGCGGCGCCAGAACGACGGCCGAAGCGCGTCGTACCAAGCCCACAGCGGCGCGGTCTCGGCGGCGAAATCGGCATCGGTCGCCGGCGAGGCGAGGCGATCCGGGTCCGGAGCGAGATCGACCAGAATCTGCTTGAGAAAGCTCGCGCCCATGAAATCTTTGGGATCGGGGTGGGTGAAGCGGCCCGGATGCGCCTTGATCCACTGCGCAAGTGCGTCGAGCGTGCGCGGCGCCTCGGGCACGCGCGCGGAATTGTCGATGAACACGAATTGCGCGAGCCGCCAGGGCGATTCCATGCCGTCGACCGGAATGGTGAAGTCGGTGACGTTCGAGAGTTTGTTGGTTGTGTCGACGTAAGCCGCGTTGGGCAGCTTGTCGGCGAACGGCCCGTAGAGCAGCCCCTTCTCCTTCATCGACAGGAAGTTCGGCCCGTTGATCCAGATCATGTCGACCGAGCCGTCGGCGCCGCGCCCGGCGCCCTTTTCGGCGACGACGCGCGCGACCGCTTCGCCGGTGTCGGTCAGCTTCACCTGCCTCAACTCGACGCCGTAGCGGCGCTGGACCTCCGCGCCGACCCAGGCGATGAAATTGTTGGTGCGCTCGTCGCCGCCCCAGGCGTTCCAGTAGACGGTCTGGCCGCGCGCGTTGGCCATGACGGCGTCCCACGCCGCATCGGCGCGCGCCGACGCGGCGGCGCCGAACAGCGCCAGTCCGAGGCTAAGCGCGTAGATCAACCGCTTCATTCGTCTCTCCTATTCGCAAGGGTGTCTCGACGGGGGCGCCCGAGGGTCGCGCGCCGTCCTGCGGCGCAAACACAAACCAGCCCCAACTCCAGCGCATCAGCGTCGTGACGAGGCAGAGCGCCGAAAAGGCGTAAGCGAGCACCGGGAACGCGGCGGGCCAAAGGCACATCGCAACAAACAGCGCGATCGTCTCCGCCCCCTCGGTCAGCCCGCCGAGGTAATAGATTCCCTTGTGCGGGTATTCCGGCGCCGTCAAGCCGCGCTCAGCCGCCACCGCCGCGAAGGCGAGAAAGCTCGAGCCGGTGCCGACGAAGGCGAAAAGCAGCGTCGCCGCCGCCAAGGCGTTGCGCTCGGGATCGGCGAAGGCGAAGCCGAGCGGGATCAGCGCGTAGAAGAAGAAATCGAGCGCGATGTCGAGGAAGGCGCCGCGATCGGTCGGGCCGAGGCCGCGCGCCAGCGCGCCGTCGAGCCCGTCGGCGAGGCGATTGAGCGCGATCAGCGCGAGAGCCGTTCGATAAGCGCCGAAACCGAGAGCAAACGCGCCGAGCGCGCCGAGCGCGAAACCGGCGAGCGTCACCTCGTCCGCTTTGACGCCCGCCTTGGCGAGGCGCGCCGCCGCCGGCGCCAGCGCGCGGCGAACGATCGGTTGCAGGCGGGAATCGAACATCCGCTAGCCCCTCAGCCAAGCGAAGACCCGCCGGGACAGGTCGAGCGCCCATTGCGGCGCGTGGGCTCGCCGCCATTCGCCCGCGACCGCCCGGGCCGCATCATTCCAGCCGGGATAGGGATGGATCGTGTTGAGGATCGCGCCGAGCCCGAGGCCAT
>JBEKFO010000297.1:0-5486 GCA_050013275.1 Roseiarcus sp. | reverse complement strand
CTTGCGTCGGCAAATTCGTCTCCCTAAGGGTCTCTTCGTCGTCGGACCCTGGCGCGCCGCGGCGCGAGCGTCAGGCCGAAGCGAGCGCGAGGCCCCAGCCGGAATCGACTTGTGCCATGAGTTTCACCATCGCGCATCTCTCCGACCCCCATCTCGGGCCCGCCCCTTTCCCGGCGCTTCGCGAGATGCGGCTCAAGCGCTTCATGGGCTGGGTCAATTGGAAGCGCGGGCGCGAACGCCTCAACGACATGGCGATGCTGGCGCGGCTCGTCGCCGATTTACGCGCGCAGGCGCCCGACCACGTCGCGATGACCGGCGACGTCGCCAATATCGGGCTCGCGGAAGAATTCCGCCGCGCCGCGCAATGGCTGGGCGCATTGGGCGAGCCCGCCGACGTCAGTTTCACGCCGGGCAATCACGACGCCTATGTGCGCGACGCGGTGGAACCTCTTGCCGAGACGTTCGCGCCATGGACCTCGAGCGACGCGGGCGTCGGCGGCGCCGATCGCTTCCCTTTCCTGCGCGTGCGCGGCGAGGTCGCGCTGATCGGCCTCAACTCGGGCGTGCCGACCGGCCCGCTGATGGCGACCGGCCGCCTCGGCGCTCGGCAGATCGCCAAACTCGGCGATCTCCTCCGGGAGACCGGCGCGCGCGGCCTGGCGCGCGTCATCCTGATCCATCATCCCCCGCTGTCGCGCGGCGGTTCGCCGCTGCGCAGGCTGACCGACGCGCGCGCGTTCGAGACGACCGTCGGCCGCTTCGGCGCCGAAGCGATCCTGCACGGCCACACCCACAAGCGCATGGTTCATTTTCTCTCGTCCGCCTCCTCGCGCGTCGAAGGCGGACGCATCCCGGTTCTCGGCGCCCCGTCCGCATCGGCTGCGTCGCCGGACCTCGGCCACCGCGCCGCCTATCACCTGATCCGGCTGGAGCGCGTCGGGAAATTGTGGCGCGTCGGCGCGCGCGCGCGCGGCATGCTGCCGGGCGGCGGCGAGATCGGCGAGCGCGAGGCGTTGGCGATTTAGGGATTAGATCGGCGGCGGTCCGATCCAGGCCGCCCAAAGCGCGCGGCCCCAGGCGTTCCAGGCCATATAGGCGCCGACGCAAATCAGGGCGATGAACGCGACCGAGCCGAGCGTCAGCAACACGAAATTGAAGACTTCGCCGACCACGGCCAGCCATCGCCGGCGCCCGATGGCGCGGCCCGTCGCCGCGGCGGGCGGCTCGCCCGTGGGCGGCGCGACGGCTTCGACGGCCGGCGCCGACTCGTCCCCGGCGAGCTCCGTGTCGACCGACGGCGACGCGGCGGCATCCGGCTTGGCGTCGCTCGCCGTCGCCTCCTGGCTGCGCCAGTCGGCGGCGAGCGCCTGCTCGCGCTCGATAAGACGGCGCGCGACGTAATTCGTCATCGCGGCGACGTTCGGCTCGATCAAGGGGCTTTCCGCGATCAGGATGCGGCCGTGCCGCGTGTCCTGAAAAAAGCGATAGGTGCGCCGATCGTGCCCCATATCGACAAAGCCGATCATGTCGAGGAACAGCCTCGGCCGCTCGCCGTGGGCAATGCCCGGATCGAACAATTCGACGCCCTCGGGCGTCTGATCGAGCACGGGGCGAATGGCGTCGAGCAGCAACTCGAGCCGCGCGACTTCCGCCTGCCGCAAGTCGGCGACCGCCTGGCTCTGCTCGGCGCTCTCGACGCGGGCGCGCCGGATCGCCGCCTTCAGGCTCGGCGGAATCGACTTGAGACGATCGGATTTTCGCTCTTCCATAGTGCGACTCTGGCGTCCTCGGCGCTTACGTTTAACGCAACAGCGCGGCGCGTAAAGGGCTTGACGCTACGCAGGCGCGCGAACGCCGGCCTCCCTCCACAGGCGCAACGCGCGGCGCGTTTGATCGCGGCGTGCGAATGCTGGTAATCAAGACGGACTTCCCTCGCGCTCCGGCGCGGCAAAACGAAGGCGAAAGGCATGGCCGCGAAGGCGTTGTTGGATTTGTCGAACGACGCCGCCAAGGCGCTCGCCGCCAAGGGGCCGATCGTCGCGCTCGAGTCGACGATCATCACCCACGGCATGCCCTATCCCCAGAACTTCAAGACCGCGCTGATGCTGGAGGAAGCGGTGCGCGCGCAAGGGGCGACGCCGGCGACGATCGCCGTCATCGGCGGCCGCTTGAAGGTAGGGCTCGACCGCGCCGAATTGGAGTCGCTGAGCCGCCTCTCCGGAGGCGTCGTCAAGGCGTCGCGTCGCGACCTGGCGGCGGTTGTCGCGCGCCACGGCGCGGCGGGAACCACGGTGGCGGCGACGATATACGTCGCCGAGCTCGCCGGGATCGAGATCTTCGCCACCGGCGGCATCGGCGGCGTGCATCGCGGCGCCGAGGAGACGTTCGACATTTCCTCCGATCTCGTCGAACTCGCGCGCACCAAGGTCGCCGTCGTCTGCGCCGGCGCCAAATCGATCCTCGACATCGACAAGACCCTCGAGTACCTCGAATCCCAAGGCGTCGCGATCTGCGGCTTTCGCTGCGACGAATTCCCCGCGTTCTACGCGCGCTCGAGCGGCGTCAAGCTCGATCACCGTTGCGACGGCCTGCACGATCTCGCGCGGATGGTCCGCCTGCAGCGGGCGATCGGCCCCGGCGGCCTCTTGATCGCCAACCCGATCCCCGAGGACAAGGCGCTCGACGCCCACGCGATCGAGGCGCGCATCGCCGAAGCGGTGGCGGAAGCCAAGGCGCAGGGCGTCGCCAAGAAGGACGTCACCCCGTTCCTGCTCGGTCGGATCGCCGAATTGACCGGCGGACAAAGCCTCGAGGCCAACATGGCGCTGGTCGAGAACAACGCCGTTCTGGCGGCGCAGCTCGCGGTCGAACTGTCGCGTCTCTAGATGAGCGCGCCGCGAGCGCTGGTGGTCGGCGACGTCATGGTCGACACGATCGTGCGCCTGGGAGGTCCGATCGCCGTCGGCTCGGACCGGCGCGCCAGCATCGTCGAGCGCCCCGGCGGATCGGCGGCCAACCAGGCGGTGTGGCTCGCCCATTTCGGCGTGAAAGTCGATTTCGTCGGCCGTGTCGGCGCCGCCGACCGCGAGCGCGAGACCGCGCGCTTTCGCCGCGCCGGCGTCGACGCGCATTTGGCGGGCGATCCGATCCACGAAACCGGCCGGCTGATTGCCCTGGTCGACCCTTCGGGCGAGCGCAGCTTCCTCACCGACCGCGGCGCCAACGACGCGCTCGAAGCGAGCGATATTGCCGACGCGCTGATCGCGGACGCCGCGCTGATCTGCCTCTCCGGCTATTCCTTCTTCGCGCCGAGCCCGCGCGCAGCGGTCCTCGACGCGCTGCGCCGCGCGCAAAGCAAGCCCGTCGCGGTCGACCCCGCCTCGGCCGAATTCCTGCGCGAAGTCGGCGCGGCGAATTTCCTCGCCTGGACGCGCGGCGCGGCGATGCTGTTTCCCAACGCCGAGGAAGCGGCCGTGCTGGCGGGAAGCGAAGACCCCGAGCGTCAACGCGAGCGCCTGAGCGCCCATTACCCGCTCGTCGTCGTCAAACGCGGCGCCGCGGGCTGCGAGGCGATCGAGGGGAACCGGCGCTGGCGCGTCGCAGCGCCCGCCGCGAAGGCGTTCGACACCACCGGCGCCGGCGACGCGTTCGTCGCGGGTTTCCTCGCCGCGCGGCTGCAAGGTTTTGCGATCGACGATTGCCTCTCACGCGCCGCCGCCGCCGGCGCCACGGCGACGGAAATCCTCGGCGGGCGGCCGGAAGTTGCCGAAGCGCGCGACTAGAATTTGCAAGAACGCAAACTTCCATGCTGGAATTCGGATCGCCCGATCCCCAAATCGGGCGCTCCGCAACGCCCGAAAGGCCGCTCCATGTCGATCCGCCCCGTCAAGCGCATCAGCCAATCGAAGCCCACCCTGGAGGGCGCCGGCGTCAGGCTGCGGCGCGCTTTCGGCTTCGGCGACACCTCCGATTTCGATCCGTTCCTGTTGATGGACGATTTCCGCAGCGACAAGCCCAGCGATTACATCGCCGGCTTTCCCTGGCATCCCCATCGCGGCATCGAAACGATCACTTACGTGCTCGCCGGCTCGGTTAAGCACGGCGACAGCCTCGGCAACGCCGGCGTGCTCGGCGCCGGCGACGTCCAATGGATGACCGCGGGCCGCGGCATCCTGCATCAGGAAATGCCCAAGGGCGACGATCTCGGCCGCATGCACGGTTTTCAGCTTTGGGCCAATCTGCCTTCGAGTCTGAAAATGACGGCGCCGCGCTATCAGGACGTGCCCAGCCTCGCCATCCCCGAGGTCGTCGACGACGACGGCGCGCGCGTGCGCGTGATCTGCGGAGAATTTTGGGGCAAGGCCGGCCCGGTCGATGAAGTCGCCGCCGATCCGCGCTATCTCGACGTCTTCGTCCCCGCGGGCAAGCGCAAAACCCTGCCGGTCGAGACCTACCGCCAAGCCTTCGCCTATATCTTCGAAGGCTCCGGTTCGTTTGACGGCGCCTCGGCGCCCTTCGGCGCGCTGCGCGAGAGCGTGGTCGACGGCGAAGACGTCATCGTGCGCGACAAGGTCGGCAATCGTTCGCTGGTGGTGTTCGATTCGGGCGACGAAGTGAGCGTTCAGGCGGGCGACGAGGGCATCCGCTTCCTGCTCGTCTCGGGGCGCCCGCTGCGGGAGCCGATCGCCTGGCACGGCCCGATCGTCATGAACACCCAAGCCGAGATCCGTCAGGCGCTGACGGATTTGCGCGACGGCTCGTTCATCAAATAGGGCGGAGCTGGGCGGCGGCCGGAGGCGATCAGGCTCCGAGCGCCGCTAAAGAAAGCCTGCGTTTTCGGACGGCGGGACGTGAGAGCCTGTGGGCGAGGCGCGCGCGGCGATTGACGGAGCCGCGTGCGCCCATAATAGTCGGACGTCCGTCTCTCGCATGATCGAGTATGAAGAAGCCCGTCAAGACCCGCCCGAAGGCAACGCCCCGGCGACGGCGCGCGAGCGCACTGGATTCGATTCTCGGCTCGGAAGAACTTGCGCTCATTCGCCAGTTGATCGCCGACGAGGCGGCCCGCGCCGATCCGGACGTCGAGAGCCTTTCCCGGCGCGTCCTCTCGATCGCCCGGTCGGCCGACCCCAACAATCATCGCGGCAACCAGACTTTCTCCGATTTCGCCGATGCGCTGAATCAGGCGCGGATCGACGCCAACGGCGGCGACGCTGTCGCGCGCCGGGCGCTAAAAGCGGTCCATAGATCGTTCGACGAAGCCGCCGAGCGCGACGAAATCCACCCAGTCTATTTGATCATGTTGGGCCGGGCGTTCGCCGGCGCGGGGCTCGAAATCGGCAACGCGCCGCGCGCCGCGCTCGTCCGCGCTCTCGGAGAAGCCAGCGCGACCGGTGCCGGCGAAGAAGTCTATCGCGCTTTCCTGGCGCCGCTGTTTTCGGGTTCGCGAGGCGATCCTTTCGACCTCTATGAAGCCATCGATCAGC
>JBEKFO010000296.1:0-5492 GCA_050013275.1 Roseiarcus sp. | reverse complement strand
AGGCGGTGTGGGCGGGCATGCGCGAGCGCGGCTACGGCCGCATCGTCTTCACTTCGTCAGCCTCCGGCGTCTACGGCAATTTCGGCCAGGCCAACTACGGCGCGGCGAAGGCGGCGATGATCGGCTTGATGAACGTGCTGCATCTCGAAGGCGCCAAGACCGACATCCGCGTCAACGTGCTCGCGCCGACCGCCGCTACGGCGATGACCGCGGGGCTGCTGCCGCCCGAAGCGGCGGCGCTGCTGACGCCGGAATCGGTGACGCCCGGCCTGCTGTTTCTCGTCAGCGAACAGGCGCCCTCGCGCGTTATTCTCGGCGCCGGCGCCGGCGTTTTCGCGGTGACCCACATCGCCGAGACGCCGGGCGTCTATTTCGACGAAATCGACCGCACGCCGGAGACGATCGCCGCGCGCTTTGCCGAGATCGCCGATCGCAGCGCCGCGGCGCCCCTCGAGAACGCCTACGCGCAGACCTTCAAATTCGCCGCCGCCGCCGCCAAGGCCCAGCGCGAGCGACAGAAAAAATAGGAGCGGGACAATGCGGGAAGCGGTGATCGTCTCGACGGCGCGTACGCCGATCGGCAAGGCCTATCGCGGAGCTTTCAACGACACGCCGGCGCAGACGCTGGGCGGCCACGCCATCGCCGCCGCGGTCGGCCGGGCGGGCGTCGCCGGGGCCGAGATCGACGACGTCGTGATGGGCGCGGCGATGCAGCAGGGCGCCACCGGCTCCAACGTCGCGCGCCAATGCGCGCTGCGCGCGGGGCTGCCGACAAGCGTCGCCGGCATGTCGGTCGACCGGCAATGCGCCTCGGGCATGATGGCGATCGCCATCGCGGCCAAGCAGATCGTCGGCGATGGCATGCAGATCGTGGTCGGCGGCGGCCTCGAATCGATCTCGCTGGTGCAGAACGACAAGATGAATCACCACCGCGCGCACGATCCCTGGCTGCTCCATCATCGCGACGACGTCTACATGACGATGCTGGAGACCGCCGAGGTGGTCGCCGAACGCTACAAGATATCGCGCGAGCGTCAGGACGAATACGCGCTGCAGTCGCAGCAGCGCACGGCGCGCGCTCAGGCGGAGGGGCGCTTCGACGCCGAAATCGTTCCCCTGCCCTCGGTGATGAAGGTCGTCGACAAGGCGAGCGGTGCGACGCACGAAAAGCCGGTCACGCTCGCCCATGACGAGGGCAATCGCGCCGACACCACGCTCGCCGGGCTCGCAGCGCTGAAGCCGGTGTTCGCCGGCGGGCGGCGGTTGAAGGCGGCGGGATCGTTCATCACCGCCGGTAATGCTTCGCAATTGTCCGACGGCGCCAGCGCCTGCGTGCTGATGGAGGCCAAGGAGGCGCGAAAGCGCGACCTCGCGCCGCTCGGGATCTATCGCGGCATTGCGGTCGCCGGCTGCGATCCCGACGAAATGGGGATCGGCCCGGTGTTCGCCGTGCCCAAGCTGCTCGGCGCGCACGGCCTCAAGATCGACGACATCGGCCTTTGGGAGCTCAACGAGGCCTTCGCGGTGCAGGTGATCTACTGCCGCGACCGGCTCGGCATCGACGACGACAAGCTCAACGTCGACGGCGGCGCCATCGCGGTCGGCCATCCCTACGGCATGAGCGGCTCGCGCCTCGTCGGCCACGCGCTGATCGAAGGCAAGCGGCGCGGCGTAAAGTATGTCGTGGTCACGATGTGCGTCGGCGGCGGCATGGGCGCCGCTGGGCTATTCGAGGTGGCGTGAGAAAGACGCCGGCGCGTCAGCGCCCCACGATGACGCGCGACTGCGTCGCCGCCGTTCCCGTCAGCACGACGCCGCCAAGCACGCAGGCGAGGCCCAGCCATGACGAAGCGCCGACCGGCTCGTCAAGCGCGAGCGCGCCCGCGACGAGGCCGAGCAGCGGCACGATATAGTTGTTGAGCGCGGCGAAGGTCGCGCCGGCGCTCGCGATCAGGCGGAAATAGACGAAATAGGCGAGCCCGGTGTTGAACACGCCGAGCGCCAGAATCGCGGCGAGCGGCGCCGGGGGCATCGCCGCGAGCCCGCCTGGCGAGGGCAAGCCTCCCACGACCAGCCCGAGACCGAACAGGATTCCCGCCGAAATCAGCATCGAGCCCGTCACCGCCATCGACGGCCCAATTTCGCGCGATACGGCGCGCGACATCAGCGCCCCCGAGGCGTAGCCGAGCGCCGCGAGCAACGCCAGGGCGCGCCCGAGACCGGGTTCGCCGGCCATGGGGGCCGCTGCGCCGAGCGGCGCGCTGAGCGAAACGACGACGCCGACGAGGCCGAGGCCGAGGCCGAGCGCGGCGCGCGCGTTCCAGACTTCGCCGAGCGCGAATGCCCGCGCGAGAAGGAAGGTGAATATCGGCACGCCGCCCATCATCAACGCCATGTCCGCGCTGGTGGTCAGATGGGCGGCGGCGCCGAGCAGCAGGAACGGCGCCACCTGACCACCGAGCGACATCGCCGCCATCCGGCGCCACAGCCGCGGCTCGCGCGGCCAAGGCAGGCGCATCGCCAGCGCCGCGACGACGAGCGCCGCCGCCGCGATCGCGGCGCGGCCGAATGCGATGGAGTCCGGATCAAACGTCCGCGACGCGATCTTGATGAGCAGGAACGACGTGCCCCACAGCAGCGAAAGGAAAGCGAGAATGACGTAGGGCAAGGGGAACCTGCGGACTGGCCGCGCATCGCTAGCAAGGCGCCGCCGGCTTGGCAAACCCGCCACGGCGACGCTCGGCGAGACTCTGCGCCCCAAGGACGCTAGGATCGCTCGCCGCGCGAACACGCAGGGAGGCGGATCGTGAGTCATCGCGCTGTCTGTTTCGTCATCATGCCGTTCGGCCGCAAGCCGGACGCCTCGGGGCGGATGGTCGATTTCGACCGCATCTACGCCGAGGTGATCGCGCCGGCGGTTGAAGCGGCGGGCCTCGACGGCATTCGCGCCGACGAGGAACAAGGCGCCGGGTTCATTCACAAGCTGATGTACGAGCGCATTCTGCTCAGCGAATACGCGATCGCCGACCTCACGCTGCTCAACGCCAACGTCTATTACGAACTCGGCATCCGCCACGCGGCGCGTCCCGAAACGACGGTGCTGACGCTCGCGCAGGGCTGCCCCCTGCCCTTCGACGTCGGTCCGTTGCGGGCGCTGCCCTATGCACTCAACGAAGACGGCGCTCCGGCCGATCCCGCTTCGGCGAAGACCGCGCTGACGCAGCGCCTCGTCGAAGCGCGCCAGCATCGCGCTATGGATTCGCCGCTGTTCCAACTGCTCGAGGGCTACCAGGCGGCGCCGATCGATCGACTGAAGACCGACGTCTTTCGCACCAAGATCGCGGTTGAAGAGGAGCTGAAAGCGCAACTCGCCAAGGCGCGCGACGGCGGCCAAGCTGGGCTCGACCAGTTGCGCGACAGCCTGGGCGACATGAGCGCGGTGCAGGCGGGCGTGGCGGTCGATCTTCTCCTCTCCTATCGCGCGGTTTCGGCATGGGATCGGATCGTCGATTTGTGCCCGAAGCTCGACATGGCCTTGCAACGCACCCAGCTGGTGCGCGAGCAATGGGCGCTCGCGCTCAATCGCGTCGGCCGCGACCGCGAAGCGGAGACGATGCTGAACGCATTGATCGCCGAGCGCGGACCTTCGAGCGAGACCAACGCGCTGCTCGGGCGCATCCATAAGGATCGCTGGGCGAAGGCGCTCAAAGCGGGCGACAAGTTCGCCGCGCGCGGCCACTTGAAGAAGGCGATCGACGCCTATCGCATGGGCTTCGAGGCCGATTGGCGCGACGCCTATCCCGGGATCAATGCGGTGACGTTGATGACGATCGCTGATCCCAAGGACCCGCTAGCTAGGGAAATGGCGGGCGTCGTGCTTTACGCCGTGCGCCGACGGCTGGGGGCGAAGCCCGACTATTGGGATCATGCCACGCTGCTCGAGCTCGCGGTGATCGCCAACGACTGGGACGGCGCGGGAAACGCGCTCGCCGACGCGCTCGCGGCGCTCGACGAGCCCTGGAAGGCGGAAACCACCGCCAACAACCTGAAGATGATCGCCGATGCGCGCGAAGCCGCAGGCATTCCGGCGCGCGAGACGCGTGAATTCATCGCCGTACTGGAAGCGCGCGCGCCCAAGGGTTGAGCGGGCCGGTTAACCGACCTTTCCGATCAGTAATCCTGGGGCCGCACTTCAGCCCCGTTGGCCGGCGAAATGGTTAGCCCTCGGCGGTCAACGGCGATTCGCCGCGGAAAGCCGCCGGCCTCGCAACCCTATTCGGAGATTCGAAATGAAGTCCTTGTTCGCGCTCGCCGCCCTCGCCGTCGCCATCGCCAGCCCCGCGCTCGCGGCGGGAAAATGCAGCAACGCCCCCAAAACGCAATGGCAACCGAAATCCGCGCTCGAATCGCAGCTTCAGGCCGACGGCTACAAGGTCCGTCAGATCAAGATCGAAAGCGGCTGCTACGAAGTCTACGCCACCGACAAGGACGGCAAGCGCGCCAACATGGCCTTCAACGCCGAGACGTTGACGAAACTCGACAACGCCGAAGCGGGCGAGAACTGACCGCATAGGCCGAGCGATGGAGACGGAGCGATGGTCCGTGTCTGGGATTCGTTCGTGCGTGCGTTCCACTGGTCTCTCGCGCTGAGCTTCGCCATCGCCTGGCTCAGCGCGCAGAGCTGGGAAGCGCTGCACGACTGGGCCGGCTATGCCGCGGGCGCGCTGGTGCTGGCGCGCGTCGTCTGGGGCTTTCTCGGAGCGCCCTATGCGCGATTCGCGCAGTTCGTGCGGTCGCCGCGGACCGTCATCGCCTATCTCAAGGCGATCGCGACCGGCTCCGAGGCGCGCTTCCTCGGCCATAATCCGGCCGGCGGCGCGATGATCGTCGCGCTGCTGATCGCCATGGCCGCGACCGCGACCACCGGCTGGATGCTCACCACCGACGCGTTGTGGGGTGCGACCTGGGCGCAAAGACTGCATTCGGTCGTCGCCCATGGCCTGCTGCTGCTCGTCCTCGGGCATCTCGCCGGCGTCGCGCTGGCGAGCATGCGACACCGCGAAAACCTCGTGCGCGCGATGATCTTCGGCGACAAGCGCGCGCCCGAATCGGGCGACGTCGCGTAGGACCCATCGCGGGCGCGCCGTTCGCTAGTGAAAATTCCGTCCCGCCGGCAGCGCGCGCTCGAGCTCTCGGGTCTCGGCGGGCGGCGGGGCGAGGCGCGAATCCGCGAAGAGCTGCACTTGCGCGAAGCGGTCGCCCTGGCGCTTCTGCGGCATGGCCGGCGGCGAGGGGTGCGCTGCGTCGGCGGGCGCGTCGCGTTCGGCGCCGCGGCCTTCTTCCGACAACAGCCCGAGCATCGGCGTCAGATCCTCCATGCGCTCGACGATGAGGTGGATGACGCCGGCCTCGTTCTGCAACTTGCCGGTCGCGGCGACGAAGCGCGCGCCGATGACGATCGCGCGCAGGCGCTCGAACGCCTTGGGCCAGAC
>JBEKFO010000295.1:0-5497 GCA_050013275.1 Roseiarcus sp. | reverse complement strand
TTGAGAAACGGCGATCCGTTGACGAGGTCGGTCGGCCGCGCGGCGATCGTGATCTGCTGCTTGTCGACCTCGAGCCCGACCGAAGCCTTGTATTTGAGCCCCTGCACCAGCGGGCCGTCGGCGAGAAAAGTGAAGCCGTTGTAGATGACCGGCTGATCGATGTTCGTATAGGTGAGGATCGTTCCCGTCGCGAGCGTGAACGTGAAGCAATCGGCGAAGGCGATCGGCGCGTCGGGGTTGGCGCGCGCGGCGTTGAGAAAGGCGATGAGTGCGCTCGACGCGGTTTTCATGACGTGCGCACCGATCGGAATTTGAGGCTTTGCAGGATCCAGAGGTTCTGCATGAACTGCTCGAAATCCGCCGCGTCGTCGTTGAAGCGGCATTGGAAGGCGTAGGCGAACGATGCGCCGATCAGCGCGCCGCTCGCCGGCGCTGTGGCGAAGACGAGGCTGTTCGGCGTCGACAGCGACCAGCCCGTGCTCTGCGCGACGCCGCAGCCCGAGTCGTAGAGCGTGTGCAGGCAGGTCGGCGAATAGAGGTTGCGCGGCATGTCGTAGTCGAGCACGACGAGGTCGGACGCCACCGTGATCGTCGCGCTGGTGCGCCCGACATTGTCGATCGTCGACACCCGGCCGTGGAACAGCGTCACGCCGCCGACCGGCGCCTGACCCAGCGCGCTCATGAACACGCGGTCGCGCTGCACCGTCGCGCCGTCGAAGGCGCCGTCGCGCAAGGCGTTGAGAAACGGCGAGCCGTTGACGAGGTCGGTCGGCCGCGCGGCGATCGTGATCTGCTGCTTGTCGACCTCGAGCCCGACCGAGGCCTTGTACTTGAGCCCCTGCACCAGCGGGCCGTCGGCGCGAAACGTCAAGCCGTTGTAGACGACCGGCTGATCGACGTTGGTGTAGGCGAGGATCGTTCCCGTCGCGAGCGTGAAGGTGAAGCAATCGGCGAACGCGATCGGCGCGTCCGGGTTGGCGCGCGCGGCGTTGAGAAAGGCGATAAGGGCGGGGGAGGCGGATTTCATGGCTGTGGGCTCGCGTTGCTCGCGCGAATGGTGAGTGGCGAATGGCGAATGGAAAACATCCGTGCCGGCTCTTCCCCATTCGCCACTCGCCATTCGCCACTCGCAGGGCGGCGAAGCCGCCCTAACTCGTTCGCACCGACCGAAACTTCAGGCTTTGCAGCGTCCACAGGTTCTCCATGAACTGCTCGAAATCCGCCGCGTCGTCGTCGAAGCGGCACTGGAAGGCGTAGGCGAACGAGGCGCCGATCAGCGCGCCGCTCGCCGGCGCGGTCGTGAAGACGAGGCTGTTCGGCGTGACGAGCGACCAGCCCGAGCTCTGCGCGACGCCGCCGATGGTGACCTGGGAGACGTTCGTCACCCAGCCGACCGGCTCGAGGAAGCCGCCGAGCGCGCGCGCGAACGTGAAGGTCATGGTCGAACCGTCGCCGGTCGCGAAATTTTGCGCGGCGACGGCGCTGTCGGTGGGGTCGGCGTAGAGGAATGTTCCGAACTGGCCCTGGCACTGCAGGAACAGCCCCATCAGGCTTTGCAGCGACTGTGCGCCGAGGCCGGGATAGGAGGCCGAGTCCGAGGCCAGCGCGTCGTAGGTCAGCTCGAACTGCCAGATCGGGTTCTGAAAGAGCGCGTCGCGCACCTCGCGGCCCGAGGCATGAAGCGCGACGATGGTCGAGAATGTCGGCTTCTTGTGAACGCTCCAGCCCTGGCCGGGCAGGGCGGGGAAGGATGGCGGGGTCGTCATGGGGCGCTCCTACGGGGCGGCGACCGGCGAATGGCGAGTAGCGAATGGATTCTCTTCGCCACTCGCCACTCGCCATTCGCCCCTTCTCTTCTCACGGCCTCGCCGTCGTCAGCTTCACCACCCCAAGCGCGAACAGCGTCGCCATGAACTCCTCGAAATCGAGCGCGTCGTCGGCGAAGCGGCAAAGCCACAAGACGCCGAAGTCGGCGGCGACGACGACGCCGGCGGCGGGGGCGGCGGCGAAGACGATTTGCGGCGCGTAGCCTGAGGTCACGGAATAGAGCGAACTCAAAATCGCGACGCCATTCTCGTAGACGGCCGCGACGCCCGACGTTCCCGCCACCGGCTCGGTGTAAGTCCCGAACGAGCGCGCGAGCGCAAAGACCGTCGTCGACCCGTCGCCGACGCCGAGGATCTGTCCCGTGACGCTGGAAAGCCCCGGCGGCGCGAGCCAGAACGGCGTCGCGGCGCCGCTCGCTTGCTCGAAGAAGCCGGCGATCGCCTGCATCTCGAGATATGCGGCGTCCGAGCGCAACACGTCGCAAGTCAGCTCGACGTCGTAACAGGCCGCCGCGTAACGCGAGCGCCGCGTCTCGCGGCCAGAGACGTGGTTGGCAATATCGGCGCCGAACTTCGGCCTGACGTGCGTCGACCAGCCGAGCGTCGCCAGCGTTGGGAAGCTCGCGTAAGCGCCGGGCGCCGGCGCCGGCGAGGGCGCCGGCGGCGGCAGCGCCGGCCCGCGGCCGCCGAGCCAATCGCCAGTCCGCCAGTCGCCGGCGTCGCCCCATTGGCTCGCGAGCAGCGGGAACACAGGGAACGGTCGCGCGTCCCAGTTCCATACGCAGGAGAACGCGAACTGCACCATCGGCAGACCGCCGGACGTTGTCGCGTTGTTGCCGTCGACGTTCCAATATTCGTAGACCGCTTGCAGCGCGAGCGCCGCGATCGTGTCGTCACGCTGCGGCTGCCAGCCGCCGCCGGGGACCGGCTGCCAGATCGACCAATAGGGCGTGGCGCTGCCGCTCGATTTCGGATCAAAGAAGACATTCGGCTGATTGGTCGCCTTGTCGCAGGCGGGGAAGCCGTACTCGATGAATGAGATCGACTTCGATTGCGCGACCCATGGCGTCGGCGGCCCGTGCGGCGCCCAGCCCAAGCCGTCGCCGGCGTCGTAGATCGCCTGATGCGGGTTGTTCCACCACCAGCGCAACTGCTTGTTGGCGAGCAATTGCTGGTTTGGCCAATAGCAACTGCGCGTCTGCGTGAGCCGATCGCCCTCGGGCAGCGAGACGACGAGGTCGGAGCCGTTCGGGTCGAGGCCGCGGCCGTCGTTGTTCCCGTCGTTATAGTACCAATTGAACTTCTCGCCGCCCTCGATGTTCGCCTTGAGATAGGGCAGCGAATACAGCGTCGGCGCGCCGGAAAGCGCGAGGCCGCTCATGGTCGCGGACGACGGCGGCCAGGCGCCGATCGGCGCCGGGTTCAGCCAATTGAGCGCGTCGAGGCCGCCGATTCCGGTCGTCCAATCCGACAGCGGCAGATAATTGTCGAAGCCGACGAGGTCGATGTTCGGCGACGCCCACAGCGCGTCGAGATGCGGCCATTGGCCGTTCGCGCCCGCGTGCTGGTAACCCATCCAGTCCGACCAGTCGGCGGAATAGGCGATCAGGTTCGAAAGCGTCGAAAGGTTCTTCGTCAGACCTTGCCCATCGAAGATCGCGCGCACGTCGGCGGTGAGCGCTTGCAGCCCGGCGACGAATGGGTAGTCCCATACGGCATGGCCGGCGCCGTCGCTCGTCCCCGCGGGCGTCCAGGCGGGACCGCGGATCGTCTCCAGCCCGCGCAGCTCCGAGCCGAGCAGGAAGAGATCGACGCCGCCGGCCACCGTGCACAGCCACGCGTAATGCAGGATCATGCGCCGATAGGTGTAATCGGTCGGCGAGCCGGAATAAGCGACCGTCAGGTTGACCGGGTCCGGCGTGAACTCGGACGTCGTCGCCGCGCCGAGGAACGCCTCGACCGCGCTCGTCGCCGCGGCGCTTGCGTCGGGCGAATGCGTGACGAGCCCGCGCCAGGGATAGCCCGTCGCGGTCATCAGAATGAAGGGATAGAACACGACCTTGAAGCCGCGCGCCTTCAAATCCTGAATGCAGCGCACGATGCTCTGATCGGACGGCGTGCCGCCGTAGACGGCCCCGCCGCCGGGCAGCGTCGGGATTGGGATGAGGCCGCTCGACGATTGCGTCAGGCTAGAGACGCGCCAGTCGTCGGCGACATAGGCGCCGCCGTTCGATTGCTGAAACGATCCGCCGATGAAGTTCGTCGAGGGATAGATTTGGCAACTCGCCGCGTCGAGCGAATTGGCGAACCACGCGCAGACCACCGAAACGCAAGCACATTCCGGGTGCGCGGCCTGCAACTGGTCGATCGCGTAGGAATAGTCGGTCTTCGTTCCCCCGGACATGTAGAAGGTGTTGAGCCCGGCGAACGCGCCGCCCGAGGTCGCGCCCTGGTGCGCGACGGTGTCGTAGGTGAACTCGCCGGTCGAGGGCAGGAGATGAACGCCGAGAAAGGATGGCATGGGCGAGCCCTCGAGTGAACGGCGAATGGCGAGTGGCGAATAGCGAGTAGCGAGTGGGGTCCATTCGCTATTCGCCACTCGCCATTCGCCGCCTCTTCACGTCCCCGCCAGCCGCCTCAGCCCGAGATGCGCGCCATGGCGCACGGCTTCGTCGATCGCCTTCATCATCGTCGCGCTGTTGGCCTTCATCCATTGCGCGACGGAGCCGGAATCGACCGCCGAGACATGAAAATTCGTCGTGGGGTGGATATGGACAGCGCCGCCCTGCGCGCCGCCGCTCGCCGGCGCCTCGCCCGACAGCATTTCGCGAAGCGCGCCGGCCTGCGCGGCGGGCATGACGAGTTCGTTGTGATGCACCAGCGTCAGCATGTCCTGCGGGACTTGCCACATGCCGATGTCGGCCGAGGCGACCGCGCCGGCCATGCCGGCGACCGTCGCCTGCGCGGCCGTCGCCGGGCCGGCGGCGAACGGCCCCATGATCGGCGCGAGAAAGCCGAACACGCCCGCGAAGGCTTCTGCCGCGGAGGAAAGGATCGAGCGAACGATCGTCGCCGATTGCGTAGCCAGCGAAGCCGCCGCGCCCCCCTGCTCGGCGCCGGTGCGCGCGGTCACGCCGGCGGTCGTCGCCGCCGTCTTCGCCGCCTCGGTCGCTATCTGCCGAACGACGGTTTCCTCGCCCCATTCGATGAATTTGATCAGTAGGTCTTCGAGAACATTCTTGAACGCGGTGTGCCAGTTCTCAGTGCCCGAGAGCAGGCCGTGCAATTGCGAATTGAAGGCTTGCGTGACCGTATTGCCGAACGCTTGGTATTCGCGCTCCTGTTCGTTGACCGCGTTGCGAACCAGCGCCGTCATCTGGTCCTGGTGGCGCCGCTCGGCGTCGAGCATTTGATCGTCGATGCGTTGCTTTTGCGCGCCCGACTGATCGTCGAGCGCGGCCTCGCGCTGCAACGCCGAAATCTGCGCGCCATATTCCTCGTCGAGGGCCTGGCGCGACAGCGCGACCTTCTGCATCTGGGTGATCTGATGCTGGCGCGCCTCGTCCGCATAGAGCGCGAGCTTTTGCTTGAGGCCGTCTTCGACCGCCTTGATCTCTTCGGAAATCGCCAGTTTCGCCGTTCGGATCGCGTCGGCGGATGTGGCCTCGTCG
>JBEKFO010000294.1:0-5527 GCA_050013275.1 Roseiarcus sp. | reverse complement strand
GCCGACGCGCGCATCGTGCTCGACGCTCGGCCCGACTTGGCGATCCCGGCGAAGGTGGCGTTCGTCGCCACGCAGGCGCAGTTCACCCCCAAGACGGTGGAGACCAAGGACGAGCGCGACAAGCTGATGTTCCGCATCCGGGTGAAGATCGATCCCGAACGATTGCGCGCTCGTGGCGCGTTGGTGCGCAGCGGTCTGCCCGGCGTCGCTTACGTGAAGCAAGATCCGGCCGTGGCGTGGCCGCCCCAGTTACAAGGGAACGCCCCGCAATGATCGAGCGCGCTCCCTCGGTCGCGCGGATCGAGGGCGTAACGCAGAGTTATGGAGCGGTGGTCGCGCTCGACGCGGTCGCGCTCGAAATTCCCGCCGGCCGGATGGCGGGATTCATCGGTCCCGACGGGGTGGGAAAGTCGACGCTGCTCAGCATCGTTGCGGGCGCACGGCAAGTGCAGACCGGAAACGCTTTCGTCCTCGACGGCGACATCAGGGATTCGGCGCATCGCGCCGCGATTTGCCCCCGCATCGCCTACATGCCGCAAGGATTGGGCAAGAATCTCTACGCCGACCTCAGCGTGCGCGAGAACATCGAGTTTTTTGGCCGTCTGTTCGGGCAGTCCCGCTCCGAGCGGGAGATGAGCATCGCCGAGCTGCTCGACAGCACCGGGCTGGCGCCGTTTTCCGATCGTCCGGCCAAGAAGCTGTCTGGCGGCATGCGGCAGAAACTCGGGCTCTGTTGCTGTCTCATCCATGATCCGGACCTCTTGATCCTCGACGAGCCGACCACCGGCGTCGATCCGCTGTCGCGCCGGCAATTCTGGGAGCTGATCGATCGCATGCGCTCGCGCCGCGCCGGCATGAGCGTGATGGTCGCCACCGCCTACATGGAGGAGGCGGAGCGGTTCGACTGGCTGGCGGCGATGAGCGCGGGGAAAGTGCTGTCGACCGGCTCTCCCGTTGAAATCAAGGCGAGAGTCGGCGCGAAGACGCTGGAGGAGGGATTCATCGCGCTGCTTCCCGAGGAGGAGCGCAGAGGCCACCAACGGCTGGAGATTCCTCCGCATCGCCTGTTCGGCGGCGCGCCGGTCATCGCCGCGCGCGATCTGACCTGCCGCTTCGGCGACTTCACGGCGGTCGACCGGGTCAGCTTCACCATCGAGCGGGGCGAGATCTTCGGTTTCGTCGGCTCGAACGGCTGCGGCAAGACCACCACCATGAAAATGCTGACGGGTCTCTTGGCGCCGAGCGAAGGCCAGGCGCTGCTGTTCGGCGAATCCCTCGAAGCGGGCGACATGCGTTCGCGTTATCGCGTCGGCTACATGTCGCAGTCGTTCTCACTCTACACCGAACTGACGGTCAGGCAGAACCTCGATCTCCACGCCCATCTATTCCACCTGCCTGCGCCGAAGGCGAAGGCGCGCATCGCCGAACTGGTCGAACGGTTCGGCCTCGAGGACTATCTCGAAAAACGCGCCCTCGATTTGCCGTTGGGGATTCGCCAGCGGCTGTCGCTGGCCGTCGCCATCGTTCACCAGCCGGAAATGCTCATCCTCGACGAGCCGACCTCGGGCGTCGATCCGTTGGCGCGGGATCGCTTCTGGGAAGCGTTGATCGACCTTTCGCGCAATCAAGGGGTGACGATCTTCGTCTCGACCCACTTCATGAACGAGGCGGAGCGCTGCGATCGGATCGCGCTGATGGATTCGGGACGCGTGCTCGCCGCCGGCGCGCCGAGCGAGCTCGTCAAGGCTCGCAGCGTCGCCACCCTCGAGGACGCGTTCATCAGCTATCTCGAAGACGCGACAGGCGCTCGCGCGCTGGCGACCGCGCCGGCCGCAGAGCCGGCCAAGGAGGCGCGGCCGGCGGCGCCGGAGCGTCGCTGGTTCAGCCTGCGGCGGCTGTTCGCCTACACCATCCGCGAGACCCTGGAGCTGCTGCGCGACCCGATTCGGCTCGGGTTCAGCTTGTTCGGCACGGCGCTGCTGATGCTGGTGTTCGGCTTCGGCGTTTCGACCGACGTCAACAATCTTTCCTTCGCGGTGCTCGATCACGATCAGAGTCCCGAGAGCCAAGCCTATCTGGAGGAGCTCAGAGGCTCGAGCTATTTTGTCGAGAAGGCGCCGCTCGCCGACTACGCCGCGCTCGAGAACCGTCTCAGAAGCGGCAACATCAAGGCCGCCATCGAGATTCCACCGGGCTTCGGCCGCGACATCAAGCGCGGACGCCCCGTCTGGGTCGGCGCGTGGGTCGACGGCGCCATGCCGTTCCGCGCCGAGACCATCCGCGGCTATCTGCAAGGCATGCACGACCTCTATCTGACGGACCCGGCGGTGAAGACGACGGCGCCGGTCCCCTCGCCGCCCGCCGATATCGAACTGCGGTTCAAATACAACCAGGATTTCGACAGCATCTACGCGATGGTGCCTGGGGTAATGGCGATGATGCTCGGGCTGTTTCCCGCCATCCTGATGGCGTTGGGCGTCGTTCGCGAAAAGGAGCTCGGCTCGATCATCAATCTCTACGTGACCCCCGT
Source organism: Roseiarcus sp. (assembly GCA_050013275.1). Lineage (GTDB taxonomy): Bacteria > Pseudomonadota > Alphaproteobacteria > Rhizobiales > Beijerinckiaceae > Roseiarcus. Next base: position 2,997 of record JBEKFO010000294.1, on the reverse strand, counting down.
CACCCGGTTCGAATTCGTGGTGGGCAAGCAGCTTCCCTACATCGCGGTCGCCGTGACCAATTTCGCCTTGTTGTTCTCGATGGGCTTGTTCCTTTTCCAGGTTCCGCTCAAGGGCAGCTTGCCCACGCTTCTGCTTGGGGTGCTGATCTACGTCACCGCGATGACCGCCTACGGCATGCTGATTTCGTCGTTCACCAACACCCAGATCGCGGCGCTGTTCGGCACCGCTATACTGACGGCGTTGCCCGCGACGCAGTTCGCCGGCATGATGACCCCGGTTTCGTCGCTCGCGGGCAGCGCCCAGCTCATGGGGCGCGCGTTCCCAATGACCTATTTCGTGCCGATCAGCGTTGGAACGTTCACCAAGGGATTGGGCTTTTTCGACCTCGACAGGGACCTCGCGGCTCTTGCGGTCTTCGTACCGATTCTGACGCTGCTGAACGTTCTCTTGCTGCGCAAGCAGGAACGCTAGGAGGAGCCCGGACGATGCGCAAGGCGGCGAACATCTATTGGCTCGGCGTCAAGGAACTGCGCAGTTTCTCGCGCGATTTGGTGCTGTTGGGGCTGGTGGTCTACGCCTTCTCGTTCGCCGTGGCGATGCGCGCCCACAGCTTCTCGCAGGAACTGCACAACGCCTCGATCGCCATCGTCGACGAGGATCATTCCGAACTGTCGCGGCGGATCGCCCACGCGTTCCTGCCGCCGATGTTCCAGGTCCCGCAGGAGATCGCCGAGCGGGACATCGTTCCCTTGATGAACGCCGGACGATACACCTTCGTGATCGACATCCCTCCGTACTTCGAGAGGGACGTCTTGGCGGGGCGCCAACCCGGGCTGCAGATCGACGTCGACGCCACCGCGATGGTGCAGGCGGGACTCGGCTCCGGCTATGCGCAGCAGATCGTCAGCGCCGAAATCGCGGATTTCCTCTCCCGCTCGGAAGGCGCGCCGCTGTCGCCGGTCAACCTCGACGTGCGCATCGCGTTCAACCCCAACATCACCACCGCGTGGTTCAGCAGCGTGATGGGCGTCATCGACAACATCTCCATGCTGGCGATCATTCTCGCCGGCGCGGCGATCGTGCGCGAGCGCGAACACGGGACGATGGACCACCTCCTGGTCATGCCGCTGACGCCGTTCGAGATCGCGATGTCGAAGGTCTGGGCGAACGGGCTGGTGATCACCCTGGCGACCGGCTTTTCGCTTTACGTCGAGGTGCGCACGATTCTGAACATACCGATCGCCGGTTCGCTACCGCTGTTCATGGTCGGCGTGGTGATCTACCTGTTTTTCGCCACTGCGATCGGGATCTTTCTCGGCACCGTGGCGCGCTCCATGCCGCAGCTCGGGCTGCTCTACATGTTGGTCTATATGCCGATGAACATGCTCTCGGGCGCCAATACGCCGCTCGAGAGCATGCCGCCATGGCTGGCGACGGCGGTGCAGGCGTCGCCCTCGACCCATTTCGTGTCGTTCGCGCAGTCGATCCTCTACCGCGGCGCCGGGCTCGACGTGGTGTGGCCGGAATTCGTCCTCGTCGCGCTGATCGGCGGCCTGTTCTTCGCGCTCGCCATCGTGCGCTTCCGCTCCGTCGCGGCGCAAGCGATGTGAGGGGCCGACACGGCGCCGCGTCACGCCGTCGCTAAGAAGCGGCCCGCCATCGCTTTCACCCCGTCGAGCGCCATGGCGAAGACAAACGCGCTCGCCAGCAAGCCGGCGACGACCTCAGCAGGCAGCGGCGCCATCAGAATTCCCTTTCCGGCCAGCGTGGCGAAGATCGCGACGTCGACGAGCGAGGAGAGCATGAACGCGAGGCTCGGGCGCGAGCTCCAAATCCGCCGACGCTCGCGCACGACGTAGAGAACCGCTTCGCCGCTGAAGACGAGGACCAGGACGGAATAGGTTTGCAGAGTCGCGACGTCGAAGCGGAGCGCGAACGCGCCGACGGCGAGCGCGCCGCTGCAATAGAGGAGAGTCGCGAAGCCGAGCGCCACGCCCGATATGGTCAGAGCGTCGATCCGCCAGGCGTTCGGCTTGTCGGACGGCTGCACGTTGTCGGTGGTGGAGGACATGGCGAGGAAGTCGCCGGTGGCCATCACCAGGACCATCAGCATCGGCGTCAGGACGGCGTGTCCGGTCATGAACAACCCGACGGTCAGGAACAGGAGCTGGCTGATCTTGCGGGTGAGGGAGCGCAGCGTGTAGGTGAGGATGCGCTGGAAGACGACGCGTCCTTCGCGCACGGCGGCGACGACGCCGCTCAAGCCCGGCTCGGTGAGAACGATCCCGGCCGCCGACTTGGCGACGTCGGTCGCGTTGGACACGGCGATGCCCATTTGCGCTTGGCGCAGCGCCGGCGCGTCGTTGGCGCCGTCGCCGCACATGCCGACGACATGGCCGCCCTTTTGGAAAGCCTGGACGATGCGGAACTTGTCCTCGGGAAAGACGCCGGCGAAGACCGCGTAATCCTCGGCGCGCAAAGTCTCAGGCAGCGCCCCGGGCGGACGGACGGCGCCGTCGATCCCGACCGCCCGCGCCACGACCGCGGCGGTCTGCGGCGCGTCGCCCGTCGCCATCACGGTGCGCACGCCCATTTCAGCGAGTTCGGCGATCAGCGCGGCGGCGTCGTCGCGCGGCGGGTCGCTGAGCGCGACGAGTCCGGTCAGCCGCAACGCGTTCGGCGGTCCCGCGGCGACGGCGAGAACCCGGTCGCCGCGACGCTCGAGCTCATCCGCCGCAGCGCTCGCCTCAGGGTCGGGCTCGGCAAGAGCGCTGACCCGCGAATACGCGCCCTTGACGACTCGCAGCGCCTGGCCGGTCGGATCCGTCGCCAACGCCTCGGCCATCTTGGTCGCGGGGTCAAAGGGAGTGAACTTCGTCAACGCCGGCGTTTCGCTCGCCGGGGCATTCTTCGCCGCGGCGCGGATCGCCGCGTCGACGGGATCGAGGCCGCCCTCGGCGCTCGCCAGCGCCGCGAGCGCGAGCACTTGCGGTTGC
>JBEKFO010000293.1:0-5563 GCA_050013275.1 Roseiarcus sp. | reverse complement strand
AAGATGGATGACGCCGAGCAAGCGCTGGTTGTCGGAGACGGCCAGCGGCGTGCCGCCGGCGCGCGAGATGCGATCGACCGCTTGATTGAAATCGGCCGGAGCGCCGTCGCGCGTCAGGCCGGACTGCGCGAGGATCGCGTCGACGGCGCCTTTGCGCAACACCCGTCCCGGCAAGTCGATGCCGGATATGCGGGTGTGCGCGCTGAAGGGGACGATCGCGGCCTGCGCGGCGTCCGCCGGCGCCTCGACGCCGTAGCGGCTCTTGGCGAGCGCCACGATCGAGCGACCTTCCGGCGTCTCGTCGGCGAGGCTGGCGAGCAACACCGCCTCGGCGAGCGCGCGCTCGGCGACGCCCGTCACGGCGAGGAACTCGTCGGCCATGCGATTGCCGAAAGTGATCGTGCCGGTCTTGTCGAGCAGCAGCGTGTCGACGTCGCCGGCGGCCTCGACGGCGCGGCCCGAAGTCGCCACGACGTTGAAGCGGATCAGGCGGTCCATGCCGGCGATGCCGATCGCCGACAAGAGGCCGCCGATCGTGGTCGGGATGAGGCAGACCAGCAGCGCGATGAGCACCGTCACCGAAACGACCGTTCCGGAATAGCGCGCCAGCGGCCACAGCGTCACGCAGACGATCAGGAAGATCAGCGTCAGGCCGGAGAGCAGGATCGACAGAGCGAGCTCGTTCGGCGTCTTCTGCCGCTCGGCGCCCTCGACGAGCGCGATCATGCGGTCGATGAAGGTGGCGCCCGCCGAGGCGGTGATGCGCACTTTGATCGAGTCGGAAAGCACCGTGGTGCCCCCGGTCACCGCCGAACGGTCGCCGCCGGCTTCGCGGATCACCGGCGCGGATTCGCCGGTGACCGCCGATTCGTTGACCGACGCGAGACCCTCGATGATGTCGCCGTCGCCGGGGATGATGTCGCCCGCCGCCACCAGCACGACGTCGTCGACGCGCAACTCCGTCGCGTTGACGACTTCGGTCGCGCCGCGGAGATTTTTCGGGTCGACGTAGCGCTTGGCGCGCGTGTCGCTGCGGCTCCTGCGTAGGCTCTCGGCCTGCGCCTTGCCGCGTCCCTCCGCCACCGCTTCGGCGAAATTGGCGAACAGCACCGTGAACCACAGCCAGAACGCGATCTGGCCCGAGAACAGCGGCGACGCTTCATGGGTGACAAGATCGCGGATGAAGAAGCCTGTGACCACCACCGAGACCGCCTCGGTGACGAAGATCACCGGGTTTCGCGCCAGCGCCCGCGGATCGAGCTTGCGCAGCGCGTCGATCGCCGCCGCGCTGATGATCTGTGGATCGAACAGTCCCTGAGCCTTGGCCTTCGTGGACATGAATAACTCCAATCAGAATGAGCGTTGCTGTCAAAACGCCTTGCCGCCGAGCATCAGGAACTGCTCGACGACCGGCCCAAGCGCGAGCGCGGGGAAGTATTGCAGCAGGTAGAGGATGACGATGACGCCGATCAGCAGGCCGACGAACAACGGTCCGGTGGTCGGGAAGGTGCCCGCCGACGGCGGCGCCTTCTTCTTGGCGGCGAGCCCGCCGGCGAGCGCGAGCACCGGGATCACGTAGGCGAAGCGGCCGGACAGCATGACGATGCCGAGGGTCGTGTTGAACCACGGCGTGGCGCCGTTGAGGCCGGCGAAAGCGGAGCCGTTGTTGGCGTTCGCCGAGGCGTAGGCGTAGATGATCTCCGAAAGCCCGTGCGGCCCTGCGTTGTTGAGACTATCGAGCGCGGTCTGCAGCAGCACCGACGCGGCGGCGAAGCCGAGCACGGCGAGCGGATAGATCAGCACTGCGAACATCGCGAGCTTCATCTCGCGCGTTTCGATCTTCTTGCCGAGATATTCGGGCGTGCGCCCGACCATCAGGCCGGCGATGAAGACGGCGATGACCGCGACGACGAGGAAGCCGTAGAGCCCGGCGCCGACTCCACCCGGCCAGATGCAGCCGGCCAGCAGGTTGAACATCGGCACCAGACCGCCCAGCGGCGTCAGCGAATCGTGCATCGTGTTGACCGCGCCGGTGCTGGTCGCGGTCGTCGACGTGGCGAACATCGCGCTCAGCGCCTGGCCGAAGCGGAGCTCTTTGCCTTCGAGGTTGCCCGCCGACGGATCGACGCCCAGCGCGGTCACGCCCATAGTTCCCGCGCTTTCCGCCCAGTAGACGACGCCAATGCCGAGGACGAGCATGATCGCCATGGCGATGAGGATCGCGCGCCCTTGCCGGAAATCGCCGACCGCCCTGCCGAAGGCGAGCACCGAAGCGGTCGGGACGAGCAACAGCGCCCAGATTTCGATCATATTCGTCCAGGCGTTGGGATTCTCGAACGGATGCGCCGAATTGGCGTTCATGAAGCCGCCGCCGTTGGTGCCGAGCTCCTTGATGATTTCCTGGCTCGCCATCGGCCCCATCGAAATGGTCTGCTTGGCGCCTTCGAGCGTCGTCACGTCGACCGAGCCGGTCAGCGTCTGCGGCATGCCGAGCGCGACGAAAACAAGGGCGAAGACGATCGAGATCGGCAGCAGGATGTAGAGGGTGATGCGCGTCACATCGACCCAGAAATTACCGACCGTCGTCGCCGACGAGCGCGCGAAGGCGCGCACCAGCGCGAAGGCCATGGCGAGGCCGGTCGCCGCCGAGAGGAAATTATGGACGGTGAGGCCGATCATCTGGGTGAGATGACTCATCGTCGTCTCGCCGCCGTAGTTCTGCCAGTTGGTGTTGGTGATGAAGCTGACGGACGTGTTGAACGCGAGATCGGGCGGAACGGCGCCGAAGCCCTGCGGATTGAGCGGCAACACGTTCTGAAAGCGCTGAATGGCGTAGAGCGAGACGAAGCCGACGATCGAGAACGCGATCATCGCGACCGCATAAATGAACCAGCCCTGTTCACGCGTCGGGTCGACGCCGGCGAGGCGATAAAAGCCGCGCTCGACGGGCCGCAGCGCGGGCGAAAGAAAGTTCCTATTGCCCGCGTAGACGCTCGCTATCAACCCGCTCAAGGGTATGGCGGTTGCGAGCACGAGCGCGAGGACGATCGCGATTTGCGACCAGCCGACGAATGTCATGGCGTCACCTTCGAGTTCGTAAACTTCTGAAACGTCAGAATTTTTCGGGGTAAACCAGCGTGTATAGGAGATAGACTCCCAAGCCGATTCCGACGATCAAGCCGATGATGGGCTCCGTCATGGCGTTTCTCCTTACAATCGGTCGCAAGCGACGGCGTAAACGCCCATCAGGACCAGAAACAAAACCCCGATGGCGAGATAGACAACGTCAGCCATGGCGCGGCGCCTCCAATTTGACGGCCGGTTCTTGCGTCCGGGGCCCGTAAGCGATCAATGCGGGAATGGGCGCCCCGGCATAAGGAAAACATAAAGACCGGCATGGCGGTTCGAGCCGCGAGGTCGCGGCGCCTTACGAATCCCTTACGCCCGCCGCCCAGATTCCGTATCGAATATTTGCAACGCGCGGCGCTAGCATTGTCTTGCGTCAATTCGCCCCGTTCAGGAGGTTGCCGTGATCGAGGACAGTCCAAGCGCTAACGCCGGCGCAATCGCATATGCCGTCAACATGAATATCCGCCGCCGACCGCCGAGCGAAATCGCCGCCGCGGTTTCGCGAGCGATCTTCGTCGGCGCAACCGCCGTCCTATTCGTCGCCTGGTTGGCGTCTTCCCATTAATGCCGCCCGGCGATTGGCGCTTTCGGCGCTGCGCCGCGCGTCACGCCATGTTGCTTAACATGGCCTCTCATGCGCTATAGTGACCGCCTAAAGACCTGGTGAAGTCGCGGTCCCTTGGCCAACGAACGAAACCCCGAGCGTCGACCCGACCCGGACGCCTTGCTGGCGTTGGCGGAAAAGGAAAAACGCGGCCGACTGCTGGTGTTCCTGGGCGCGGCGCCCGGCGTCGGCAAGACCTACGCGATGCTGCAGCGCGCGCGGCTGCTGCGGCAAGAGGGCGTCGACATCGTCGTCGGCCTGGTCGAAACCCACTCGCGCGGCGACACCGAGGCGCTGACGCGAGGCCTCGAGATCCTGCCGCGCCGCGTCGTGCACTATCAGGAGCGGCTGATCGAGGAGTTCGACCTCGACGGCGCCTTGCGCCGGCGGCCCAAGCTGATCATCGTCGACGAGCTCGCGCACACCAACGCTCCGGAGAGCCGTCACCCCAAGCGCTGGCAGGACGTCGAGGAATTGCTCGACGCCCGCATCGACGTTTGGACCGCGCTCAACATCCAGCACCTCGAAAGCCTGGCGGACGTTGTCTCGCGCATCACCGGCGTCACTGTGCGCGAGACGGTGCCGGACATCGTGCTGCGCGACGCGGACGACATCGTGCTCGTCGACATCACCTCCGAGGAGCTGATCCAGCGGCTCAAGGACGGCAAGGTCTACCTGCCCGAAACGGCCAAGCTCGCGCAGCAGAAATTCTTCACCCTGCGCAATCTCACGGCTTTGCGCGAAATCGCGCTGCGCCGGACGGCGGCGCGGGTCGACGACCAGATGGTCGAGCAGCTCCGCCAGAACGCCATCGAAGGGCCATGGGAAACCGCCGAGCGCCTGCTGGTCTGCGTCGGCCCGGACGCGCTGTCGATGGATGTCGTGCGCGCCGCGAGTCGCCTCGCCACCGGCCTCAACGCCAGCTGGGTCGCGGTGACGGTCGACACGCCGGACCGCGGCGACGCCCCCGGCAAGAGCGCCAAGCACGTCGACGACGCGCTGCGCCTCGCGCAAAGTCTCGGCGCCGAGGTGTCGCGGCTGGTCGGCCACGATCTTCCCGCCGAAATCCTGCTCTACGCGCAACGCGAGAACATCACCCAGATCGTCGTCGGACGCTCGCGGGCCGGTCTTCTCGGCCGTCTCGCCGGCCGCTCGTTGTCGGAAGCGCTGGTGCGACGCGCCGTCCTCATCGGCGTGCATGTCGTCACCGGGGACAAGCCTCGCGAGATGACACGTCGATGGCCGCTCAGCGCGGCCCTCGCGCGGGACCTGCCGATCGGCTTTCTCGCGGCGGTCGGCTCGGTCGCGGTGGCGGTCGGCCTCGGCAAGTTGCTCAGTCTTTGGGTCCGCCTGCCCAACCTGTCGATGATCTTTCTCGTCGCGGTGCTGTTCAGCGCCGTGCGCTTCGGCGTGCGCTCCGCGATCATGGCCGGCGTTCTTTCGTTTTTCGCCTACGATTTCTTCTTCATCGAGCCCCGATACGAATTCTCCGTCAACGAGCCGCACGAATTCTTCGCGCTCGCCATCTTCCTGATCGCCGCCACGCTCGTCGGCTGGCTCGCCGGCCGCGCTCGCGACCAGGAACGTCTGGCGCGCGAAAGCGCCCAGACGACGCGCTCGTTGTTCGAACTCTCGCGCAAGCTCTCCGGCGCGGTCGCGCTCGACGACATCTTGCAGGCGGCGACCGTCTACGCGCAGAAGACGCTCAACGCGCGCTGCGTCGCGATGTTGCTCCCCGACGACGGCGATCTGATCCTCACCTCCGCCTGGCCGCCGATCGACGCGCTCGACGCGGGCGAAACCGGCGCGGCGCGCTGGGCGTTCGAGAAG
>JBEKFO010000292.1:0-5570 GCA_050013275.1 Roseiarcus sp. | reverse complement strand
CAACTCCGGCGCCACCGACCCGGTCCGCTCGCTGGGCGCGCTGATCGGCCAGCTCAGCGCCGAAGTCGAACAATCCGGCGCGGCGCTGCGCGAGGCGGTCGAGCGCAACGCCGGCACGTCGGTGACGGCGCTGGCGGCGGCCGGCGACCGTCTGCGCAACGAGTTGAGCCAAGTTCTCGATCGCCTCGGCCAGGCCAGCGTCGCCCTGGATCGGGTCGTCGGCGGCGCGGGCGAGAAGCTCGGCGCGATCCAAGGCGACTTGGGCGAAAAGATCGACGAAATGCAGCGCGCCCTGGGCGCGATGGCCGCGCAAGTCAGCGAACTCGACCGACTGTCGTCGACGACGCAAAGCGACTCCGGCGTGCTCATCGAGCGGATGGCGACGTATACGACCGTGCTCGCCGAGGTCTCGCACGATCTGGCGGCCAAGCAGCAGACGATCGACCTGGCGTTGCAGCACCGTCAAGAGAGCCTGCAGAACCTGTTCGCCGACATCGACGCCAAGAGCCAAGAATTCGACGCGATGACGCGCGACTTCACCGCGTCCTTCGAGGAGAGTTTCAGCAAGGCCCAGGCGCGCGCTCAGGAGATCAGCTCCGCGCTGACGATGGCCACGAAGGGCACCGCCATGACGGTCGCCAACCAGTTCGAAATGATTCGCGAAAACGCCGGCAAGGAACGCGAAAGGACCGCGCAGACGTTGCAAGCGACTTACGAGCAGGCCAATGCTCAACTATCGGAGGTCATGAACAGCACGGCCGAGCGGTTCCGTCAGTCGGTCGCCGAAGTCAAGCAGATGGCGGGCGAAGTCCAACGTCATCTCGACGCGACGCGTCAGGAATTGCGGCGCGGCGTCTTCGAACTGCCGGAAGAAACCAACGAAGCGGCGAGCGCGATGCGGCGCGTCGTGTCGGACCAGATCAAAGCGCTCAAGGAATTGACCGCGGTCGTCGCGGCGTCCGGCGCGGACTTCGACGTCACCGAGCCGGCTGCGGCGCCGGCGCGCTTCGAATCCGCGCGCAACGCCGGGACGTCCCGAATCGCCGATGCGCCGCGAGACGACGACGGGCGCCTGCGCATCGCGCCGCCGATTGCGGCCGAGCCGCCGCGGCCCGCCGCGGCGCCGCCGCGGCCGCGCGCGGCGCAAGCGCCTGCGAGCGCGCCGCCGGCGCCGCCGCCGATCGCGCCTTCGCCCGCCGAACGCAACCAGTCCGGTTGGCTGTCGAACCTTCTTGCCGCCGCGTCGCGCGACGAGGCGTCGCAAGCGCCGGGCCGCGCCGCAAATCTCGCCAGTAAAGAGACGCTCGGCGGAATTTCCCCGGACATCGCCAAGTACGTCGACACCGAGGCCGCAGCGGAAATGTGGGATCGCTGGCGCAGCGGCGACACCACCGCGGTCTCCCGCCGCCTCTATACGGCGCAGGGCCAGCAGACGTTCGACGATATCCGTCGCCGCTATCGCAACGATCCGCAATTCCAGGCGTCGGTCACGCGCTACACCCAGGAATTCGAACGCCTCCTGGCTAAGGTCGGCCAGAGCGACCGCGACGGCGCGCAATCGCGCGCGACGCTGCTGTCGGACGCCGGCAAGGTGTATACGATGCTGGCGCACGCGTCGGGGCGACTGGGGTAAGATTCAGCCGGAAATGCGCGAAACGTCGGGGAAACCCGACGGTCCGCCCTGCCCGTCCGCTCGCTACAGGCGCGACGACGCGAACGCGACGATCCGCGTCATGACGGACGAAAGCGCCGCGTTCAGCGCCGCTGAAACGTCAGCGCCGCCGGTCGAGCCGACCGGCGCGTCGGCGGTGAAGATTTGCGCCGCGGCGACGCGCCCGCTGCCGACAGAAACGATCTTGGCGGCCAGATCGACCTTGACCTGCATTTGCGCGACGTCGAGCTCGAACTTCCTAATTTCGATGTCGAGTTCGTAGTCGGCGGTGGTCGTCGGGCGGCGGCTGACCTGACGCAGCAGATTGGCGTTCTCGAACGTCTGGGTCAGTCGCGACTGAACGAGAAGCGGCAGGCGATCGGACCACTTCGCGCCCGCCAGCGTCGCGACTTCCTCAGGCCCGGTGCGCACCAGAATGCGGTCGCTATCGAGATCGAGGCTGGCGATGGGCTCGGCGACCCGCAATTGCGCGCTCAACGGCCGCGACGGCGGCGGTTTGGCGGCGCTGAGCTCGAAGGCGTCCGGCGGCGGCCCGCTGGCGCAAGACGCGAGCGCCAAGGCCAAGGCGACCAAGGCGGCGATGGGGGCGCGGGCGGCGAATGCGCCGACCCGCGACCGGACAGGCTTGGCGGGCGTCGGCGCGTCCCCTCGTCGATGCGGGCAGTCCGGCGTCGAGAGCGAGGCAGCCGACATCAGGGTCCGCCATGAAATTCTGGCAGGGCCGGCTTGGCGCCGAAGATCACCTCGTTGGGGTTGCGCTCGAAACCTCGCAACACGCGATCGAAGTCGTTGATCGTTCGCCGTCCGTCGACCGCTAGCGCTTCGTATTCGCGCAGGCCCGACGAACTGAAGCGCGTGAGGCCGACGGCGATTTCGTTGGTTCGGGCGTTCAGATTGTCGGCCAATTGCCGCACCGAGCGCGCCGCGTCGCCGAGATCGCCGAGCGGGCCCTTGAGTTCGGGGGAGCCGACGAAGCTCTGCAGGCTGGCCATCAGCGAGTCGATCTTGTCGGCCGATTCGTTGAGCTTGACGGAAAGCTCGGAGGCATTTTTCAGCATCCGGTCGATATTGCCCTTATTCTGCTGGATCGCCTCGCCGAGCGAGGCCGCGCCGTCGACGAAGGTCGCGACTTTCTCGCGGTCGACGGATTTGACCAGGGAGTCGAAATCGGCCAGCGTGGAGCTGATCCCCGCCGAATTGTCGCTGAGCGCCTTTGAGAACGTGTCGACGTTCTTGATTGCGTCGTCGATCGCGACACGGTTGTCGCTGAGCAGCTTGTCCGCCTTTTCGAGCACTGATTCGGCCTTGGCGGAAAGGCTTTGCACGCTCTCCATGATGTTCTGCAATTCGGAAGGTTCGGCGACGATAATCGGCGGCGCGCCCTTCGTTTCCGAGACCAATGGCGGCGCGTCGGGAGCGCCGCCGCTCAGCGCGATGACCGCGCCCCCGGTCAGTCCCTGGATCTCCAAGCGCGCCTTGGTGTCCTTCTTGATCGGGACGTTTCCGGTAACGTCGACCAAGGCCTGGACGCGGCTCGGATCCTTCGGGACCAAGTCGATCTCCATGACTTCGCCGACCCGCAGGCCGTTGAACAGCACCGCGCTGCCGCGCGAAAGTCCAGAAACGGAGCCGGTGAAGAGAACTTCGTAGCTCTTGTGCTCGGAAATCCGGGTCAGGCCCGAGAACCACAGAACAAACAGAAACGCGCCCGCGATCACCGCCAGGGTGAAAGCCCCGATCAAAACGAAATTGGCTCGCGTCTCCATCGCCGCCTATCGCCCTTGCGAACGCGTCGAGGTCGCCGCCCTATCGACCGCCAAACCCCGTCGCCGCCCTTCGACGCCGACTCGCATAGCAGATTTCTCGCGCCGACGCCCCATCTTGAACCGACCAATCCACGCCCGCATCGCCGCCTTGCGGCCATCCATCGCGCCCCCCGGAGCCAGCGCGCGCGTTCACGGCTCGCGCTTCACGGCGCTGGCCTGACGGAAGACAGCTTCGCGCCCCGAACCCCGTTTTCCATGAAAATAGGCTTTGATCCACGGATCCTGCGAGCGCAAGAGCTCGGAAATCGGACCGATCGCCGCCACCCGCCCCTGCCCCAGCACTGCGACACGATCGCAAATCGCGTAGAGACTGTCGAGGTCGTGGGTCACCATGAACACGGTGAGGCCGAGCGTGCGTTGCAACGTGGCGATCAGTTCGTCGAATTCGCCCGCCCCGATTGGATCGAGTCCCGAGGTCGGCTCGTCGAGAAACAAGAGGTCGGGATCGAGCGCCAGGGCGCGGGCGAGCGCCGCCCGTTTGACCATGCCGCCGGACAGCTCGGCGGGAAACTTGTCGGCGGCGTCGGGCGGCAAGCCGACGAGCGCGATTTTCAGCATCGCCAATTCGTCGCGCAGGCGCGGCGACAAATCGAGATGCTCGCGCATCGGCGCCTGAATGTTCTGCATCACCGTCAGGCTCGAAAACAGCGCGCCCTGTTGGAACAGGACGCCCCAGCGTTGCTCGACGCGCTCGCGCTCGGCGATCGAGAGCGTGTCGACGTTCTGGCCGTAAACCTCGATCAGGCCCGCCCGTTTGGGCAACAAGCCGAGAATCGCGCGGGTCAACACCGACTTGCCGGCGCCCGAAGCGCCCACGAAGCCGAGCACCTCGCCGCGATAGATGTCGAGATCGAGGCCGTTCATGACCAGGTTTTCGCCGAAGCCGACCTTGAGCCCGCGCACCCGGATCACCGTCTCCGGGGTCGCTCGGCCGTCGCGACGCGGCGCGCTGGAGGGCGCCGAGGGCGCGGCGCCGGTTTCGTCGCCGTTCCCGGTCAAAACCGCACCGCCGCGAAGAACATCGCGAAAAGGCCGTCGATGACGATGACCATGAAGATGGACTTGACGACGGATTCCGTCACCTTTTGCCCGAGAGACTCGGCGGAGCCGCGCACCGCGAAGCCTTCGACCGCGGCGATCAAGCCGATCGCCAGCGCCATGAACGGCGCTTTGATCAGGCCGACCTCGAAGGTGTTGAGGCCGATGGCGTCCTGCAGACGCGCCAGGAACACCACGGGGCTGATGCCGCCGTAGACCCAGGCGACGCACAGGCCGCCGAACAGCGCCGCCATGTCCGCCAGGAAGGTGAGCAGCGGCAGCGCGACGATCAGCGCGAGGATCCGCGGCAGAATCAACACTTCCATCGGATCGAGCGCCATCACCGTGAGCGCGTCGACTTCCTCGCGCATCTTCATGGCGCCGATTTCCGCGGTGATCGCGGAGCCGGAACGGCCGGCGATCATGATCGAAGTCAGCAGCACGCCCAGTTCGCGCAAGACGAGAATGCCGATCAGATCGACGGTGAAGGGGGTGGCGTTGAATCGCGCCAGCTGAAAGATGCCCTGTTGGGCGACGATGGCGCCGACGAGAAAATTGATCAGCAGGATGATCGGAGCGCCGCGCAGCCCGAACGCCTCGAGATGGAACACCGTCGACGTCCAGCGCCAACGCCGGGGGTGAACGGCGACGCTCGCCCCGACGCTGACCATGCGGCCAAGAAATCCCAGGCCGCTGATGAGATCGGCGCCTGCGGTGTAAACGCTTTCGCCGATGTCGGCGACCAAGGAAGTCAAGGTCAGCATCTGGCGGTGCGGCGGGGTCTCGATCGGCCGAAAATGCGCCTCGCGCAGCAGGATCGCGTGCTCGGGCCGCGCGCCGACGAATCGGGCCTCGACGCCGCGCGCGACCAAGGATTCGCGCGAGCGATCGATGACCCACGCTCCCGCCGTGTCCATGCGATCGATTTGCGAAAGATCGATCGTCGCGTCGCGCGCGCCGCCGGCAAGAGCCAACAGGGCGTTCGCGCCCTTCTCCAGTTGCGACCCGGCGCTGACCGTCCACCCCCCGGCCAG